>NZ_ATDK01000247.1 GCF_000444135.1 Pseudomonas avellanae BPIC 631
TTGTCCATTTCGCAGGAAGGACCATCGCTCAGCCTGCCGGCGGTCATTGTGCGAATTCCTTGTTCTGGCATCGGTGATCGATGCCGTCAAGGCTCAGGCTGAAACGGGACTGGTTGGCCGACGCGAGCATGCCGAAATATCTCCGCAAAAGCGGGCAGTTGCGCCCGCTGAATGACGTGAGAGATAACAAGAACAATGCCAAGTATTATTTATCTATATAAATCAATCACTTGATGAAAAATAAGAGCGAGACAATTTTTTCTCAGTCGAAAACCACTAAAACCTGCGCAAGATTCTGCGTGCGTTTACGCGATGTTGCGTAACGCCTCAACACGCCGTGAAACGAGGCTCGCAAGCGCTTGGGCGATCTAGCGTGAGCGTTGATTGCGCAAACTCTTGCGCATTCCTCCCCAAGCCGCAACGACGCTGCATTCCCCGGCAAAAGTGCCTTATTCACCTCCGTCGCCTGCCTTATGCAATCCCACAATCCCCCCCAAAAACGTTCTAAGTTAATGACGAAACAGTCTTTTTTATATTCGCAAATGCGATATATCGTCGCTTCCCATAACTCAAGCTCATAAGGGAATTCACGATGCGGCGACTGACGGCTCTGGCAATTGCAATCACACTCAGCGGTTCAGCCTGGGCAGCGACGCCCCCGGATACGCTGGTGGTGGCGCGTTCGATCGATGACATTGCCAGCCTCGATCCTGCCGAAAGTTTTGAAATTACCGCGACCAATACCCTGGCCAATATCTACCAGCGCCTGCTTGAACCGGATCGGCAGAACCCCTCTGTCCTGGTCCCTGCGTTGGCATCCAGCTGGAAGGCGGGTGATGACGACAAGAGCCTGGTATTCGAACTGCGTAACGGGGCCAAATTTGCCTCGGGCAACGGGGTCCGTCCCGACGACGTCATTTACTCGTTGAGCCGCGTGGTCAAACTGAACAAATCCCCGGCTTTCATCCTCGGTGAGTTGGGCTGGACGGCAGAAAACGTCGACAGTTTCCTGACCCGCGTGGATGACACGCACGTGAAGATTTCCTGGCCAGCGGCGGTAGGCAGTTCCTTTGCCTTGAGCATTCTGTCCGCGACGCCGGTGGGTTTCATTGTTGACGGGGTAGAGGTCGGCAAACATGCGCAAGGCGGCGACCTGGGGAACGGCTGGCTGAAAAACCATTCGGCGGGCACAGGTTCTTACGCGCTGCGCACTTACGTGCCGCACGAGGCTCTGGTGCTTCAGGCCAACCCTCATGCAGCCAAAGCCCCCAAGTTGAAGACGGTGATTCTCAAGAATGTCACTGACCCGGCGACCCGACGTCTGCTGGTGGTGCAGGGCGATGCAGACCTGGCGTTTGATCTGGGCGCAGACCAGTTCAGTGCGCTGGAGAAGCAGAAGGGCGTCAGCGTGCAACGCTTCCCGTCATCAATGATTTATTACCTGGCCATCAACAGTGGCAACACGCAGGTGCCGGCACTGAAGAACCCGGCGTTCTGGGAGGCGGCCCGTTGGCTGGTTGATTACCAAGGCCTCTCCAAAGACCTGTTGAAAAACCAGTACAGCGTTCATCAAGCGTTTCTTCCGGCCGGTGTTTCAGGCTCATTGAGCGACAAGCCGTTCAAGCTGGACGTCGATAAGGCCAAAGCGGCCTTGAAGGCCGGCGGTATCGCCGAAGGCACGAAAATCGAACTCAATGTGTTCAATCAGCCTCCTTACACCGACATCGCTCAGGCGCTGCAAGCCAGTTTTGCGAAGGCCGGCATAGAGATTTCAGTGCGTCCGCTGGTGGAAAGCGAGGTGCTGGCGAAAATGCGCGCCCGTGACTTTCAGCTGATCTTCACCTACTGGGGGATGGATTATCTGGACCCTCACTCCAACGCCAGCGCCTTCACGTATAACGTCGCCAACGGGCCGAAAACCATTGCCTGGCGTACTCAGTGGGATATCCCGCAACTGAGCCAGGAAACCCGCGCCGCTGCAGCCGAAGGTGACCCGCAAAAACGTGTTGCCCTGTATACCCATTTGCAAAAAACCGTGCAGGAAAGCTCGCCCTTTGTCGTGGCATTACAAGGTCAGAATCAGGTGGCGGTGCATGACGGCGTAGAAGGCGTGCTGCAGAACATCACTGTTTCTCTGCCGTATTTCGATCAGGTGAGCAAAAGCAAGTGAGGGCAGGGGCGTCACGCAGAATGAAAGTGGCCGTCAGCGGGGTGTTGTCGCTGGCGGTCACGCTGTTCGGCTTGCTGTTGTTCACGTTCCTGCTGACCACCTTGTCGCCGGTCGATCCGGCGCTGCGGATTGCCGGGGACCACGCCAGCGAGTCGTCGCTGGCTCAGGTACGCAGCGATCTGGGGCTTGATCAGCCGTGGCCGTCGCGCTTTGGTCATTACCTGAACAACCTGCGACAGGGCGATCTGGGTGTTTCCATTACGTCCGGGCAGCCCGTGCTGGAAGGGTTGAGCCGTGCGCTGCCTGCCACGCTTGAGCTTGCCACACTGGCGATTCTGCTCGGCAGCAGCTTGGGTTTGTCACTCGGGTTGCTGGCGGCGGGGCGACCGGGTGGCTGGGTCGATGGTCTGGTCAGGCTGTTTTCGCTGGTCGGTTATTCGGTGCCGATATTCTGGCTCGGTTTGCTGATGCTGCTGTTGTTCTACGCCAGGCTGCAATGGGCGGGCGGCCCCGGGCGGCTGGACGATGTGTATCTGTATACCCTGGAATTTCCCAGCGGCTTGATGCTGTGGGACACCTGGCGCTCCGGCGACTCGGGCGCGCTGGCCAATGCGTTTGGCCATCTGGTCCTGCCGGTTCTGGTGCTGGCGTTTTATTCCATGGCCGGCATTTGCCGGATGACACGCTCTGCATTGCTGGGCGAGATGGGCAAAGAGTACGTGGTGACTGCGCTGGCCAAAGGTGCCGGGCGCGGTCGCGTGTTGTTGCGTCATGTCTTGCCGAATGTCGCCGGAACACTGGTCATCGTCGTTGCGCTGTCTTATGCCGCCCTGCTGGAAGGTTCCATTCTTACCGAAACAGTCTTTGCCTGGCCCGGTATCGGCCGCTATCTGACCACCGCGTTGTTTGCCGGTGACGTGCCCGCCATTCTCGGCAGCACGCTGCTGATTGGCCTGTGCTTTGTGGTGATCAACGGGATAGCCGATGTCCTGGCAGGCATGATCGATCCACGTACGCGGAGTGTGTCATGAGTGTTTCCATCGCGTTCGACAGCGTTCTGGCGCGCAGCGGGTGGCGTCGCTCACCTGCATTGCTGGCAGGCGCGTCGATCATTGGCGTATTGCTGCTGGTGGCGTTGTTTGCGCCGTTGCTGAGCGGTTTTGATCCGAATGCGCAAAACATTCAGGAGCGTTTGCTGCCACCGTCGGCAGCTCACTGGCTGGGCACCGATGCGTTTGGTCGGGATCTGTTTACCCGGTTGCTGTATGGCACACGGCCAACCTTGCTGCTGGTGTCTCTGGTATTGCTGCTGACCTTGCCCATCGGTGTGCTGATTGGGGTGACTGCCGGTTTTTACGGCGGTTGGGCGGAGCGAATCCTGATGCGCCTGACCGATGTGATCATGGCCTTTCCGCAGTTGGTCATGGCCCTGGCGTTCGTGGCGATTCTCGGCCCAGGCCTGCTCAATGGCGCGCTGGCCCTGTCTTTGACCGCATGGCCTGCGTACGCACGGCAGGCCCGTGCGGAAACCAGCGTGCTGCGTAACAGTGATTATCTGGCTGCGGCGCACCTGCAAGGCATACGCGGCATGCGCCTGCTGATTGGCCACGTGCTACCGCTGTGCCTGCCGTCAGTCATTGTGCGTGTGGCGCTGAACCTGGGCGGCATCATTCTGGCCGCTGCCGGCCTCGGGTTTCTCGGCCTGGGCGTCGAACCGCCGACCGCTGAGTGGGGCTCGATGGTCGCCGATGGCAGCCGGGTCATCTTCGATCAGTGGTGGGTCGCCGCTGCGCCGGGTATCGCGATATTGCTGACGAGCCTGTCTTTCAATCTGCTGGGCGACGGTCTGCGCGATGTACTGGACCCCCGTCATGGCTGATGAACAACCGCTGTTGAATGTAAAAGGTTTGCGGATCGGTTTTCCAGGCCCAGGTTCGGAACTGATCGAGGTGGTCAAGGGCATCGACTTCAGCGTGGGCACGGAAAAGGTGGCGCTGGTGGGCGAGTCCGGCTCCGGCAAGTCACTCACCGCACGTGCGCTGCTGGGCCTTGTGGCAAGCCCGGGTCAGGTGACTGCCGAGCAGATGAGCCTGGCAGGCGATGACTTGCGTAGTTTGACCGCAAAGCAATGGCAGAGCCTGCGCGGCACTCGTTTGTCGCTGGTGCTGCAGGACCCGAAGTATTCGCTCAACCCGGTGCTCAAGGTCGGCACGCAGGTTGAAGAAGCGCTGGTGTTGCACACCCGGCTGGGACGCCGCGAGCGTCGCGAGAAAGTGCTCGACATGCTGGAAGCGGTGGGTCTGCCCAACCCGCTGGCGCTTTACCACAGCTACCCCCACGAACTGTCGGGAGGCATGGGGCAACGGGTCATGCTGGCAGCCATGCTGATCAATGATCCGCGCTTGTTGATTGCCGACGAACCCACGTCGGCAATCGACAGCGGCCTGCGTGATCAGATTCTGGAGCTGATTCTGGGGCTGGTTGAGCAACGCAACATGGGCTTGCTGCTGATCAGCCATGATTTGCCGCTGGTGGCGCGTTATTGCGACCGCGCACTGGTGATGTACCGGGGCCAAATCGTCGACCGCTGCCACGCAGCCGAACTGGCCACCGCCAGCAATCTGTACACCAGAACCTTGTGGAGCTGTCAGCCATCGGCGCGCACCTATGGCCACTCGCTGCCCACTCTGGACCGCAACCTGATCGAGGAGCTGCCATGAGCGCGGTGGATATCAACCGCTTGACGGTCACGTTCAAACGCGGGCTAAGCCATTTCAATGCGCTGGAAATGGACGGATTGCAGATCAAGGCTGGCGAGTGCTTCGGCCTGATCGGCGGTTCTGGCTCGGGTAAATCAACCCTGTTGCGGGTGCTCGCCGGGCTCCAGCGTGACTGGCAGGGCGAGGTGCAGGTGTTGGGCCAGCCGCTCAACGCGCAGAAAGCGTTCACCGGGGCGTTGCGCCAGCAAGTGCAGATGGTGTTCCAGGACCCTTATGCTTCATTGCATCCACTGCACCGGATTCGTCGCAGCCTGCGTGAGCCACGGCAAATCAACGGCCTGCCTTTCGACGAAGCCAGCCTGATTGCTTCTGTAGAGCAAGTGGGCTTGCCGGGCAGCATTCTTGACCGCTACCCGCATCAGTTGTCCGGCGGCCAGCGCCAGCGGGTCGCTATTGTCCGTGCGCTGCAATTGAACCCCAAATTGCTCCTGCTGGATGAACCCACTTCGGCGCTGGACATGACCGTTCAAGCGGAAATACTCAACCTTTTGCAAGTACTGCGCCGCGATACCGGCATGACCATGATTCTGGTCAGCCATGACATGAACACGGTTGCCCATCTGTGCGACAGGGCGCTGTTGATCAATCAGGACAGGGTGGAACGGCATCTGGATCGTGCCGCGCTTGGCGAATTGGCCGGGGGCACGTGAGGGTGTTTCGCCAAGGCATCATTATTTTCAGGCAGTGCGAATAAAGTCCGATGCTCAGGTGTTCACTGATAGTTCTTATCCAGTCCAGTCGAGAGAAACACCTGATGAACGCCATCCAACCCTCTGCCAGCAACGGCCCGCGCTATGACCTGGCGACCATGTTCTTTCACTGGGCGACCGCAGTACTGGTCGTCACGTTGTTCGCCACTGCACAAATCTGGTCGTTTCTGGCCAAAGGCACGCCTCTTCGGCACAACCTTCAGGGCCTGCATATCTCTTTGGGCATTCTGCTCACCGCCGCAATCGTCGGCCGCCTGCTCTGGCGTCTGACCCGTGGCCGCCGTCTGGCCAGTCACCAGGGCATGGCCGGCCTCGCCGCAAAAGCCGGGCACGGTTTGCTGTACGCGCTGCTGCTGGCTCAGATCGTGTTGGGCTTCATGTTCCGCTGGGCTCAGGGTGAATCTTTCGATTTTTTCGGGCTGTTTGCAGTGCCGGCGCTCATGGCACCGAACCCGGACTGCAAACACACGCTGGGTGGCCTGCATGAAAATGTCGCCTGGGCGCTGATCATTCTTTCCGGGCTGCACGCCTGCGTGGCGCTGGTGCATCACTGGTGGCTCAAGGACGGCGTCTTGCTGCGCATGTTTCCCGAAAACCGATAGTTTTGCCCGGAGTGGCATATTCTGCATGCCCGGCGAAAACTGACCTGCCCCCGAGGATTTTCATTCGTGCCGACCGAGCCTCCTGAACCCTATAGCATCGACACTGTACGGCAGGGTTTGAGCCCCTGCCTGACCAGGCTTTGGCGCTATGGCTGGGTGTTGTCGCGACAACGGCACGTAGCAGACGATCTGGTGCAGGCCACCTGCGTACGCGCGCTGGAACGGGCAGGGCATTATCAACCCGGCACTCGACTGGATCGCTGGCTGTTTTCGATCCTGCATTCCATCTGGCTCAACGAAGTTCGTTCGCAGCAGGTTCGCAAGGGCCAGGGGTTTGTCGACAGCGACGACCTTTCGTCTACCGATGAAAGCCAGGCCGTCGAAAGCCAGATTCTCGCCAGTCAGGTGATGCGCCGGGTGCAGGATTTGCCCGAAGCGCTGCGCGAAAGCGTTTTTCTGGCGTATGTAGAAGGCCTCAGCTACCGGGAAATCTCGGACATTCAGCAAATCCCCATGGGCACTGTGATGAGCCGTCTGGCGGCGGCTCGAATCCGTCTGGCGCAAACCATGAATCCCGCGACACAGCAGTCAGGTGGTCAACGATGAGCCCGCATTCACCCTTCGAAATCCCGTCCGACCTGACGCTGGTGGCTTTTCTCGACGGCGAATTGAGCGCCGCTGATGCTGCGCGCATCGAGGCACTGCGTGAGCGCGAACCGGCCATTGCCGAGCGGCTGGCTTTTCTCGAGCAGGGCTGCGCAGGCTTACCCGAGGGCTTTGCGCCGCTGCTGGATGCTGCGCCTACCGCGCACCTGCAGGCGATGCTTGGCGCATTGCCAGCGCCCGAGGCGGTCAGGCCGCCAAGCTCGCAATGGTCACGCCGACGCCTGCTGGCCGGGGCGGCGGCGTGTCTGGTTGCCGGGGTGCTGGGGGATCGTGTCTGGCGGGGCTGGCAAGCCTCGCGCTGGGTAGACGAAGGCAACTGGCGCGGCTCGGTGGCCCAGTACATGGCGCTTTACACCGCGCAGACGCTGGACGGCCTGGAAGAAGGGTCACCTCGTCAGACGGAGCAACTGGCCCGGGTCGGCGAGCAACTGGGCGTTGCCTTGACACCTGAGCGGGTCGGTATCGAGGGTGCCAGCCTGCGCCGGGCGCAGGTCTTGCGGTATGACAATGACCTGATTGCCCAACTGGTTTACCTGGACGATCGGCAACAGCCATTGGCGCTGTGTTTTGTAAAATCGTCACAGCCCGCCAGCCCCCCGGCGCAAGAAGTGCGTCATGGCCTGAACGTGGTTCACTGGAGCGATGGTCGGCATGCATGGATGCTGGCCGGTCGCAGCCCGATGACCGAGTTGCAGGTCCGTCAGCAGCAGCTTGCGCTGTCCTGATCACCCGTTTGTGTCATGAATGAAACGTCATTGGCACAAATCTCAGCGTGGGTGTACTCATTTTGTCGACTCGACAGATCCTCCACACGCGCCGCAAATCAATGCGTTGCGGCTCAATGACGCCTGTTTTAAGCAATGGCAATGGGCGTTTTATAAAAAAAGAGCGTGGACTCGGGATATAACACTAATTAGAATCAGTCTCATTTGGCGCACCCATCGCTCAAGGCTCTTGTCATGATTGACGCAGCGACGCTACCTCAGCAAACCCTACATGCTCTCTACCGTGATCATCACGGCTGGCTCGAAAGCTGGCTGCGTAGGCGCATGGGCAATGCCTGGGATGCTGCGGACCTTAGCCAGGATACGTTTCTGCGCGTGTTGTCCAGCTCGCAGCAGATTGCCGACATGCAGGAGCCGCGCGCGTATTTGCTGACCGTGGGCAAACGCCTGCTCAGCAACTTCTACACCCGCCGCAGTCTTGAGCAGGCTTACCTGGAAGCGCTGGCGCAGTTGCCTGAAGACAGTGTGCCGTCGCCCGAGCAGCGCTGGCTGCTGCTCGAAACCCTGCAGGCACTGGACGAGTTGCTCGACGGCCTGTCGCCAGCAGTACGCCGCGCATTTCTCTGGAGTCAGCTCGAAGGGCTGGGGTATCGCGACATCGCCGAGCGCCTGGAAGTGTCCGAACGCACCGTCAAACGCTACATGGCGCAAGCCTACGAGCACTGCCTGCTGGTGGACTGGTGATTCGCTCGGCACCTTCGAGCGAAGAACGCGAGGTCGTACGCCGGGCAGCCCAATGGCTGGCCCTGCTGGAATCCGGCGGGGCCAGCGAGGAAGATCACGCCATGCTCCAGCACTGGCGCGACAGCTCCGCCAGCAACGAGCGGGCCTGGCAAAAGGCGCAACAACTGCAGCAGCGCTTCTTCGGCCTGCCCACTCACCTGGCCATGGCCACCCTGGACCGCCCCGACAAGGCGCGGCGCACAGCGATCAAACGTGCCCTGGGTGCGGTGACGCTGGTGCCGGCGGTCTGGTTGCTGGGGCGGCAGTTGCCGCTGGATGTCTGGCGTGCCGACCTGCACACCTCGATTGGCGAGCACACGCGTGTTTCGCTGGCCGACGGCAGCACCCTACAGTTAAACACCGACACTGCCGTGAATGTCGACCTCGGTGCCCGGCTGATTACGCTGGTGCGCGGGGAGATCGCACTTAAAGTGCCGGGCCGTGCGCCCTTGACCATCGACGGGCCGTATGGCCGCATCCTCGTCAGTCAAAGCGAAGTATGCGTGCGCCTCAATGAAACCGAATGCCGGGTTTCAGTGGTCAGCGGTGCGGTGCGGATTCAGCCCTCGCAAGGGCCTGAACTGACCCTCAAAGCGCTACAGCAGATCAGCCTGCAGCAAAGCGGAGCAGGGCCTGTCAGGGCCTTCGACGCGCTGTTGCCCGGCTGGCGCGACGGCGTGTTGACGGCGCAGAACCAGCCATTGGGCGACTTTCTGCGTGAACTTGGCCGCTATCGCCCGGGCCTGCTGCGCTGGGAGCCAGCGCTGGAAACCTTGCGGGTGACCGGCAGTTTCCAGATCGACAACACCGACCGCGTACTCTCGCTGCTGGCTGCCAGCCTGCCGGTCGAAGTGCAGATGCGTACCCGCTACTGGGTCACGCTGACCCCTCGAAAAAACAGCGCTGTAAAAAATAACGCGTGAAGCCTGTCCCTTTTTTTTGTCTCGCTTGTCATTTCAGGTAAGTGAACAAAATACGAGAGCTTCCTTACCATGCCCGCAGTGTCTCCCTACCGTTTGCGTCCGCTGTTGCAGTTCAGCCTGTTGCTGACATTGAGTTCCAGCCCTTTTTTTGCTTCTACCAGTTGGGCCGAAACCTCGGGCAAACGTGCCTACGAAGTGCCAGCCGGTAGCTTGAGCGCCGCGCTGACCCGCTTTGCAGGTCAGGCTGGCGTTAACCTGTCGGTAGACCCTGCATTGGTGAACGGTCGTAACAGTGCCGGTTTGAACGGCGACTTTGCGGTTGAGGAAGGTTTTGCACGCCTGCTGCAAGGATCTGGCCTGCAATTGGTGCCCGTCGGGGAGCAGGCCTACACACTGGTCCCGGCCCCGCAAGGCGCTGGCCTGCAACTCGCGCCCACCTCCATTGTGGGTGACAGCGGTTCTACCGACGGCCAGGAATATGCCGGCGGTCAGGTGGCACGCAAGGGTTCGCAGGGCCTGCTGGGCTCGCGGGACTTCATGGAAACGCCGTTCAGCATGACCACCTACACCAAGGACGCGGTGAAGAACCAGCAAGCACGCACATTGGGTGATCTGGTTGCCAGCGACCCTTCAGTGCGGGCCACCAACCCGGCAGGCGGCCGGTACGAACAGTTCACCATTCGCGGTTTCAGCCTGTTCAACAGTGACGTTTCCTACAACGGCCTGTATGGCATCCTGCCCACCTACACGATCGACATGGAAATGGCCGAACGGGTCGACATCCTCAAAGGACCGAGCCAGTTGATCAACGGCATTTCGCCACGCGGCAGTGTTGGCGGTGGCATCAACGTGGTGCCCAAGCGCGCAACCGACAAACCCATTACCGAACTCACCACCAGCTATGCCTCCAAGGGGCAGGCGGGTGCCGCCATTGATATCGGCCGGCGCTTCGGTGAAGACGACAAGTTCGGCATTCGTTTCAACGGCGTGAAGCAGTCTGGCGACACCGAATGGGATCACCAGAGCGTTGATCGTGACATGGCTGTGCTGGGTCTGGATTTCCGTGGTGAGCGCTTGCGTCTGTCTACCGACATCGGTCACACCGAACGCGACACCGACGCCCCGCAGGAGCGCGTGCAGATTGGTGCAAACGCAATAGTGCCCAACGCCAACAAGGTGCGCGACAACTACGCGCAGTCCTGGAGCAAAGCCCGCACCCGGGACACCTTCGGCGCGGTCAACGCCGAGTACGACGTCAGCGACTCGGTGATGCTGTACGGCGGCGTCGGCGTGCGTAAAAGTAACCACGAGTTTCTTCGCCATGCAGTATCAGTGACCAACAATGCAGGTGACTTCAGCGTCCTGCCGCGTGACTTCACCCGTGACGAAAATGTCCGTACGGCCACCTTCGGGGTGCGCAACTGGTTCAATACCGGGCCGGTGAGCCACGAAGTCAATCTGGCCGCCAGCTCGTTCTACATGGACTTCGAAAACGGCGGCGCGCGCTATGCGGCAGCGCCGAGCAACCTGTTCAACCCGGTCGATACGCCGACACCCAGCAACCCGACCCGTCAGGACGCCAAGGTCTACACCGAAAACCGCTTCACCGCCCTGGCGCTGTCTGACACCCTGGGGTTCTTCGATGACCGCCTGCTGCTGACACTGGGCGCACGCTGGCAGCGGGTCAAGGTCGATGACTGGACCGATGATGTCAAAGGCGACACCGCTTACGACGAGGAAAAAATCTCGCCATCCGGCGGCATTCTGTACAAGGTGACCGACGATTTCTCGGTGTACGCCAACTACATGGAAGGCCTGAGCCAGGGCAAGATCGCGCCGTCGACTTCGATTAACGAGGACCAGATATTCCCGCCGTTCGTCAGCCGTCAGGTCGAGGTCGGGGCCAAGTATGACCTGGGGTCGTTCGCCTTTACCGCTGCGGTGTTCCGTATCAAGCAGCCTGCGTACGAGACCAATACCGCATCGCGGGTCTTTGGCCCGAATGGCAAGCGCCGCAACGACGGTGTCGAGTTGACCATGTTCGGCGAACCTGTTCAGGGCTTCCGCCTGCTGGGCGGGGTGATGTACATCGACAGCGAGCTGACCAACGCCGTCAACGGCACGTTCGATGGCAACCGCGCACCGGCCACTCCCGAGTACAACGTCAACCTGGGCGCAGAATGGGATGTGCCAGGCGTCAACGGCCTGACCCTGACCGGGCGCGGTATTTATACCAGTTCGCAGTACCTGGACCAGGCCAACAGCAAAAGCATTGATTCCTCCGAACGGTTCGACGTGGGCGCGCGATATGCGTTCAAGGTCGATCAGAAGGACATCACGCTGCGGGCCAACGTCGAAAACGTGATGAACAAGTACTATTGGAGTTCGGCCGGAGCGTCGGATGACAGCGAGCCAGGTCTGACCCTGTCAACGCCGAGAACCTACCTGCTTTCGGCAACCATCGGTTTCTGAGTCAAACCAGCGGCCCAGGGAAGGGCCGGTATTGATGAGCGATAATCAAATTGCGTTATAAGCTGATCAATTAATTCACTGTTGCAAAGCGGCCGTTATTCCAATGGCCTCTTTCAATAGCTTGAATATTCATAAAAAGCATCCACATTGATGCTGTCAAGTTAAACAATACCGACCTGAACAGCGGTATGTTCGCGTGCCTGGTTATTTATAAAAAAGAAGACATTACCTTCATTTAAATTTCATCTTATTTTTCGAAACAACGGGTTGCACTTTTCAGGAAATGATAATAATTTGCATCCAGAATTTAGCGAGGGTTAACAGATGTTGAATGATGGCTTATTGCACTCTACTACGTCCCAGAAAACCAATGCCAATTATCTGGACAGGCAAAGCAAGTTTGAATCCAATGTAAGAAGTTACCCGCGCAAGTTGCCACTGGCTATTGCCAAGGCGCACGGCGTATGGGTAACCGATGTAGAAGGCACCACCTACCTCGATTGCCTGGCCGGGGCGGGAACGTTGGCATTGGGGCACAACCATGAAGCAATCATGGCCAGCCTCGACAGCTTCCTGACCTCGGGAATGCCGATGCACACGCTGGACCTGACCACCGCGGTCAAGGACGCCTTCAGTGAAACCCTGCTTGGCCTGTTGCCAGGGCAAGGGCGCGATTACTGCCTGCAGTTCTGCGGCCCGTCCGGTGCCGATGCGGTCGAAGCCGCCATCAAGCTGGCCAAGACTGCCACCGGTCGCCATAACATCATCAGCTTTTCCGGCGCTTACCACGGCATGACCCACGGCGCCCTGGCGCTGACCGGCAACACCGCGCCGAAAAATGCCGTCGCCAACCTGATGCCTGGCGTGCAGTTCCTGCCGTACCCGCATGAATACCGTTGCCCGCTGGGCATTGGCGGCGAGGCAGGGGCCGAGGCGCTGAGTTACTACTTCACGCAGTTCATCGAAGACGTCGAAAGCGGCGTGTCGCTGCCAGCGGCGGTGATCCTCGAGGCCGTGCAGGGCGAGGGCGGTGTCAATCCTGCGCCGGCTGCGTGGTTGCAGCAGATTCGCGAAGTGACCCGCAAACACGGCATCCTGCTGATTCTCGATGAAGTGCAGGCCGGTTTTGGCCGCACCGGCAAGATGTTTGCCTTCGAGCACGCCGGCATCGAACCCGACGTTATTGTGATGTCCAAGGCGGTCGGTGGCGGCTTGCCACTGGCGGTCCTCGGCTTCAAACGCGAGTTCGACGCCTGGTCGCCGGGCAATCACGCCGGCACCTTCCGTGGCAATCAGATGGCGATGGCAACAGGTCTTGCCACCCTTGAGGTGCTGCAACGCCAGAACCTGCCCGCCCAGGCTGCCAAGCGCGGGCAATGGCTCAGGGAACAGCTCGGTCTCTTGCAGCAGCGTTACCCGGCCATGGGCCAGGTGCGTGGGCGCGGGTTGATGCTGGGCATCGAGATTGTCGATGAGCGCCAACCGGCGGACCGTCTTGGCAGCTTCCCGATGGACCCGGAACTGGCGGTGGCCATTCAACAGCACTGTTTCAAACAGGGCCTGTTGCTTGAGCGCGGCGGCCGAAATGGCAATGTGATCCGGCTCTTGCCGCCGCTGATCATTACCGAAGAACAATGCCAACTGGTTATCCAGCGTTTTGAAGAAGCCCTGAAAGGTGCGCTGTCTCAAGTGCGTAAATAACGCTGCGCGTTCATTGCGCTTATTAAATTGACCGTCAACGGCATCCTGCCGATGTGCAAGCCTGTACCGACTGTAGCGTTATTGTGCGGCAATCGATGCCTCATCCGTTGTTGCAGCGTCACCCAAGTTGCGATGCCCTTCAAGTACGGCGTCACTTAAACAGTCAGCGTAAAGCGATTGTGGAGCAGACATGACTAATACCGACCGCACCGTTTTATCAAACATGGTGAGCGAGCTGGCAACCACTCGTGCGTTACTCAACTGCCTGATCAAAGAGTTCGCACTGCCCGAGAACTGCCTGCATTACACCTGGCCCGAAGGCATGCAGGGTATTGCCCCTGGCAGTTTCGTGGACGGCGGCCAATGGAAGGGCATCCCGCTGACCATCAGCCTGCCCAACCAGCAGCAGTTTTTCGTGCTGGTGGACCGCCGCGACCGTCTGGGCAGCCATCGCTACCTGTCCGATGTTTACGCACGCAACGGCAACAGCACCTGGCGCTGCCTGGCTTTTGCCGAATTTGCCCAGCAGTTGCTGACGGCGTGTGAGCACATGACCCGCGCCAGCAACGACGAACTGCTGGATCAGGTTCTGCAAAGCCAGCACCTGACCGCTGCCATCGTGGCGCACAACATGACTGGCCAGCACCCGGCGCCGCTGAGCGGCTATCTGGCCAGCGAACAGGGTTTGTGGTTCGGCCATCCCAATCATCCGGCCCCCAAGGCGCGTCTGTGGCCTGCGCATCTGGCTCAGGAAACCTATGCGCCGGAGTTTCAGGCGCAGACCGCGCTGCACCTGTTTGAAGTGCCGCTGGACGGGCTGCGCATTACCGCCAATGGCTTGAGCGAAGCGCAGGTCATGGCCGGCTTCGCCGACCAGTCACGGGCTCGCCCGGACCACGCACTGGTCTGCATGCATCCGGTGCAGGCGCAACTGTTCATGCAGGATCGTCGCGTGCAGCGGCTCATCGAACTGGGCGAGATCGCCGACCTGGGCACCAGCGGCCCGCTGGCCAGCCCGACAGCCTCAATGCGCACCTGGTACATCGAGGGCCACGACTATTTCATCAAGGGCTCGCTGAATGTGCGCATTACCAACTGCGTCAGGAAAAACGCCTGGTACGAGCTGGAAAGCACGCTGATCATCGACGAGTTGTTTCAACGCTTGCAGCAGACACGCCCACAAACCCTGGGCGGGCTGTCCACTGTGGCTGAACCCGGCTCCATGAGCTGGGCGCCCAAAGGCGCCAGCGAGAGCGACGGCCACTGGTTCCGCGAGCAGACCGGCGCCATTCTGCGCGAGAACTTCTGCCGTCGTTCCGGCGCTGATTCCAGTGTGATGGCAGGCACGCTGTTTGCGCGCGATTTGCGTTCCCGGCCGCTGGTGCATGACTTCCTCGAGCGCTTCAACGGCGGCGAGCTTGAAGACGAACACCTGCTGAGCTGGTTCGACGCGTATCAGGCACTGCTGCTGCGTCCGGTCATGGCGTTGTTCTTCAATCATGGCGTGGTGATGGAGCCACACCTGCAGAACGCCGTGCTGATTCACGATAACGGCCAGCCGCAGCAGTTGCTGTTGCGCGACTTCGAAGGCGTCAAGCTGACCGAAGAGCTGGGCATCAAGGCGATTCAGGTCGGCCTGCACCCGCGCATTCGCCAGTCGTTGCTCTACACCCGCGAGCAAGGCTGGAACCGCATCACCTATTGCCTGCTGATCAACAACCTGTCCGAAGCTGTGCTGGCCCTGAGCTGGGAGCGGCCGCATCTGGCACCGTTGATGTGGCAAAAGGTCGAGCAGCAGTTGCAGCGTATCCGCGACGAACTGGTGCTGCCTGCGCCGGAGCTGGACGCACTGATTGCCGGCCAGTCGATTGCCTGCAAGACCAACCTCAAGGTGCGTCTGGCCGCCAAGGCCGACCGTGAGGCCAATTATGTACGCCTGGCGTCCCCGTGGAGCACGGAGGCTCGTTATGCATAAGCTGCCTGAAACCGTACTGGGCGCCATCCACGAGGCCCGCGCGCTCGAACGCGACCCGCTGGCAGCGTTCATCTACGACCTGGACGCACTGCAGCAGCATGTCAGCGAAGTCATGGCGGCGCTACCGGCTGGCGTGGAGCTGTATTACGCAATCAAGGCCAACAGCGAAGCGTTGATGCTTGAGACCCTGGCCCCTCTGGTCAGCGGTTTCGAAATTTCCTCAGGCGGCGAGATCGAGCGGGTCATGGCCTGCCCGACGCGCAAGCCCTACGTGTTTTCCGGCCCCGGCAAACTCGACTCGGACCTGCGCTCGGCGCTGCTCAACAAGGTCGAAGCCGTTCACCTGGAAAGCCTCAACGAGATCCAGCGTCTGCAGCATCTGGCTGAACAAACAGGGCGCGTGCAGCCGGTGTTCATCCGCATCAATCCACAGCTACCGGCAGCACAATCGAGCAGGCTGGCGATGGCCGGGACCGCGACCCCGTTCGGCATCGACGAAGCGGATCTGGCCGAAGCCGTGCGCCTTGTGGACAGCGCCACGCACCTGACGCTCAAGGGGTTCCATGTACACGCCATGTCACACCAGATGTCGGTCGAGCGCCACGAGCAGCTGCTGGATTTCTACCTGCAACGCTGGCAGGCATGGAAAGCGCTGGCGCGTCACCCCGAGCAACTGACTCATTTCAACGTCGGCGGCGGCATTGGCGTCGATTACCTGAACAGCCAACAATTCGACTGGCAGCGCCTGTGTCGCTACCTGGAAAAACGCTTGGGCGAGCAGCCTGACGCGCCGATCCTGCGTTTCGAGCCGGGACGCTTCATCAGTGCGTATTGCGGCTATTACGTGATCGAGGTGCTGGACCGCAAAACCAGTCACGGTGAGCATTTTCTGGTCTGCCGGGGCGGTACGCACCAGTTCCGCCTGCCGGTTGCGCAGAGCCATGATCATCCGGTTATCCACTTGCCGAGCGTGCCACCGACCGCTGCGTCGTCTGAACAGGCGTACACCGTTGTCGGCCAGTTGTGTACGCCCAAAGACGTGCTGAGCCGTCGCCAGCCCTTCAGCGGCGTGAACATTGGCGACCTGCTGGTCCTGCCGATGGCGGGCGCCTATGGCTACAACATCTCGCACGCCGACTTTCTGTGCCATCCCAGACCGCCACAGCACTTTGTGCGCAACGGCGAACGGGTCAGCCAATGAGTGTGAACGTTCCACGCAGTTGGGTGGTGATCAACGTGCTGCTCGGCACGCTGACGGTCAGCCTGAGCAACAGTTCGCTCAACCCGGCGCTGCCGACGTTCATGGAGGCGTTTCAGATCGGCCCGTTGCTTGCCACCTGGATCGTCGCAGGCTTCATGACCAGCATGGGCATGACCATGCCGCTGACCAGCTTTCTCAGTCAGCGGATCGGCCGCAAACGCCTGTACCTATGGGGTGTGGCGCTGTTCGTCGGCGGCTCGTTGCTGGGCGCGATGGCCAATTCCATCGCCTTGGTGATCACTGCGCGCGTAGTGCAGGGTGTGGCCAGCGGGCTGATGATTCCGCTGTCGCTGGCGATCATCTTCTCGGTCTACGAAAAGCACGAACGGGGCAGGGTGACCGGGTTGTGGAGCGCAGCGGTAATGCTCGCTCCGGCGCTGGGCCCGCTGTGCGGCAGCCTGTTGCTGGAGTGGTTCAGCTGGCGCTCGCTGTTCCTCATGAACGTGCCCATCGGCTTGCTGGCCTTGCTGCTGGGCATCGGCGTACTGCCGGACTCGGAGCCTGCCGAACGCAAGCCGTTCGACCTGATCGGCTACCTGCTGATTGCGTCGGGCATTGGCCTGTTGATGATCGCCATCAGCCGCATGCATCACGCCCAAGCGCTGCTCGATCCGTTCAATCAGGGCATGGTGCTGGTCGCCGTGGCCTGCCTGATCGCTTTTGTGCGGGTGGAACTGCGCCGTGAAGCGCCGCTGCTCAATCTGCGCCTGTTCAACCTGCGCGGTTACCGTTTGAGCGTGATCATTGCCGTGGTGCAATCGGTGGGCATGTTCGAGTGCCTGGTGCTGTTGCCGCTGCTGGTTCAGACCGTGCTCGGTTACAACCCCATCTGGACTGGCCTGGCGCTGCTGTGCACCGCTGCGTTCGCCAGCCTGTTCGGGCAGTGGGGCGGCAAGGCGCTGGACCGTCACGGCCCGCGCACCGTGGTCGCCATCGGTCTGTTGCTGACCGGTTTTTCAACCCTGGCACTGGGCATGCTCAGCGCCCATGCGTCGATTGGCGTGGTGTTCGTACTGATGATGGTGCGCGGCGCGGGCCTAGGGCTTTCCTACATGCCGGTCACCACCGCAGGGCTCAATGCCTTGCCCGAACCGATGGTCACGCAGGGCGCCGCGATGAACAACATCTCCCGCCGTCTGGTCGCGTCGCTGGCCATTGTCATCGCCTCACTCTGGCTGGAATTTCGCCTCAATAGCGCAGGACCGCTCGCCACGCCGTCGGCCATCAGCGAGGTGTTCATCGTCACCGGCGTGCTGATCCTGCTGGCGCTGCCCTGTGCGTGGCGCTTCCCCCTTAACGACGAGCGCGCCGAGGCCCAGCCCGACGCGGTCCAATCCCGATAATTTTTCGTTCGAGGTATGAACATGGCGACCCCTTTACCGCTGCAACGTCACGCTGCTTCACCCACAACGGCCACCGGTGACTGGCTGGCTGATATCGACACCACAGGTTACGAAAAAGTACAGCGCCGGGTAATCGGACAGTTGCTGCAAACCCTGCTGTACGAAGCTGCGCTGCCTTACCGTTGCGAGCCGCTGGGCGAGCATCTACACCGTTTCAGCGTGCCGCTGGGTGATGGCGTGGAATACCGCTGCAACGGCCTGCTCAGCACCAGCTTCGAGTTGATTCGCCTGGACCACGCCAGCCTTGAGCGCTTCGACAGCGCGGGCCAGCGCTCGACGCCGGACCTGCATCTGGCGCTGACCGAACTGCTCGCGCCGTTCAAGGACAGCCCGCATCTGGCGCGCTTCATTCAAGAAATCGAACAGACCCAGCTCAAGGACCTGCAAGCGCGCAATCAGGGTTATCAAGCGGCCAAACCCGCACACCAACTGGACGTGGATGCGCTGGAGCAGCATTTCATGGACGCCCATAGCTACCACCCGTGCTACAAGTCGCGAATCGGCTTTTCCCTGGCCGACAACCGCAACTACGGGCCGGAGTTTGCCACGCCCTTCGCGGTGGTCTGGCTGGCGGTCGCCAGGTCGAGTGCTTCGATCGGGCATTCGCGCAGCATGGATGTGCAGGCGTTCATTCGCGAGGAACTGGGCGCACAACGTTGGCAAGAATTTGCCGGCACCCTTGCTGCACGAGGCAAATCCATCGACGACTATCAGCTGATGCCGGTGCACCCGTGGCAGTGGGACAACGTCACGGTGTCGACCTTCTACCCGGAACTGGCCAGCGGCGAGCTGGTGTATCTGGGCACCTCGGCCGATCAATACAAGGCGCAGCAATCGATCCGCACGCTGGCCAACGCCAGCCAGCCAAAGCGGCCTTACGTCAAGCTGGCGATGAGCATGACCAACACCTCCAGCACGCGGATTCTGGCGCGGCATACGGTGCTCAACGGCCCGATCATCACCGACTGGTTGCACCAGCTGATTGCCACCGACAGCACCGCCAAAGCGCTGGGCTTCGTGATTCTCGGCGAAGTGGCGGGGGTCAGTTACGACTACCGTCACCTGCCCGAGTCCCGTTCAGCACAGACCTACGGCACGCTGGGTGCGATCTGGCGCGAAAGCCTGCATCAGTACCTCAAGGACGATGAACAAGCGGTGCCGTTCAACGGCCTGAGCCATGTGGAAAATCGTTACAGCGACGGCGACCAGGCACCGTTCATAGACGCCTGGATCAGCCAGTACGGCCTCAAGGAGTGGACCCGTCAGCTGTTGCGCGTCACCGTGCCGCCGATCATTCACATGCTCTACGCCGAAGGCATCGGCATGGAGTCCCATGGCCAGAACATCGTGCTGATCGTCAAACAGGGCTGGCCGCAGCGCATCGCGCTCAAGGACTTCCATGACGGCGTGCGTTATTCGCCCGCGCATTTGGGGCGTCCAGAGCTGCGTCCGGAGCTGGTGCCGTTGCCTGAAAGCCACGCGAAACTCAACCGCAACTCGTTCATCATCACCGATGACGTGAACGCAGTACGTGATTTCTCCTGTGACTGTTTCTTCTTCATCTGCCTGGCGGAAATGGCGATTTTCCTGCGTCAGCAGTATCAACTGGACGAAGCGTTGTTCTGGCAGATGACCGCTGAGGTGATCCTCGACTACCAGCAGGCGCATCCGCAGCACCGTGACCGTTTCGGGCTGTTCGACGTGTTCGCGCCGACCTACGAAGTAGAAGAACTGACCAAGCGCCGCCTGCTGGGTGACGGCGAGCGGCGCTTCCGTTCGGTGCCTAACCCGCTGCATGCCTACAGGCCGCAATAATGCTGAGGACCAATACGCTCAAGGGCAAGCTCGGCAGCGGCCAGCCGGTATACGGGCTGATCAGCTCGATTCCGGCCCCGGCCGCCATCGAACTGATCGCCGAAGCCGGTTTCGACTTCGTGATCATCGACATGGAACACGTGCTGATCAACCCGGAAACCGTGGAAAACATGATCCGCGTGGCGGAGAGCTATGGCCTGACGCCGCTGGTGCGGGTCGCCGATCTCAACCCGAAAACCCTGCTGCGCCTGCTTGATGGCGGCGCTCAGGGCATCGTTTTGCCGATGATCGAGAGCCCCGAACAACTGGCAGACGCCATTGCCGCCTGCAAGTACCACCCGCTGGGGCGGCGCAGCCTGAATGCCGGTCGTCCCGGCTCGTTCGGCAAACACAGCCTGGCGCAGTACGTCGAGGCTGCCAATCAGCAAATCATGGTCGTGGCGATGATCGAAAGCGCCGAAGGCGTGCGCCGCGCCGCCGAGATTGCGTCGGTAGCGGGGCTGGACATGATTCTTGAAGGTGCGGCCGATTTGTCGCAGTCATTGGGCATGCCCTGGCAGATCGATAAGCCCGAGGTGCAACAAGCCTTGTCCGACACCTGGCAGGCCGCGCAGGCCGCAGGCGTTGCCTATTGCACCATCCCCCGGCAGCCCGGCGACGCTGCCCGTTGGCAGGCTCGCGGGGTCAACGCCTTTGTTCTCGGGGATGAGCGCGGTATCGCTTTTCGTGCGCTGCAAGCCCGTTTGAACCACATTTCAGCAGAAGGAAAATAACCCGATGAACTTCACTTCACTCGCCGCTGACCTGGTCATGCAGGATCTGGTCGATTGCCTGCTGGCTGAAGACTTTTTTGGCCGCGAGCCATTGAGCCTGCAGGACACTGCCCACTGGCAATCGCGCCACCCGCAGGCGCCGCAACTGGCCGGGCAAAGCCCCGCGCAGCAGGTCTGGGAATGGTGCTGCGATGCCTCTGAGCAGCGTTTCATCAGCATCGCGTTGCGCCCCGGCATCACCCAGCAATGGGAGAAGGTGCCCGGCAGCCCGGTGCTGGGCCGTCAGGACGAGCGCTGGACGCAGTTGTCCCCGGAAGACTTCATGAAATGGGTGTTTGCCGGCAAGGCAACCCAGCTTCAGGGCAGCGAGCGCCAGGAAAACGAAAAAGGCATCGCGCTGTTTCTCGATGTCCTGCGCATCAGTGTCTGGCAGACCGCGCTGTCGCTGGATCACAGGGTTGACCATCAACACCTGATGGCCCAGGACGGTGCAACGTTCTTCCGCACCATGGAACAGTGGGCGTCGTTGCGTGATCGACCTTATCACCCGCTGGCCAAGGCCAAGCAGGGTCTGAACGAGCAGGAGTATTTGCAGTATCAGGCCGAGTTCGCTCAACCTGTTGCGCTGAACTGGGTCGCCGTCGACAAGGCCCTGCTGCAATGCGGGGGCGGCGTAGGTGACGTGAATGCGTCTTTCCCGGCGCGTTACCTGCTGCCGCGCACCCTGCAAGCCGATCTCGACCAGGAGCTGCAACAGCGCGGCATTGCCGACAGCCACGTGGCGCTGCCGGTCCACCCCTGGCAGTTCGAGCATGTGCTGGACGTGCAACTGGGCGACGTTTTCGCCAAAGGCGAGTGCCAGCGCCTGACGTTCAGCGCAGCCACGGTGTATGCCACCTCGTCGCTGCGTTCGATGACGCCGTGCTTCAACAGCGCCGACTACCTCAAGCTGCCAATGGCGATCTATTCCCTCGGCGCGTCGCGTTACCTGCCTGCGGTCAAGATGATCAACGGCGAGCTGAGCGAGAAACTGCTGCGCGAGGTAGTAAGCAAAGACCCAACCCTGAGCCGTTCGCTGCACCTGTGCGACGAGGGCAAATGGTGGGCGTTCATGCCGCCGCAGGCCACGCTGTTTGACGAAGCGCCACGGCACCTGTCGGCGATGGTGCGCCAGTACCCCTCGGCCTTGCTGGATGATCCGGACTGCCGTTTGCTGCCGATGGCTGCACTGGGTACGCCGTTGCCGGGCAGCAATCGGCATTTCTTCGATGAATGGATGGCGTACCGCGACCTGCCGCGCAATCAGGCTTCGGTGCTGACTCTGTTCCGTGAGCTGAGCCACAGCTTTTTCGACATCAACCTGCGTATATTCCGCCTCGGCATGCTCGGCGAGGTACACGGCCAGAATGCAGTCATGGTCTGGAAAGCCGGTCAGGCGCAAGGGCTGCTGCTGCGTGACCACGACTCGCTGCGTATCTTCGTGCCGTGGCTGGAACGCAATGGCATGAGCGATCCGGAATATCGAATCAAGAAAGGTCATGCCAATACCCTTTATCATGACCGCCCTGAGGACCTGCTGTTCTGGCTGCAGACCCTGGGGATTCAGGTCAATGTGCGGGCAATCATGGATACGCTGGCCCAGGTTTACCAGGTGCCGGTCACAGCGTTGTGGACTGTGCTGCGCGATGTTCTGGATAATCTCATCACAACCATCGAATTCGACGACGAGGCACGTGCCATGATCAGGCATCAATTGTTCGACGCACCGAACTGGCCACAAAAACTCCTGCTCACGCCGATGATCGAGCGCGCTGGCGGGCCGGGCAGCATGCCGTTTGGCAAAGGCCAGGTGGTCAACCCGTTCCACAGGTTGCGCCGTGACACCTGACCGAACCCTGCATCCTTCGCGGCGCACACTATTGCGCCTGTCGCTGGGCTTACTGGCGCTGCCCGGCATTGTCCGGGCAGCGTCGTTGCGCTCAGAGCCCTTGAGAATCGTCACCCTGTTTCAGGGCGCGTCTGACAGCGCTGTGGCACTGGGGGTGACGCCGTGCGGTGTGGTGGACTCCTGGAGCGAAAAACCGATGTACCGTTACCTGCGCCCAGCGCTGGCAGCGGTGCCGCACGTGGGCCTGGAAACCCAGCCGAGTCTTGAAGACATCGTGCTGCTCAAACCGGACCTGATTGTCGCGTCACGCTTTCGCCATCAACGTATCGCGCCGCTGCTGGAACAGATCAGTACCGTGCTGATGCTCGAAGAGGTGTTTGAATTCAAGCGCACGCTGGCGATGATGGGCGCGGCAATGAACCGTCAGCAGCAGGCCATGGAACTGCTCGGCCAATGGCAGCGCCGTGTGACCGCGTTGCGCGGTCAGTTACAGACGAAATTCGCCGGGCGCTGGCCGATAACCGTGTCAGTGCTCGACATTCGCGAGGACCATATCCGCAGCTATCTGCCTGCCAGCTTCGCCGGCTCGGTGCTTAGCGAGCTGGGCTTTGCCTGGACACCCGCTGCCCGCGAAGCAACCGGCGTTTCCCTTAAACTCAGCAGCAAAGAGAGTTTGCCTGTGGTCGATGCCGACATGTTTTTTATCTTCCAGCGTGCGGACAGCAAAGCCGCACAGCAAAACTACGACAAACTGGTCCAGCACCCGTTCTGGCAACAGCTGCGCGCCCCTCAGGACAAACAGGTGTGGCGCGTCGATGCGGTTGCCTGGAGCCTGTCGGGTGGCATTCTGGGTGCCAACCGCATGCTCGATGAAATCACCCAAGTGGCGATGGCGGACAGCGCCTCATGACGGTAGCCATGAAACTGGGCATGGGACTGTTGATGCTGGTGGCGTGTATGGGGTTGAGCCTGGCCACCGGCGCCAGCTGGATCTCGCCGTCGGCAATCGTTACAAGCCTGTGGCAGCCAGACGTGTTGAATCCTGTTCAGCACGTGTTGCTCGACACCCGGCTGACGCGCACCTTGATGGCCGTCGCCGTGGGCTCCAGCCTTGCGGTTGCCGGTGCGCTGATGCAGGCCCTGACACGTAACCCGCTGGCCTCGCCGGGGCTGTTCGGCATCAATGCCGGGGCGACGTTTGCCATCATCGCCTGTTCGTCGCTGTTTGCCCTGACCTCAATGAGCCAATGGCTGTGGTGCGCCTTCATCGGTGCGGCAGTGGCGGGCACGATTGTCTGGGTGATCGGCAACCGCGGGCAGGGCAGTCTCAATCCGTTACGTATCGTGTTGGCGGGCGCGGCGATCACTGCGCTGTTTACCGCTTTCAGTCAGGCGTTGCTGGTGGTCAATCAGGACGGTCTGGACACCGTGCTGTTCTGGCTGGCCGGTTCGTTGTCGGAGCGTGATCTGCTTACCGCAGCGCCTTTACTGATGTGCGTGATACTCGCTTTGGGCGGTTCGCTGGTGCTGGCCGGACAGGTCAACGTGCT
Source organism: Pseudomonas avellanae BPIC 631 (assembly GCF_000444135.1). GTDB lineage: Bacteria > Pseudomonadota > Gammaproteobacteria > Pseudomonadales > Pseudomonadaceae > Aquipseudomonas > Aquipseudomonas avellanae. The sequence goes on from NZ_ATDK01000247.1 coordinate 24,198, forward strand.
TAACACCGGCGAAGCCATCGCCACGGCGCTGGGCCAACGGACCGGGCTGATTCGCCTGCTGATGAGCCTGGTGATCATCGTTCTGGCCGGCAGCGCTGTGGCGTTGGCGGGCAGCATCGGTTTCATCGGGCTGCTGGTGCCGCATATGGTGCGCAAGACGCTGTCCATCGATCATCGCTGGCTGCTGCCTGGCTGCGCGGTGCTGGGCGCCACGCTGTTGCTGCTCGCCGATACGCTGGCGCGCGTGGTGATCCTGCCTCAGGAAGTCCCGGTGGGCGTCATGACTGCGCTGTTCGGTGCGCCATTCTTCATCGCACTGGTTCGTCGGGGGGCACGTTATGGATAAGCACCTGACGCTACGTTATCGTGGTTTCTCGCGGCAGTTCAGCCTGGCGGTGCTGATGCGTCTGAGCGTCGCAGTGGCGCTCACAGTACTGGTGGCACTGGGCTCGCTGGCGGTGGGCAAGGTCAACCTGTCGCCTGCGACGTTGATGAGCGTGTTGACTGGGCACGCGGACGCCAGCCTGGTGTTCATCGTCGAGCAACTGCGCATGCCGCGTCTGGCGCTGGCGGTACTGGTGGGTGCTGCATTGGCTGTGTCCGGGTTGATTCTGCAAAGCATCATTCGTAACCCTTTGGCCTCGCCGGACCTTTTGGGCATCACCAGCGGTGCCAGCGCGGCGGCGGTGCTCTATCTGTCATTTTTCTCGGCCGCACTGGGCGCACAGTTTCTGCCGCTGGCGGCCATAACCGGGGCCGGGCTCGCCGCGCTGGTCATCTACCTGCTGGCCTGGAATCAGGGCGCTTCGCCCTTGCGTATGGTGTTGATCGGGGTAGGGGTGTCGGCGCTGCTGGCGGCCGTGACCACGTTCATTCTGGTGTTCAGCCCACTGACCACCACCCTGTCGGCCTACGTCTGGCTGACCGGGAGCGTGTATGGTGCCAGTTGGCCGGAACCTCGCGCCCTGGCCGGCTGGCTGTTGCTGACCCTGCCATTGCTGGTGCTGCTCGCCCGCCAGGTGCGCATGCAACAACTGGATGACAACCTGGCCCAGGGCATTGGCGTGCGCGTGCAATGGTTGCGCGCCGGTCTGTTGCTGGTGAGCGTCGCGCTGGCCGGTCTCGCGGTCGCCTGGGGCGGGGCAATTGCCTTTGTCGGGCTGATTGCGCCGCACATTGCCAAGCGCCTGATGCCACCAGGGTTTACCGGTCAGGCACTGATGGCCGCCCTGATCGGTGCCAACCTGGTGATGCTCGCCGATCTGGCCGGACGCACGCTGTTCCTGCCGCTGGACCTGCCCGCAGGGATTTTTGTCGCGGTGCTGGGCACACCGTTTTTTCTGTATCTATTGATTAACCAGCGGCATTAAGGAATTTCGGATGGCGTCCATCGCAACCCATGACCTGACCCTGAGTTACCAGCGCCAGGTGATTATCGACAGCCTTGATCTGCAATTGCCCGAAGGCCAGGTGACCGTGCTGATCGGCAGCAACGGCTGCGGCAAAAGCACCTTGCTCAAGTCGCTGGCGCGGCTGCTCAAGCCACAACAGGGCACCGTTGTGCTCAACGGCGCGGACATCCATCAGAAATCCACCGCCACGGTCGCCCGTGAACTGGCGATTTTGCCGCAGATGCCCAGCGCTCCTGAAGGCATCAGCGTGCGCCAGTTGGTAGCGCTGGGGCGTTACCCGTATCAGAACTGGATGCAACAGTGGTCCGCGCAGGATGAAGCGATGGTCGAACGGGCCTTGGCGCAGACCGGCATGCAGGACCTGGCCGAGCGTCCGGTGGATGCCTTGTCCGGTGGTCAGCGTCAACGCGCGTGGATCGCCATGACCCTGGCGCAGGACACCGACATTGTGTTGCTGGACGAACCGACGACCTTTCTCGACCTGGCTCACCAGATCGAAGTGCTGGACCTGCTACGCGACCTCAATCGTCAGGAAGGCAAAACCATCGTCATGGTTCTGCATGACCTTAACCTGGCCTGCCGTTACGCCGACCACATGGTCGCCGTGCACGAGCGCACCGCGTTTGCTCAGGGACGACCTGCCGAGATCCTCAGCGAAGCGCTGGTCAAGCAGGTGTTCGGCCTCAACTGCCGGATCATCGCCGATCCGTTTTTCGGTACGCCGCTGTGCATTCCCTTTGGCCGGGAACTGCCGCAATGAGTCTGGCGCAGGCCTTCAGCGAGCCCGAATGGGCGTTGTTGTCGGGGGTGCTGCAGCTCAGGCGGTCGGATGCCCGCGACCCACGCTCATTGCTCGCAAGGGCAGTGCTGGACGACGAGGTGTGCGTACAGTTGCTGGCAAACCTGGGACCGATCATCGGCTCTCCGACACCGGCGATCACTGCGTCACTGCTGGCCAAGCGCTTTTCTTTCCTGAGCACGGGTGCTTGTCTGTATGCCATGTCGGTCTACGACAAGGGCCTGATCCTGTCGCTGGACAACAGTGTGATCGAGTACGCACACGATGATGGCCTGTGGACCTCTTCCATGCCCTTGGTAGACGTGACACCTGTAGGCTATGAGCCGGGTGCCCGCGAAGCGTGGCGTGACATGATCGTCGCCACCCTGTTTCGCGACATGCTTCAGCCACTGTGGGAAACCTTCAATCGTGTGACCGGTATTTCCCGGCGCATTCTCTGGGAAAACACCGCCGTACGCGTCTATTCGCTGTACGACAAGCGCATGGAAAAGGTCGAAGACCTGCTGATTCGCCAACGCTATCAAGCCGATTTCGACTGGCTACTGAATCAGGCAGACCCTGGCTTGTTCGGGCTGAGCTACAACCCGCTGAAACACTTCCGCCGTCCGCAAACTGTGCTGGAAACCGAGGGCAAAAGCGTCCGCTTTCGTCGCACCTGCTGCTTTTATTACGACGCCAGCAACCCCGTCGAATATTGCTCCAACTGCCCGCTGCTGAGGCCCAAAAAATGTCGATGAACAAACAGATTGCACACCGCCAGCAACAGCTCAGCGACGCCGTCATCGAGCAATTCCGTGGCATCGCTGCGTCCACCCTCGGCCACCTGACCGACAGCGGCTACCTGCGCGGCATCAGGCCCTTGTTCGACGGCGCCCGACTGGTCGGCAACGTCGTCACCGTCAAAGTCCACCTGCCCGACGGCAGTATCCTGCGCGACGCACTGCTCAACAGCCTGCCCGGCGACGTGCTGGTGATCGAATGCGTCGGCGACGAGCACTGCGCCTGCTGGGGCGAACTGCGCACCCTGGCCGGCCTCATCAAAGGCCTGGCCGGCGTGGTAGTGTCCGGCGCCGTCACCGACGTCGCCGCCTTGCGCGAACATCGTCTGCCGGTCTTCAGCCGAGGCATCAGCGCCGTCACGACACGAAGCCTGGGGGAAAGCGGCGAACTCAACGGGCCGGTCAACATCGGCGGGGTGGTTGTGAACACGGGCGACATCGCGATTGGTGACGACGACGGGGTGTTTGTCCTGAGTCCGCAGCAGGCGAATGAGTTGTTGCCTGGGTTGTTGGTGAAGGAGGGTGCGGACAGAGCACGGCGGGAGGAGTTTTTGGGGCGGTTGAATGAGGGGGGGTAGGTGAATACTCGGCAACAGCTGCTTTGAAGTATCTCGCCTGCCGTCAACCAAGTTCTAATGCCGTGCCTGATAACAGGCCGTCACAGCAAGGCTATCGTTCAGCCAGTGGTCAGTTGGACATTGAATGACAGCACATCTAAAACTTAATTCATCTCAATCTTACAACCGCTTGGAGTAAAACTCTTGCATACGCGTAAATTGCCAGTTTGGATCCTAAATTAAACTTCATAATTTATACCCGTCTTTTTCAATATTTAGTTTGGCAAACGCGCTAAAGGTTTTGGGTTGATGACCGATGAACCTTCCAAGCCCAAAATGTCCCGGATGGCCGCAATGTTCAACTCGCATTTGAAAAAAACCAACCAGGCATTGGAGCGCCGCCTCGCCATGCTCGAGCAAGCAGGGCAGATTCTGAATCTGGAGACTGTTGCCGTCGTTCTGGACGGGCAGGGCAAGGTGCAGACCGTCAACGGCCTGTTCGAGACGGAGATGAGCTATTCACAAAGCGAGATCGCCGGGCGCAGCCTTTCTGAACTGAGCCCGCCCGAGCTGAGCGGTGATACTCACCAGAAGCGCGCTCTGGCTGCGATTCGGGACGGCAAGCATTTCAGCGGCACGTTGCGGCTGATCAGCAAGACAGGCGCGAGGGTCTGGTTGAGGACCGTGGTGGTGCCGTTCAAGAATGAGACCGGCGGCATCGAGCAGATCACGTTGTACTCAAGCGTTTTGACCCGAACTATCGAGGCCTCGCGTGAGAATGAAGCGTTGGTCAATGCGTTACAGCGGTCTACCGCCGTCATCGACTTCACCCTTGATGGAATGGTCATTACCGCCAATGACAACTTCCTGAAAGCGATGGGTTATGAGCTGAATCAGATAAAGGGCAAGCATCACAAGATTTTCTGCGTGCCTGAAGAATCCGCCTCTGACGCGTATGGCCACTTCTGGGAAAGATTACGTCGGGGCGAGTTTATCGTCGATCGTTTTCGCCGCGTAGACAAGGCTGGCCGCGACGTGTGGCTGGAGGCGTCCTATAACCCTATTACCGACGCAAACGGCAAGCTCTATAAAATTGCAAAGTTCGCGACGGTTATCACTGAGCAGGTTGAGCGTGAAAAGGCCGTTGCCGAAGCATCGGACATGGCCTATCAAACGTCCATCGATACCGACGCCAGTGCACAGCAAGGGCGAAAGGTCATCAAGGACACGCTGCAGATGCTGGGTCAACTGACGATTTCCATGCAAGACGCCACGCGAGGCATTGAGGCACTGGACTCTCAGAGCCAAGTGATTGGCACGATCATAAAAACCATCAGCGGGATCGCCGAGCAAACCAATCTGCTCGCGTTGAACGCTGCCATCGAAGCTGCCCGGGCCGGTGAACAGGGCAGGGGGTTCGCGGTCGTGGCCGACGAGGTCCGCCAGTTGGCGTCGCGCACGACAAAAGCGGCAGAAGAAGTGGTCAATGTCGTCAAGAAGAACCAGAGCCTGGCGTCCGATGCAGTCAATGTAATCGTGCGCAGTACCGAACAGGCCTCCGGAGCACTGGAACTGGCTAACGATGCAGATCGTGTCATCCAGGAAATCCAGGAAGGCGCGAACACAGTAGTGCGCGCCGTCAGCCGTTTTGTTAATCAGCGTTCGAGTTAGTGTCGAGCCGTCAGACAGGCGTGATACATAAACCTTGAAGCGCCCGTAGCGGGCTGGACCGCCATCGTTGTGGGAGTGGCCGGGGCGGCGGTCCGCATTGCTCACGAAGACGATGGCTCAAACGCTCATTTTAGGGGTTCACCAAGGATTGAACGTTATATAAGTTTCAATGAAACGATTAATAGAAGTGGGTGAAACAGCGACACTCGGGTGTAACGGACAACGCCTGGTAATACGGGGCCAGCCGTCTTCAAGACTGGCGCCGGATTACCGATAACCAGCCCATCGCCGTAGCATCGTCGTCATTCGAGCGTACCCCTTATGCCAGTTATCCGCAGCCCGCGAACGGTCCGTAAATACCTTTACACGGTATTATGGTTTTACTTTTTTTCAATTTTTCTGTTGGCGGTAGTGTGGGAATTCAAGCTTGAATCCCTCGCCATGTACGCCATGGACTTACCGTATGACCCGGACTTCGAAGATGCTGAACGGTGGCGTTTTGTATTGACGTCAACTGCGTTTGCACTGCTGTCGATGGTGGTGCCTTTTATTCTACTAAAGCGCCTGATGCAACGGTTGCAAAGCAGCTACAACGACTTGCTGGTGGCGCAGGCGCTCAGCGATTCGCTGGCCCGGCACGATCCGTTGTCCGGCCTGCTTAATCGTCGGGTGTTTCACGAGCAGTTGGTTGCGCGTCTGCAGCAAGAATCTACCCAGACTGCCGTTTTCCTGATCGACCTGGATAAATTCAAACTGATCAACGACACCCACGGTCACGCGGTGGGAGACGCGGCTATTTGCGCCGTTGCAGAAAGCCTGCGAGACGCGACAACAGGGTGGCAGGCGTCAGTGGCGCGACTGGGAGGCGACGAGTTCGGTTTGGCGGTCAGTGGTGATTTCAGTCAGTTTGAGTTGGCAGCGCTGGCTGAAAATGTATTGGCTAAAATCGCAATGTCCAGCGCCGGTTTGCCACGTGTGACCCTCAGTGCAACGTTGGGCGTTGCCATTTCGCCACTGGACGGTTCTGATGCCGAAGTCCTGCTGCAACGTGCTGACAGCGCCATGTATCGCGGTAAAAACGGCGGGCGGGCCACGTTTCATTTTTATGAGGTGAGCTTTGAGCGCGAACAGCGTCTGCAGGAAGTTTTCGTGCAGGAACTCAGGGACGCTATCAAAGAGAAACATATCCAGCCGTTCTATCAGCCGATTGTCAGCCTTCCTGGGCAACGCCTTGCGGGGTTTGAACTGCTGGCGCGGTGGCTGCACTCAGAGCGGGGGATCATCCTGCCGATGGACTTCATACCCTTGGCGGAACAGTTGGGGCTGATCAAACAACTGACTGAAAGTCTGTTGCTACAGGCCTTTGATCATGCGCGTGACTGGCCGAGCGACTTTACGCTTTCCATCAACGTCACTTCATTGATGATAGAAAGCCTCGACTTCCCCGATTGGCTGGAGCAACTGGCAAGCGAAGGCAGATTCCCATTGAATCGACTGGAAGTGGAAGTGACGGAGAATACCCTGGTGGCCAATGTCGACAGTGCACGCTTGAACCTGGAGCGCCTGCGCGCCATGGGGGTGAGTGTTGCTCTGGACGATTTCGGTACGGGCTATTCAGGGCTTTACCACCTGACAAAACTGGCCATCGACAAAATCAAGATCGACCGGTCTTTCTTTGAAACCTCACTGGATAACCAGAATGAGATGGTCAAAGCCATCCTCGCCCTGGGCAAGAGTTTGCGCATGAAGATCACCGCCGAAGGGGTAGAGCACGAAGACTTGGCGGACTGGCTGGCCGCTCATGGGTGCGATTTTGCTCAAGGTTATCTGTTTGGACGGCCATTACCCTTCGCTCAGGTAACAGCGCTGCTGGCAATGAGTGAACGGGCCGGGCCGGTCAGGGCGCAAGCCAATGTCGTGTAGTTCTTAGGTGACCGAAGGCGTATAGCGAAAGGCTTACGCGAGAAGGAGTGGATCCACTCTGTACGCCGCCCTCGGAAAGTCGCAATCTACACCCATCAACTGCAGCGCAGGAAGCGTTGCAAAGGTCACGGATGATCACCATTGCCGGGATGGCTACTGACAGGATGTCGGGATGGTATTGATGGAAAAAACAACCCGCTTCGGCGGGTTTTTTTATGGCTGTTTAGTTGAGTGCACGGCCGGCGTATAGGCCGGCGTGACCGAGAACAGCCGCGTTATTTGCCAGTTGCCTGTGCGCCCGTACACGTAGGCGTTGTTGCCACTTCTTCCATGGCTTCGCGCAGCATTTTTTGTACCTCGCCGACTTCGCGGGCAGCGTATACACGCCCCCCGGTATTTTCCGCGATGCAGTTTGAAAGCTTGCTTTCGCTGATGTTGACGACGTTGACGCGCAACCTTGGCTGCTCACGGGCGATGCGGGCGGACACCTCGCACGCGTTTTGCCCGCAGCCGTCCTCGCCATCGACAAACATCACCACCAAGGCATCCTTGAGACGCCCATCCACAAGGCTGGCTGCTTTGGCAAGGCTGGCCGCCAGAGGCGTGCCGCGGTCTGCGCTGAGCTGTCCCACCCCGGCCAGCAGTTGTTGCCGAGCGTCACGCCGGAACAGGCCTTGATCGACCGTGCCCTCGCAGCCCTGGAACGTGATCAAGCGTGTGTCGATGTCGGGATGCAACTGGCCGATCATCGCTGCAAAGGCTTGCTTGGCGACCGTCAGGCGCGTGGGTTCAGTCAGCACGCGAGCTTTTCTCGGGTTGTTATCAGGCAGCGCGCCGCCGACCTGAGCCATCCAGACTTCGTCTTCGGAAGAGGTGTTGATATTCAGGTTCATCGAGCCTGAGGTGTCCAGCACCACAGCAAAATCAGGGACCGGCGCACCCGCCGTGCAGGAGTAGTTACCCATCGGAGCCGGTTTGAACACGATCCACACGCCGCCGCGCCATGTCCAGAGCAGCCACAGCAGGATCAACAGCAACGGCAGTAACAGCAGCAAAAACGGAATACGCAGCCACCAGCGCCTTGATGGCGGGCTGGTGAGTGTTGCCGCAGGTGGCGTCACCGTTGCGGCGACTGGAGTTATGAGGGGCGCTGGTGGCACCAGGCCCCAGCGGATGACCACAGGTTCTTGATTGAGGCTGTAAAGATTGTCCAGTGCCGGGGCACCGACCAACGTACGAAGGCTGTTGGCCTCGTCAGCTTTATTGCGCGCCTGCAACTCGTCCGCCAACTGCACGATGGCCTGCTGGCGTTGTGCGTAGCGTGCGATCAACGCCTGTTGTGCGACAGGGTCCAGGCTGTGATAGGGCAGGGGCTGACCGCCCAGTTCAGACCACCATTGCAGTGCGCCATCAGCACCCGCACGCGGGATGGCAAACAGGCTGGATACGCTGGGCGGAAAGTGGCGACGCAGCAAGGCTACCTTGCTCTCCAGCGTGTTCAGCAGTTCGGCAGGATGGGACGTGGTGTCGATAGTGATGCGTTGCATGGGAACGGTCCGCAATCAGAAAAGGCCCCTTGGGGCCTTTGGAGAAATTTACGCTTTACTCGTAGCCCAGACTGAGCTGCAGTCTGGAAACCTTTTGCTGCAGGGCTTTGAGTTCCTGCTTGCGCGCCTCGATGACTGCCGGGTCGGTACTGGCGGTGACCTGCTTCTTGGCAGCCATCTGTTTTTCCAGATCCGCGATCTGCTGCTGCGCCTGCGCCTTGTTGGCATGCCTGGCCTTGAGCTGGCTCAACAGCTTGCTCATGGAGCCGTCCAGCGCTGCCTGCTGCTTTTGTTGCTCGGCAAGGCTCTTGCTGGTCGACTGTTGCTGGGCTTGTAAAGCGTCGTACACGTCGCGAAAGGAGGTGTTTTCGGCGCGTGCATCGGTCAGCGCCTGTTCGCGTTGGCGGACCTGATCACTGTAACCACCGGAGTGGTCGCAGTTCATCTTGGTGATCAGGCTCGCCTCGACGTTGTTTGAATCACAGCTGCCGGGCTGAGTGGCGCAACCGGCTATCAGCAACAGGGCCGAGCTGGCAATCAGTGCTCGAATATTCATGTTCATCTCAACCTAAGGTGATGGCTTGGCGCTGGCTGTAGAGGCCGTCCACTTCTTTTTGCAAGGACGCGACCTTGCTGTTCATTTTGCTGATCTCGCCGTCGATGGCAGTGACCTGCGTGCCACCGTTGCTGGCGCGCTCAAGGTCAGCGGTCTTCTTGTATTCCGCCACTTTGGAGCGCATGCCGGTCAGGTCCTTGTTCATCTGCGCCAGGTTGCTGTCGACACTGGCGATCTCTTGCTGTGCCTTGGCTTTGTCCAGCGTCTTGGTTTTGATCGACTTCTGAATACCGGCGATGCGCTCTTTGTCGTCGTTGATCACCTGTTGCAGCGTGTAGGTGCGCTGGGCCACTTTTTCGGTGTCGGCTTTTACGTCGTCATTCATCAACTGCAGGCGCTGTGCGGTATTGGAGTACTTGCTGCGACGGTAGTCGTAGTAATAGTTCGCTCCCATGGCCACGCCGCACGCTGCAATACCGGCCACGACCATGCATTTGACCTTGTCGCTGGGGCTCGCCACGGCACAGGCCAGAATGCCAACCCCGGCAGCGGCCGCGCAGGCGGTAAGGCCTGAGGTGGAGAAAAATGACGAATCGGTACTTTTGGTCAGGCGCGGATCGGGGTCGGTGCCTGAACCGCCAAGCATGCTGCTGCCGGTGCCGTTGTTGGCGCAGCCGGCCAGCACCAGACTGACAGAGATCATCAGGCCCAACATGACCCTCGGCAGATGGCTACGTACGTGTTTCATGCTGTTGCTCCTTGAGTAAGCTTGATGTCGAGTCACTGGACTGCCTTGCAGCGGTTTAGCCACGCGTCGGTGTCGATCTTCTGGGTTTTCAAAAATGCCTGCTGATTGACCCAGTGGGTCTGCAAGTACGGCTTGAGTTCTTTGAGCTGCTCATTGCGGCTGATGATTTCGCCCATGACCGGTATTTGCCGGGCCAGCAGCGGTTCTCCATAGAGCGTGGCGGAGTCCACCAGACTGCTTGCGTAATAACGGCTGAGTTTGTGCAGTCGGTCTTTCTGTTCGTCGAGCTTGCCTTTGCGCATCGGGCAACTGGCGTCCTGCTCTGCGGCCGAACAATTGAGCTTGTAGTTTTTCTGCAGGAAGTCCAGGTATTTGCCATCGTCGAGCATTTTTGTGCAGAGAAAGGCCCCGAGGTTAAGGCTGGCGCGGATCGCCTGGTCGCGGGTTTCTTCCTGCTGCTGATTGCTGGCGCGCAGCTGGTTTTCCAGGGCCTTGAGTTTCTCTTTCAAGGCTTCGTCGGCCACGCCGGAGGCCAGCGTGCCCAGCGCCTGCACGGCACTTTTGTCTTCGCCCTGGCTTGCGTCGCCGCTGCCGGTGCCGAGCTTTTTCCAACTGGTTTCGATGCTGCTGACGCGCTCGCGAGAGGTCAGCGTGCTGGACGCCAACGCCAGACGCACGCCGGTGGTTTTACTGGTGGCTGCGGCCTTGGCGTCGTAGTAGTTGCGCTCTTTGCGCAGCGAGCTTCGCAGCTCGCCCTGTGCTGTACGGAAATCACCGCCGCGCACCACATAGCCGCCAGCCTGGCCATGCTGGCGGTCAAGCTTGTTCAGTCGGAACGGCTCGAACATCATCTCGTCGACGTTGCCCAGCATGTCGTGCAGACCGAGCGGGTTGGGCTTGAGCAAGCCGGACAGTTGTAACTGGCCATTGGCCGATTGCGTCCCGGCAAACCATTCGTAGGCGTTTACGCCTTCCGGCATCGGATAACGCAGGTCACGAAACTCCGCCGTGCTGACGTTCAGCCCTCCGCGTGCGGCAAACTCCCATTCCACCTCGGTGGGCAGGCGTAAGAACCCTGCCACGCCGTCTTCTTTCGGCAATTTTTCGGCGGCGTTTTCACGCAGCCAGATGTTGTATTTATCGGCGGCTTCCATGGCCTGTATCCAGCTCAGCGACACCACGGGCAGGCGCTGCTTGTTCGACGGCGCGGGGCATTCAGCCTGAGTCAGTGCGCTGTACTGCAGCACCGTCATTTCGTACTTCGCCAAGAGGTAGTAACGCGATTTGGCATTCTTTTCGGTGGTAAAGCTTCCCGCGATAAATGCCGGATGAGTTTGCTCTACGTAGCCGTATTCGGCGTTGTCGCCGCCGATATTGATGGGGTAGTCATCCAGCGGGCCAGCCAGCGGGATATACACCTTGCGAAAGACCATCGCGCCATCACAGGGCATCGGCAGCACTACGTCTTCAGCGTCAGGCATCGGGTTGTAGAGTTTCTCTTCCCAGGCAGCGGCAAACGTCTGAAGGCTGATCAGGGTCAAGGGTACAAAGAGCAAATGGCCCCAGTGTCTAGAGTTCACGCAGACTCTCCGCAGGTTGAATTCGGATGGCTCGGGTGGCACCTGCCAGCGCAACCAGCGCTGATACCACTAGCGCAAGCGCCAGTGCGGCAAGGCCGTGCAACGGGGTGATCTGGCAAATAAAACCGCCGGTGATGCGCTGGCCGCCCAGCAGGTGATTGAACGCCTCGCTGCCTGCAAAGTAGAACGCCAGGCCGCCTAGGTAGCCGACCACGGCGAGCAGCAATGCCTGCAGGACCAGATAGCCCGCCACTGCGGGCGCGGTGAAGCCCATGAGCCGCAACAAGGCGAGGCTGCGGCGTTTGCGATCGATGTTCGCGAGGAAGGCACCTATCAGCGAAGCGATACAGCCCAGCAAAGCGGCACCTGCGATCACGCCGAAGATCACGCTCAGCACGTGGTTGATCGCTTTTACGTTGTCGATATCGGCCAGCCGGCTGCCTGTTTCGATATGTTGCTCGTTCAACCAGCGCTCCAGTGGCGCGACGCTGTCGATGTCACGGGCATACAGGCGAGCGCGGGCGTAGCGGGGCGCAAGCTGGTTTTCTGCCTGACCGCGGGTGGCACCGAGGGCAGAAATGGCAAAGCCGTCTCGAAAACGCTCCAGTTGCAGCAGCAGATCGGGATGGGCGAACGCGGCGGGCCTGGAAAAGCGGGCTGCCGGCAACACAGCGACCAGCGTCAGCATGGTTTCGCCTCGTTCGGGCGCGCCGTCCAGACGACGCTGCACGCCCAGACGCAGCGTATCGCCGGGGACCAACGCCAAACGCTCGGCAGCGGCCTTGCTGAGAATCACCTGGCCCGGCAGGATGGCCATGGCCTGCGCAGCCAGTAAAGGGTCACCCGGCCCGGTGGGCAGGATTTCGGCATTGTCGACGAAGCGACCGCGACTGCCGATCAGGTCGGCCTGGGTGTTGAGCGAGCGGGTCATGCCAAGGGCAAAGCCGGTTTCGGGCCGCTGCTGCAGCCTGTTCAGCCATTGCTCGTCGTAGTTGCCACTGCTGAGCAACTTGATTTCAAGGTTACGCGGGTCGCGCAGCAGTTCTGCCTGCAGTTGGCCGACCACGCCGTGTTTGAGGCCGAACAGCAGCAACAACGGCGCGATCACGGCGACCAGCGAAGCGGCAATGCACAGCGACACTTTGCGGTCGTGCCACAGGTCTGCAATGGCCAGGGTTGCCAGCAGGCCAAGACGCTTAAAAGGCCGGTTCAAAACGCGTCTCCCCAGCCACACTGACGGCGTTCAAGCGGGGCAGGCCAAAGCGGTCCACCATCTGCCAGTCGTGCGAGACAATCAGCGCACTCAGGCCCAGTTCGTCGACCAGGCTCAATAACAATTCGAACAACTGACGGGCGTTATGCGGGTCCAGCGCTGCGGTGGGTTCGTCGGCCAGAATCAGGTGCGGCAGATGGGCGATGGCACGCACGCAGGCAACGCGTTGACGTTCACCGATAGACAGCGCCTGCGGCAACTGGTCCAGCAAGGGCTCCAGACGCAGCGCGGCAATGGCCCGGTCGACATGATCGCTTTTACTGACCAGCCCCAACAGCCGCCGGGGCAGATTGATGTTGTCGCGAATTTTCAGAAACGGCAGCAGCCCGCCGCTTTGCAGGACGAAACCCAGCGAGCGCGCCCGCACATCGGCCAGTGCGGGTTGATCATCGGCTGCCAGCAGGGCGGCGATGTCCACGCCATCAAGGCTGTATTGCGCGACGCTTTGAGGGGCCAACAGCAAACCAAGGGCTTCTAGCAGGGTGCTTTTGCCGCAGCCGCTTTCGCCGGTAATCGCCACCACCTGCCCACGCGCCAGGTTCAGTTCGGGCAGGTGTACCCGGTGTGCCTGGGTGCCGCTCCCTCGCTGCACGTTCAGTCCTTTGATTTGGAGCATGTCAGGGCATCATTTCCAGGGGCACCGGATACACGTTGTCACGCGCATCACTGCCTTCGGCCAGTGGAACCCAGCGATCCACATCGGCGTTGTAGACCTGGTAGTGACGCAGCTTGGTCGACAACGTGCGGATGAATTTCTCCTGCGCCAGACCGTCCCAGCTTTTCCAGGTGTCCTCATCCAGGTTGAGCACTTCGCTGTGGTAGGGCAAATCGTCCAGGTATTCACCCAATACGCCCAGTTCCGACAGCTTGGCGGTACCGTTCTGCTTGAGCTGGTTGGGGTCCGTGCCCATGGTGGCGGCGACCGAGCGTAACCGCTCGAACATTTCGCTAGGCGAGATCATGCCTTCGTTGGCGGCATCAAGGATTTTCTTGAGCACATCACTCAGGTCGCTGAGTTGTGACTTGGTCAGCAATACCCGCACATCGGTGGTCGGGACGTTCTGCTTGATCGGGTCGCGGTCGGCGATCCACGCCTGAAACACCGGCGGTGCCTGGCTGCCGGTTTTTTCGCCGAGGTAGGCCAGGCGCATGGCATGACCGATAAGCGCGGCGTCATCGAGCATCTTCTGTTCGGCAGGCGCAGGCTTGGAGTTCATGGCGCTGCCAATCGCGTCGTCACCCATATAGGCGGCTTTGACCTGACCGGTGATAGCGCTGGCCAGCGCATCGACCTTGCTGCCAAAGGCATTCAGATCACCCGCGTCAACCGGGTAGTAGAGCGAGGTGTTGGTGCCCGTGTAAGTGGACAGCGCCTGATACTGCGCCTCTGCCTTGGCGTGGTCCTTGGCACCTGCAGCTGTTTTCAGGTGCAGGGTGTAAATGGCCACACCCGGGTTGCTGGCTTCGATACGTACCTGCTCGGCGTTCAGCCCGGTCCCGGACAGTTTATCGTCGCCATCCAGCGCACCCGCATCAGTAATCAAGACCACATAACGCGCGCCGAACGGGCTCCAGTCCACCTTGTCGATGGCTTGCATGACACCTGCGTAGGAGTCTTCATTGAAACTCTTGCTCGACACTTTGGCCTGTTTCAGGTCCGCGGCCTTGGCCAGGAAGTCTGCACCGTCTTTTACGGTATTGGGGTCGGCATACATTTTAGTCACGTACTCAAGCCCCGGCACCGCCTGGGTGCTGGAGCGAAACGCGACCAGGCCGAACTTCACCTGACGTCCGAGGTTTTCCTTGGCAATCTGCGCGTAGACCTTGGCGATTGCCTCCCGCGTGCGCTCGATGTAAGGGTCCATGGAAATGGTCGAGTCGATCACAAACACCACGGCGGCACTGAACTCTTTGAGCTGGCTAGGGTCTGTTCCCGTTTCGACGTAACCTATTGATCCCTATGAGAACAGGCCCGTATTGTTGGAGTTCTCACACAACAATCTCGAGATCGG
>NZ_ATDK01000248.1 GCF_000444135.1 Pseudomonas avellanae BPIC 631
CCAACAATACGGGCCTGTTCTCATAGGGATCAATGGGTTACGTGGAAACGGGAACAGACCCTAGTCGTACGCACACGTTCGCTCGGCCTCAGGGTGGAACGCATTTTTTGTAGGAGCGGACTTGTCCGCGAAGGCGGCTGTTCAAACGATACATCTTCAGTGAATGTAACGGCCCTTTCGTGAACAAGTTCACTCCCACAGCCTTCGGCCAGAATCAAGAGCAGACGGCGCCCCACTCAATCAAGGCCATATTGATATGCCTTCCTACTTCTACCGTTTCATCCTTGCCATCAGCCTGCTGCTGCCCCTTGCAGCTCAGGCCAGCGATGCCAGTGATTTTGCCGCAGCCGGTTCTTCGCAACAGGCAGATCTACTGGAAGCCTGGGCGGCCAGCCCGGTCCCGGAGCGCGTCGAATTGCTGGAAGCGCTGCGCGATGGCCGTGTTGCCGCTGACAGCAGCAAGCGCGCGTGGATCGAAAACAACGACAAATACGTGGCAGTGGATGCGAATGCGCCTGCGGCTAACGACGCTCCAACCCCTGATGAACCGCGCAAATTGCGCCTGAACAACCGGCTGCGCGGCCTGGTCGATACCGCGCTGGCCAGCCACCAGTTGCTGGCGGCCGACATCAGGCTGCGTCTTGCAGCCGCCCTGCAACTGCAAAAAAGCGCCCGCCCCGCGCAACTGGATCTGCTGACCCAGCGCGTAGCCAGCGAAACCGATTCCAGCGTTAAAAGTGCGCTGACCCTGGCGCTGGCCAACCTGCAACTGGTTGACTCCAGCCCCACGGTGCGTCTGGCGGCAGTGCGCCTGCTCGGCGAAACCGGCGACCCGCTGGCCCGTACCCGTCTTGAGTCGCTGCTGGCGCCGGGCGTCGAAACCGATGCGTCAGTGCGCATTGCCGCTGAAACCAGCCTGGCACAGGTCAATCGCAAGCTGATGATCGGCGAAGTTCTCGGTCAGGCGTTCAGCGGCATGTCGCTGGGCTCGATTCTGCTGTTGGCGGCACTGGGGCTGGCGATCACCTTCGGCCTGCTCGGCGTGATCAACATGGCCCACGGCGAAATGCTGATGCTGGGCGCGTATTCAACCTATGTGGTGCAACTGATGTTTCAGCGCTATGCGCCGGGCGCGATCGAGTACTACCCGTTGATCGCGCTGCCAGTGGCGTTTTTTGTCACCGCCGTGATAGGCATGGCGCTGGAGCGCACAGTGATTCGCCACTTGTACGGTCGCCCGCTGGAAACCCTGCTCGCCACCTGGGGCATCAGCCTGATGCTGATCCAGGCCGTGCGGCTGACATTCGGCGCGCAGAACGTCGAAGTTGCCAACCCGGAGTGGTTGTCCGGCGGGATTCAGGTGCTGCCCAATCTGGTGCTGCCATACAACCGCATCGTGATCATCGCCTTCGCGCTGTTCGTGGTGCTGCTGACCTGGCTGCTGCTGAACAAGACCCGCCTGGGGCTGAACGTGCGCGCCGTGACCCAGAACCGCAACATGGCCGCCTGCTGCGGCGTGCCGACCGGGCGCATTGACATGATGGCGTTCGGGCTGGGCTCAGGCATTGCAGGTCTGGGCGGCGTTGCCCTGAGCCAAATCGGCAACGTCGGCCCTGACCTCGGTCAGAGCTACATCATCGACTCGTTCCTGGTGGTGGTGCTCGGCGGCGTCGGGCAACTGGCCGGCAGCGTGACGGCGGCTTTCGGGCTGGGTATCGCCAACAAGATTCTCGAACCGCAAATCGGCGCCGTATTGGGCAAGATCCTGATCCTGGCGCTGATCATTCTGTTTATCCAGAAACGTCCGCAAGGCCTCTTCGCACTGAAAGGACGGGTGATCGACTGATGAGCCAGCCATTGATGGTAACCGCCGCACAGAAGGTTGGCCCCAAGGGCACGCTGGCTGTGGGCATTGTGGTACTGGTCGTGCTGTTGGCACTGCCGCTGCTGTCGCTTCTGCCGGCCGATAACAGTTTTCAGGTGTCGGCCTACACCCTGACGCTGGTGGGCAAGATTCTCTGCTACGCCATCGTCGCCCTCGCACTGGACCTGGTCTGGGGCTACGCCGGGCTGTTGTCGCTGGGCCACGGCCTGTTTTTCGCGCTGGGCGGCTATGCGATGGGCATGTACCTGATGCGCCAGGCCGCGGGTGACGGCCTGCCTGCATTCATGACCTTCCTGTCGTGGACCGAACTGCCGTGGTAC
The DNA here is from genome assembly GCF_000444135.1 of Pseudomonas avellanae BPIC 631. GTDB lineage: Bacteria > Pseudomonadota > Gammaproteobacteria > Pseudomonadales > Pseudomonadaceae > Aquipseudomonas > Aquipseudomonas avellanae. The sequence goes on from NZ_ATDK01000248.1 coordinate 2,206, forward strand.
TGGGCAGGCACCGACAGTTTTCTCTGGGCCATGTGCCTGGTGGTCTTGGCACCGGGCCTGTTGGCGCTGGTGTTCGGTTTCTTTGCCTTCCGCTCGCGAATCAAGGGCGTGTACTTCTCGATCATGACCCAGGCGCTGACCTTTGCCGGCATGTTGCTGTTCTTTCGCAACGAAACCGGCTTTGGCGGTAACAACGGCTTCACCAATTTTCGCAGCATTCTGGGCTTCGGCATCAGCTCGCAAGGCACCCGAGCCACGTTGTTTCTGGCTACGGTGGTGCTGCTGGTCGCCAGTTTGTACATCGGCTGGAAACTGGCACAGAGCAAGTTCGGTCGGGTGCTGACCGCGCTGCGTGACGCGGAAAACCGCCTGATGTTCTGCGGTTACGATCCGCGCGGCTTCAAGCTGTTCGTCTGGGTCTTGAGCGCAGTGCTGTGCGGTCTGGCCGGAGCCCTGTATGTGCCGCAGGTCGGCATCATCAACCCCAGCGAAATGTCGCCGACCAACTCCATCGAAGCCGCTGTGTGGGTGGCGCTGGGTGGTCGCGGCACGTTGATCGGCCCGCTGCTGGGTGCCGGTCTGGTGAATGGCATGAAGAGCTGGTTCACCGTGGCTTTCCCGGAATACTGGCTGTTTTTTCTCGGCGCGCTGTTCATCATCGTCACGCTGTACCTGCCCAAGGGCGTGATCGGCTTGCTGAAGAAAAGGAGCGAGCAATGAAAACCACTCCGACGCCCTCGTTCATGCTTGAGCCGATACTGGCCCCCAACTCCGACGCAGGCACCAGCCGCGACGCGGTAGGCCTTGGCAAAAGCGCTGGCAAAGGGCTGAACACGCGGCATGGCACGATCCTGACCCTTGAAGACATCAGTGTCAGTTTCGACGGTTTCAAGGCGCTGAACGATCTGAACCTGTACATCGGCGTAGGCGAACTGCGTTGCATCATCGGCCCCAACGGCGCGGGCAAGACCACGCTGATGGACGTCATTACCGGCAAGACCCGGCCCAGCCACGGCAAAGCGTGGTTCGGCGAAACACTGGACCTGACGCAGATGAGCGAGGTGCAGATTGCCCAGTCCGGGATTGGCCGCAAATTCCAGAAACCCACGGTGTTCGAGGCCCTGAGCGTGTTCGAAAACCTGGAGCTGGCGCAGAAGACCGACAAGTCGGTGTGGGCCAGCCTGCGTGCACGCTTGACAGGCGAGCAACAGGACCGAATCAGCGAAGTGCTGGAAACCATCCGCCTGACCCCCTCGATGCATCGCCCGGCGGGCTTGTTGTCCCACGGTCAGAAGCAGTTTCTGGAAATCGGCATGCTGCTGGTCCAGGACCCGCAACTTTTGCTGCTCGATGAGCCGGTGGCAGGCATGACCGACGCCGAAACCGAATTCACCGCCGAACTGTTCAAGAGCCTCGCGGGCAAACACTCGTTGATGGTGGTGGAGCACGACATGGGCTTCGTCGGCTCGATTGCCGACCACGTCACCGTGCTGCACCAGGGCAGCGTACTGGCCGAAGGTTCGCTGAACGACGTACAGGCCGACGAACGCGTGATTGAAGTGTATTTGGGGCGCTAGCGCCCAGCTGCAAGCTTTTAGCTGCAAGCGGCAAGCTAGAAGCAAAGGCAGCATGCTGCTCTTTCTTGCCGCTTGAAACTTGTAGCTTGCAGCTCAAAAAAGGACCCACCATGCTCCAGGTCGAAAAGCTCCACCAATATTACGGCGGCAGCCACATCCTTCGCGGTCTTTCGTTTGATGTGAAGGTCGGTGAAGTCACCTGCCTGCTCGGCCGCAACGGTGTCGGCAAGACCACGCTGTTGCGCGTACTGATGGGCTTGCTGCCTTCAAAGGAAGGCTCGGTGCAGTGGGAAGGCAAGGCCATCACCGGGTTCAAGCCGCATCAACGCGTGCATGCCGGTATTGCTTACGTACCCCAGGGTCGGGAGATCTTCGGGCGGCTGACGGTCGAGGAAAACCTGTTGATGGGCCTGTCGCGCTTTCCGGGCTCTGAAGCCAAAGAGGTGCCGGCGTTCATCTACGAGCTGTTCCCGGTGCTGCTGCAAATGAAGCATCGCCGTGGCGGCGATCTGTCCGGTGGCCAGCAGCAACAACTGGCGATTGGCCGGGCGCTGGCGAGTCGCCCGCGCTTGCTGATTCTCGACGAACCCACCGAAGGCATTCAGCCTTCGGTGATCAAGGAGATCGGCGCGGTGATCAAGATGCTGGCCGAGCGCGGCGACATGGCTATTCTGCTGGTCGAGCAGTTCTACGATTTTGCCGCGGAACTGGCCGATCAGTATCTGGTGATGTCACGGGGCGAGATCGTTCAGCAGGGTCGGGGCGAAAACATGGAGGCCGAGGGTGTTCGCGGTCTGGTCACCATCTGATGCGCCAATCCGTTATCGTGCAGCACTCGACAAAGCAATGAAGACGCCATGAATCTGCCTGCCCACACCGCCTTGTTCACACCCAGCTGGCACGCCGAGCTGGAGCTGGGCTATGGCCGTTTTGATGACTGCACGCGCCCGACCCAGCGTCGCCACAAAGGCCCGTTGCGGGTGCAAAAACACCTGTATGCCGAAGGGCCTGAGGTGTGCCAGCACATCATCGTTCACCCACCGGGCGGTATTGCCGGGGGCGACCGGCTGGATATTTCAGTCAATGTTGGCGCAGATGCCTGGGCGCAACTGACCAGCCCGGGCGCGGCCAAATGGTATCGCGCAGCCAGCCCGGCGTTTCAGCAACTGGAGCTGCATGTCCAGCCCGGCGCGACGCTGGAGTGGCTGCCGCAGGAAACCATCGTGTTCAGCAACGCCCAGGCAGAGCTGAGCACTAGCATCGAGCTGCACGGCGATGCCCGGCTATGCTACTGGGACGTCGTGGCGCTGGGGCGTCCGGCCAGTGGCGAGCGTTTCGAGCACGGGCACTTTCAATCGCATCTGGATATCCGCCGTGACGGCACATTGCTCTGGCACGAGCGACAACGCATCATCGGCGACGACGGGCTACTGGACTCGCCCATCGGGCTGGACGGCAAAACGGTGTTCGCCACGTTGCTGCTGACCGGTGACGTGAGCAGCGACCTGCTTGAAGACTGCCGCTCGCTGTCGATGCCCAAACCGGTACGCGGTAACCTGACGCAATTGCCCGGTTTTCCGGGAATGCCCGGCTTGATCGTCGCGCGCTGCCTGGCCGACGAAGCCCTTCACGCCAGAGCCTGGCTGATAGAAATCTGGAAGCGCCTGCGCCCTGCCCTGCTGGGCCGCGAGGCGGTAACGCCGAGAATCTGGAACACCTGATTGATGACTGGACGCTCTGCGTCCCAGGCTGCATTCACGGGCTGACGCACGTGAATCACCCACCGAACCTGAAGAAGCGGAAACCCTATGGACCTGACGCCACGCGAAAAAGACAAGATGCTGATTTTCACCGCAGGACTGGTCGCTGAACGGCGTCTGGCGCGCGGACTGAAGCTCAATTATCCGGAAGCCATGGCCTACATCTCCGCAGCATTGCTGGAAGGCGCGCGTGACGGGCAGACCGTCGCCGACCTGATGCACTACGGCACCACGCTGCTGAGCCGCGATCAGGTTATGGAAGGCATTGCGGAAATGATCCCGGAAATCCAGGTCGAGGCCACCTTTGCGGACGGCACCAAACTGGTCACCGTGCATCAGCCGATCGCCTGAGGGAGTGAGCATGCAAGACCTGATTCGCGATGCGATGGCCTACGATCTGCCGGGTATTCTGGCCATCTACAACGATGCGGTGCTCAACACCACGGCCATCTGGAACGAACAGCCGGTCGATCTCGCCAATCGCCAGGCCTGGTACGCATCTCGTCAGGCCCAGGCTTACCCGATTTTGGTCGCTGTCGACAGCGCAGGCGAGGTGCTGGGTTATTCGTCGTTTGGCGACTGGCGGCCCTTTGAAGGGTTTCGCCATACGGTCGAGCATTCGGTCTACGTGCGCGCCGACCAACGTGGCAAAGGCCTGGGGCAGCGTTTGATGGCTGAGTTGATCGAACGCGCCCGCGCCTGCGACAAGCACATGATGGTCGCGGCCATCGAAAGCGGCAACGCTGCCTCCGTCGCTCTGCACGATCGTCTAGGCTTCAAGACCACCGGGCAGATGCCGCAGGTCGGCACCAAGTTCGGCCGCTGGCTGGACCTGACCTTCATGCAGCTCGACCTGTCGCCCGGTGCTTGCGCGCCCGCCTCACAAGCGCCTCAATCACTCTAGAGAGCACGCCATGAACCACGCACAACTGCGACGTGTCACTGCTGAAAGCTTCGCGCATTATCGCCATGGCCTGGCGCAGCTGCTGTTCGACACGGTCCATGACGGCGCCTCGGTCGGCTTCATGGCCGATCTCGACATGGAGCAGGCTTACGCCTGGTGCGACGGGCTGAAGGCCGATATCACCGCTGGCAGCCTGCTGCTGTGGGTGGTGGCTGAAAACGCGAACGTGCTTGCCAGCGCGCAGTTGTCTCTGTGCCAGAAGCCCAACGGGCTGAACCGTGCCGAGGTGCAAAAGCTGATGGTGCTGCCCACTGCGCGAGGTCGTGGCTTGGGCAGGCAACTGATGGATGAGGTGGAACAGACCGCTGTGAAGCTCAAGCGCGGGCTGCTGCACCTAGACACCGAGGCAGGCTCTACAGCGGAGGCGTTCTATCGCTCGTTGGCCTACCACCGCGTGGGTGAGCTGCCGGATTACTGCGCCACACCGGACGGTCGCTATCGACCGACCGCCATTTATTTCAAAACCTTGGGGCAACCGACATGATCCCTGGTCAATACCAGATCCAACCCGGCGAAATAGAACTCAACGCCGGACGCCGCACCCACAGCCTGACCGTCGCCAACAGCGGCGACCGGCCGATTCAGGTCGGCTCGCACTTCCACTTTTTTGAAACCAACGACGCGCTGACCTTCGACCGCGCCGCCAGCCGCGGCATGCGCCTGAACATCCCGGCCGGCACCGCCGTGCGCTTCGAACCGGGCCAGTCACGCGAAGTCGAGCTGGTGGACCTGGCGGGATTGCGCAAGGTGTACGGGTTTGCCGGGCGGGTGATGGGGGAGCTGGATTGATGCCTTTTTGAATATCGTTCCTAAGCTCCGCGCTCATCGTTATACACAAGCCCTGACAAGCTCGGAATACGGAGCGTTCAGGCCTCTGCCCAAGGGGCGTGGGAGCGAACTTGTTCGCGAAGACGGTGTTTCAAACGATGCATTTTCGGGATCATACCGACCCTTTCGCGAACAATGCGGATCGCCGCCCCGGTCGCTCCCACGGCCTCCGGCCAGAATCAAAGGCGTTAACTACTAACGACTTGCAGCTAACCGCTGGTCGCTTTGAAAACTTACAGCTTGCGGCTTGTAGCTTGCAGCTCTGAATCCAAGGTACGAGAGATGAAGATAAGCCGACAAGCCTACGCCGACATGTTCGGCCCCACCGTTGGCGACAAGGTTCGCCTGGCGGATACCGAGTTGTGGATCGAGGTCGAGAAAGACTTCACCACCTACGGCGAAGAAGTGAAGTTCGGCGGTGGCAAGGTCATCCGGGACGGCATGGGCCAGGGTCAACTGCTGGCCGCCGACGTGGTTGATACGCTGATCACCAACGCTTTGATCATCGACCACTGGGGCATCGTCAAGGCTGACGTCGGCATCAAGAACGGCCGTATCGCAGCCATCGGCAAGGCCGGCAACCCGGACATTCAGCCGGACGTGACCATTGCCGTGGGCGCCGCCACCGAAGTCATTGCCGGCGAAGGCATGATCCTTACCGCTGGCGGCGTCGATACGCACATCCACTTCATCTGCCCGCAGCAGATAGAAGAAGCGCTGATGAGCGGCGTGACCACCATGATCGGCGGCGGCACCGGCCCTGCCACGGGCACCAACGCGACCACCGTCACGCCCGGCCCGTGGCACATGGCGCGCATGCTCCAGGCGTCGGACTCGTTCCCGATGAACATCGGCTTCACCGGCAAGGGCAACGTCAGCCTGCCCGGCCCGCTGATCGAACAGGTCAAGGCCGGCGCTATCGGCCTGAAACTGCACGAAGACTGGGGCACCACCCCGGCCGCCATCGACAACTGCCTGAACGTTGCCGACGAATATGACGTGCAGGTCGCGATTCACACCGATACGCTCAACGAGTCAGGTTTTGTCGAAACCACCCTGGCAGCGTTCAAGAACCGCACGATCCACACCTACCACACCGAAGGTGCCGGTGGCGGCCATGCGCCGGACATCATCAAGGCATGCGGCTCGCCAAACGTGCTGCCCAGCTCGACCAACCCGACCCGGCCGTTCACCCGCAACACCATCGACGAGCACCTGGACATGCTCATGGTCTGCCACCACCTGGACCCGAGCATCGCCGAAGACGTGGCCTTCGCGGAAAGCCGCATTCGCCGCGAGACCATAGCCGCCGAGGACATCCTTCACGACCTGGGCGCGTTTTCCATGCTCAGTTCCGACAGCCAGGCCATGGGCCGGGTTGGTGAAGTGATCATGCGCACCTGGCAAACCGCCGACAAAATGAAGAAACAGCGCGGCCCGCTGCCGCAGGACGGCCCAGGCAACGATAACTTCCGCGCCAAGCGCTACATCGCCAAATACACCATCAACCCGGCGATCACCCACGGCATCAGCCATGAAGTGGGCTCCATTGAAGTGGGCAAATGGGCAGACCTGGTGCTCTGGCGCCCGGCGTTCTTCGGCGTCAAACCGACCCTGATCCTCAAGGGCGGTGCCATCGCCGCCAGCCTGATGGGCGACGCCAACGCTTCCATCCCGACGCCGCAACCGGTCCATTACCGCCCGATGTTCGCAAGCTTCGGCAGCTCGCTGCACGCCACCAGCCTGACCTTCATCAGCCAGGCCGCATTCGACGCAGGCGTGCCGGAAACGCTGGGCCTGAAGAAGCAGATAGGCGTGGTCAAAGGCTGCCGCACCGTGCAGAAAAAAGACCTGATCCACAACGATTACCTGCCGGACATCGAAGTCGACCCGCAGACCTATCAGGTCAAGGCCGACGGTGTGTTGCTGTGGTGCGAACCTGCGGACGTGCTACCAATGGCGCAGCGGTATTTTCTGTTTTAGGAAAGTATTTGAAGCGGGGGCTCTGTAGAGCCTCCAGCTTCTGGGCACGACGTAGATCAAGGCGTTGAGGGCTCAATACGCCCTAGGAACGTTTCTTTGGATTTCAGTACCTCCAATGCCTGCAATGTATCGTTGATGGCGTCCAGCATACCGAGGTCCTGACTGATTTTTTCGCCCCGTAAAACCCGGTGCAAGGCACGGAAAAACGTGAGTTTTCCTTCTGCCATATCGTCCCGTTTGCTGACCTTTCCATCGGCCAGTATCTCCTCGGCCAGCTTTATTTGCTCTTCGACAAACGCTGTGAATTCTGTCTTCAACATGGTCAATCTCCAAATGTGAGCCCGATTGCCAAGCTACTGCTGACCACAATCAGCGTCTACTGACAGAAATGACAGTAAACACTCTGTTTGTCGTGCCCTGTAAAGGCGATAATATGCGCCATCTTTCGTCACGCCTCTCCAGCAAGGTAATCGGCCATGCGCCTTTCCGAATTCATCGTTGTTCATGTGGATCGTATTGTCGATGAATGGGAAGACTTCGCCAGAACCCTGAAACCTGCTGCAGATTCAATGAGCAAGCTGGAGCTGCGTGACCACGCCAGGTCGATTCTGCTGGCTGCGGCCCGGGACATGAAAACCGCACAGAGCAAGAGCGAGGAGATCGCCAAGGCTCGGGGCGAGGAGTTGAACAAGACCCCAAGCCTGGACGAAGCCGCCAGCAGCCACGGTGAACTGCGCCACGAAGTCGGCTTTGATCTGGTGCAGATGACGTCCGAGTTCCGCCATTTGCGTGCCAGCGTCATTCGTCTGTGGGCCGAAAGCCTGGATGCGCCACAGCCGGCCGACTTTCAGGACGTGATTCGCTTCAATGAGGCTATCGATGAGGCGCTCGCCGAATCCACTGCGGCTTACGCTGAACGAGTGGGTCGCTCGCGGGATATCTTTCTGGCGATTCTGGGCCACGACCTGCGCGCACCGCTGCAGGCCGTGAGCATGTCCACCGAATTACTCGTACGCAAAATACCGGCTGATGAGAAAACCGAGGCTTATATCTCGCGCATCAAGACCAGTACGCGCCATATGGGTTCGATGGTCAGCGACCTGCTTGAATTCGTGCGCAGCCGTCTGGGCGCGGGTTTGCCGGTCGAGCGCAAGCACATGGACCTGGCGACCGCCTGCCGCGAGGCCATCGAAGAAGCCTGCGCCGGGCAACCGAACTCGGCGCCGGTGCTGAAGGTCGAGGGCGACACCAAAGGTCATTGGGACAACGCACGAATAGGTCAGTTGCTGCAGAACCTGATTGGCAACGCCTTGCAGCACGGTGCGGCCAGCCATGAAATCACCGTGTCGATCAGTGGCGGTCAGAACACCGTCGAACTGAGGGTTCACAACGAAGGTAAACCGATCGCAGAAGACGCCATCGGCACGATTTTCGACCCGCTGGTACGCTGCATTCGCGAAGAGAGCGACACCCAGAGCACCTCGACCAGCCTGGGCCTGGGCCTGTTTATCGTCAAGGAAGTGGTCAACGCCCACAGCGGCAGCATCACGGTGACATCAACCATCGGCGATGGCACCACGTTTACCGTGGTGCTGCCGAGAACCTGATCCGGCAGATCAGGCCAGGCTGAGCAACTGCCTGCTCAGCCCTTCCACTGCGCCCGAGGGTCGAACGAAGCACTGTCGGCCAGTTTCTGCCAGAGCGCACGTGCCGCTTCATCGGTCTGTTTGGGCATGACGATCTTCAGTTGGGCGTACAGATCACCCCGCTCGCCACTCTTGTTCATCAAACCATTACCCTTGATCCGCAAGCGCTGACCGTTCTGGCTGTCAGGGCGGATGGTCAGGTTGATCCTGCTGGTCAGGGTCGGCAACGCCACCTTGGTGCCCAACACCGCTTCCCACGGCGCCAGTGGAACGGTGATGACCAGATCATGGCCTTCGACCTCGAACATCGGGTGCGGCGCCAGGCGAATGATCAGGTACAGATCGCCATTGGCACCGCCACCTATACCCGGCGCGCCCTGGCCCTTGAGACGAATACGCTCGCCATCGACGACACCCGCCGGAATCTTCACGTTCAGGGTCTTGGTGATATCACCCATGCGCTGGCCGTTGGGGCTGTGCTGAGGCACCTTGAAGCTGACCTGCTTGGACTCGCCCGACAGGGTTTCTTCCAGAAAGACCGCCAGTTCCATCTCCACGTCCTGCCCCTTGCGGCCCGGGTTACGGGTACGCCCGCCCTGCTGTGGCCGGCCACCAAAAATGGAACTGAAAAACTCGGAAAAATCCGCTGTTTCTTCGAATCCGCCTGCGCCCGCGCCTGCACGGCTTTGCCAGCCAGGTGGCGTCTGGAACGGACGGCCCTGCCGACCGTACTTGCGCAGTTCGTCGTACTCGGCGCGCTTTTCAGGGCTGCTGAGCACTTCATAGGCTTCGGACGCTTCCTTGAACTTGTCTTCGGCGCCGGCTTCCTTGCTGACGTCAGGGTGATACTTGCGCGCCAGTTTGCGATAGGCGGTCTTGATCGCCTTGTCGTCAGCAGCCGGCTCTACGTCAAGTATCTTGTAGTAGTCTTTGAAATCCATGTAACGATCACCCATCCGAATTATCCGGCAAAGCCAGATACGCTGGCGTCACGCGCCCAGCTCCCTCTGTCACGAGGCATCTGGATTACCTAACGTCGAAAATATACAGGTAGCCAGCCGCATTTACAGGCGGGTCGAGTGTTCAACAAGCTGGTCTACCGAGAATACCTTCAAGATTGGGGGTGAGCGGCCTCAGTTCAAGTGTTGGCAGCAAATACCGCCCGGCAAATATAAGCGACGTGTCGCGCTACGCAATTTGCCCGCACTGGCATAAACTGCGCGGCCGTTTTTTGACTGGAACGTAAAAGACATGAATGACCAATCCCCGGCCCGTGCCTGCGGTATCGATTTCGGCACGTCCAATTCCACTGTCGGCTGGCAACGACCCGGCGTGGAATCGTTGATCGCGCTGGAGGACGACAAGATCACCCTGCCCTCGGTGGTGTTCTTCAACATCGAAGAGCGCCGCCCGGTGTATGGCCGCCTTGCGCTTCACGAGTACCTGGAGGGCTATGAAGGCCGCCTGATGCGCTCGCTCAAGAGCCTGCTGGGCTCCAAGCTGATCAAGCACGACACCAGCGTGCTGGGCACGGCGATGCCCTTCAAGGATCTGCTGGCACTGTTTATCGGCGAACTCAAGAAGCGCGCCGAGAACACTGCGGGGCGCGAATTCGAACAGGTCGTGCTTGGCCGCCCCGTGCACTTTGTCGATGACGACGCACAGGCCGATCAGGAAGCCGAAGATACGCTGTCCGAAGTGGCCCGCAAGATCGGTTTCAAGGACGTCTCATTTCAGTTCGAACCTATCGCGGCGGCGTTCGATTACGAGTCCACCATCGAAAACGAAGAACTGGTGCTGATCGTCGACATCGGCGGCGGTACGTCGGACTTCTCGCTGGTACGCCTGTCGCCCGAGCGGCGCACACACGCTGATCGCGAGCAGGACATCCTGGCCACCGGCGGTGTGCACATTGGCGGTACAGACTTCGACAAACAGCTGAGCCTGCAAGGCGTGATGCCGCTGTTCGGCTACGGCAGCCGAATGAAAAGTGGCGCCTACATGCCGACCAGCCACCACATGAATCTGGCGACCTGGCACACCATCAACGCCGTGTACTCGCAAAAATCCCAGTTGGCACTTGGCAGCATGCGTTACGACATCGAAGACACCGGCGGCATCGATCGCCTGTTCAAGCTGATCGAGCAGCGCGCCGGGCACTGGCTGGCCATGGAAGTGGAAGAAACCAAGATTCAGCTGACCCACACCGAAAACCGCCATTTGCCGATGGACCGGGTGGAAGCAGGATTGAGCGTGGACCTGAGCCGGGTGATGTTCGAGGCTGCCATCGACGCCCAGCTTGAGCGGGTGCGCAACAGCGTGACGAAATTGCTGAACGATGCAGGCGTAAGTGTCGAGCAGGTCAATACGGTGTTCTTCACCGGCGGTTCAAGCGGCATCCCCGCGCTGCGCAACAGCGTCTCGGCCATGCTGCCCAACGCCCGCCACGTCGAAGGCAACATCTTCGGCAGCATCGGCAGCGGTTTGGCGATTGAAGCGAAGAAGCGTTACGGCTAGGGCACCACCAGAGGTGTTCTCTCGGACACCTCTCATTGCTGTGCGCTATTGTGGCCTTGTGGGAGCGAGCTTGCTCGCGAAGGCGATGGTTCAAACGCCCTGTTTCTGAGGACTGTACCGGCCTCAGTCAGTCAGCTAGCCATATCACATCAGCCTTAAACCAACCCTTCCTTCTGCAACTCGCTCTTCAGATACGCATAATAAATCGGCCCCGCCACCACACCCGGCAGGCCGAATGCGGCTTCGAACAGCAGCATCGCCAGCAGCAACTCCCACGACTTGGCATTGATCTGCCCGCCGACGATGCGCGCATTGAGGAAATACTCGACCTTGTGGATCACGATCAGATAACCCAGCGCAGCCAGGGCGACCCAGATCGAGATCGACATGCCGACAATGAAGATCAGCGTGTTCGACATCAGGTTACCCACCACCGGCAACAGGCCGAGCAGGAAGGTCATGATGATCAGGGTCTTGGTCAGCGGCAGGTGAATCCCGCACAGCGGCAGGACGATAGCCAGGAATACCGAGGTAAACGCCGTATTGAGCAGGGAAATCTTGATCTGGGCGAATACGATATTACGAAACGCGCGGCTGACCAGATACAGACGATCAAACAGTGCGGCTGCCAGCGGCTTGCGCACATGGTCCGCGGAAATGCGCTGCAAGGCGATGATCGCGCCCAGCACCATGCCGATCAGCATGGTGACAAACATATGCGCCGCGCCCTTGCCGATCAGCTGTAGCTCACCCACATGCTTCTGCAGCCACTGCCCGAGGGACACCTGAAATTCTGCCGCACTGGCAGGCAGGTAAGCATCGATAAACGGTGGCAACTGACCACGGGCACGGTCCACCAAGGTCATGAACTTGTCCAGCGAGGCGCCGGGATTTTCGGCTTCATGCAGCACAAAGCTGATGGCACCGGCAAAGATCAGCGTCAGCAGGCTGACGATTATCGTGCCCAGCAACGCCACCGCCAGCCAGCGCGCACGCTCGCCGGAGATCAGACGCTGTAACTTGGGAGTCAGCATGTTGACCAGCTCAAAGACCAGCAGACCGGCCAGCAGACTGGGCAGCAACTTGAACGGCAACACTGCCAACAGACCGCCAAACACAAGAATCCAGCTGGCGATTAAGACCTGACGCGCAGAAAACGTTGGCATAGACCCTCAGAGGGCAACACAAGGAAGGTGGGCAGTCTGCCAGCCTTCTCAACCGAGAACCAGTGATCCGAAAGCAGGAAAAAACAAGGCGCGACCCTCGGCCCGATGATAGGCTCGATAACGGCGCGAAAGTACAGTGTTTACTGCACCCGCGCCTGTTGCTCGTGGTGAAGGCTGGCGTCGAAAAATTATTTCTTCTTGAGACAATCGCTCATGAAGCTCTTGCGCGCGTCACCTTTGAGCGCCTGGCTGCCCGCCGTCGCGTTACAGGTTTTCATCTTGTCCTGCTGAGTGGCCGCTGGCGGCGGCGCAGCTTTCAGGCACGTGCTCATGAACGCCTTGCGCTCATCCCCCTTGAGCGTCTTGGCGCTGGCGTCAGCATTGCAAGTGGTCATCTTGTTCTGCTGCGCGGTGGCAGCGAACCCCTGAGCTGACACCATCAGGCCCACAAGCAACAAAGGAATACCGAGCTTGTTCATCGATCCACTCTCCACGTCCACTGCGCCGGACGGCACAGGCTGCAATCAAGTGTAGTCAAGCTGTTGCGAGAGATGACGGCGCATCACGCATTGCCGCTGGCATTCGCGGCCAACAGGCGGATAATTACGCCTCGCTCTGACGACGACCCTCTCATGCAATACGCTTTTCCACTGATCACCGTGCTCATCTGGGCGGTCAATACGGCTGTCACCAAGGCTTCGGCCGGGGTGATCTTTCCGGCTGAAATAGGTTTTTATCGCTGGGCGCTGGCAGGTTTGCTGTTCACGCCCTTCATGATCAAACCGGTCTGGGCAAACCGTGCTGCGATCAAACCGCTGCTGGGCAAGATTTTCGTCCTCGCCGTGCTCGGCACCGCGATGTATCAAAGCCTGGCGTATTTCGCAGCAGGTCTCACGACCGCCACCAACATGGGAATCATTCAGTCGCTGGTGCCGATGATGGCGCTGGGGCTGTCGATAGCCTGCCTGGGCAACCATCTGACCTCTGGCGCGCTATTGGGGGCGATTCTGTCGTTCGCAGGCGTGGTGGTTGTGGTGTCGGCGGGCAATCCTGCCCAATTGATCGAACATGGCGTCAATCGAGGCGATGCGATGGTGCTGGTGGCAGCGGCGTCGTATGCGGTTTACAGCACACTGTTGAAGAAGTGGCAGTTGCGCCTGCCGCCGTTGCAGCTTTTATACGTGCAGATCCTGCTGGCGATTCTGGTGTTGCTGCCGCCGTTCATCCTGTCGTCGAAAACCGGCCTGAACGCAAGCAACATCCCGATGGTGCTGTATGCGGCGATCCCTACGTCCCCATGCTCGCGCCGTGGCTGTGGATGACCGCCATCATGCGCCTGGGCCCCAGCCGTACGACGCTGTTCTTCAACCTGATGCCGATTGCCACAGCATTGATTGCAGCGGCGACGCTGGGCGAACAACTGGCGCTTTACCACCTCATAGGCGGAGCGCTGACCCTGTGCGGAGTCGTCCTCGCAGAACGCTGGACGACTCCGCTGCGGTCAAAAGCACGTTAAGCAGTCGCGCTGCCTTCACTGCCCTCCAGGCTATGAATCGACACGTCGGTAATTCCGGCAGCGTGAGGCATGCCGGCGTCACCGGCTGAAAGATCGTCCAGCTCGACATGGTGCTTGAGCGCCAGCTCGTGCACCACTTCGATGATGGGCACATCCAGATTCTCGATAACGTCTACGTGGTGCTCGCCCAGCAAGGTGTACTCGATTTCGTACAGTTCTTTATCGCTCATCGCATCTTCCTGACCGTCACTGAGGATCGGCTGATTAACGAACTACGGTCTGAAAAACCTTACCGATGACCGAGCCCAGGGTCGGACTGAAGTGGCCGACCGTGCCATCAGATTGACCTCGGCCTTTCGCGAACGTGCGAGCGAATATTCAAAGGGCCAGCTTGCCGCAAGAGGTACTGCCGTATCGCCATCTTTTTTTCGAACTCTTCTCCCCGTTTACTGCTCCAAGCGCTACCGGGCCAATACCGGCTCTGACATGTGGAGCAATAACGATGTACAAGAAAATCTTCGCGGCGACCTTTGTATTGGCAACGATGGCTGGCTGCAGCAACACAACCGTGCAAAACCCGGTGGACTACGTCACTTATCGCAACGAACCACTGGTCAAGCAGGTTGAAAACGGCATGACGCGCCAGCAGGTCCTGACCATCGGCGGCGAGCCTTCGACGACCATCGAGCGTAAGGTCAACGCTGGCACCTGCAACAACTACGTCATGAACAAAGATGGCCACAAACAGGTTTACCACGTCAGCTTCAACAGCGACGGCCGTGTGACCAACAAAGGTTTCATGACCTGCGAACAGCGCGAGAAGAACGAAAAAGCAATGTAACTGAGACAACTAAAGAAGCCCGACGCGCAACGCGTCGGGCTTTTTCATGTTTGACGTTTATGCATTAAACGCACAATTAGACATTGCGTTCAAAAACACCGGCTGCGCCTTGAAACCAATGTAGAAATTTGCTGTCATAGCCACTCATCGCAAAATCACCAAGCAGCACCACTGATTACCAAGGAGAGGTTCATATGGCTTTCGATGCTTTTATTCAGATAGCAGACATCCCGGGCGAGGCGCTGGACGAGAAGTACAGCAAATGGATCGGAATCACCGGCTATAATTTCGGCGTTAATCAAAGCACCTCCGCCACTGCCAGCTCCTCGGGCGGCGCTTCATCCGGTCGTACCACCATGACCAACTTCACATTTACCAAATACCTCGACAGCGCCAGTTGCCAGCTCATGGAAGCCAGCTGCGCAGGCCAGCACCTCAAGGAAGTCAAGCTGGTACTCTGACGCGCAGGCACCGACAAGCTCAAATACTACGAAGTGGTGCTTGAGGAAGTCATCATCGCCGACTACACACAGAGCGCGAGCTCCGGCATCCCTATCGAAATCGTACAGCTCAATTACGGCCGCATCAAAACCACCTACACCCTGCAGAAACGTGTCGATGGCACAGCGGGCGGTAACGTGGCCGGCGGTTGGGACCGGATCAATAATAAAAAGTACTCGTGAGGCATGACCATGGCCGAAGCACGATCGTTCATAAACCCCAGAACACAGACTTTTGACTCTCTGAAAACGAACCTTGCGCTGCCAAAGAACAGCAAGGCCAAGTTCGTCGCCCTCAATTCCCACATCTCGGGCGGCGTCGTCCTGCCCGGTGAGATGGTCATCGTCGGGGACGCGTCTACCCCGTCGTCCACTGCTCAAGAAGCGTTCCTGATGGCCAAGGCTGCGCAGGTGCATACGGCGTTGCTGGTCAATGGCGCTGGTGGGGATGACTTTTTTCTTGAGAACTTTGAGTTGCTTAAGCAGGCGATCTCCTACACATCCATGGGCATAGGCGCCACGAGTGATGGCTGGGCCAAGCATATGGAAGAGATCAAGAAATCGCTCCAGGATATCGAAAAGCTCTACCGGGAACACATGGGCTCCGGCACGATGACCCAACGAGACGCGTTCTACGCCAAACGATCAGAACTGTTCATGAAGCTTGATAAACTGCTCAATAATTTTCTGGCGTATGGATCCGGGCTGCGCAACGAAGGCTCGATCAAAAGACTGCTCGGGCTTTCAACCAGCAGCTACATGCACACAGGAGAAATCGCAGGATACGCTGACAAGGTATCTGGCGTAGCCAAAGCCTCTAAATGGATCAAGAGAGGAACGTATATAGGGACTGCGCTTGAGGTGGGCTCCACAGGGCTTTCAATTCATAAGGCTTGTACGGTTGGCCGTGAGGAGCAGTGTAAGAGGGCAAAATATGTAGAGGGCAGTACGCTAGTGTACTGTTTGCGAAATAATTTACCCGTGTCCTGCAACCTAAGTTATTGATAAAATTTGAATTTTACGTTAGTTAGTAGCTGGTTTTTTCGAAAACAGTA
>NZ_ATDK01000249.1 GCF_000444135.1 Pseudomonas avellanae BPIC 631
ACTGTTTTCGAAAAAACCAGCTACTAACTAACGTAAAATTCAAATTTTATCAATAACTTAGGTTGCGGGACACGGGTAAATTATTTCGCAAACAGTACACTAGATGTTACAGAAAAGCATGCAGCTTGACCGTTTCAGCGCTGACAAGTTCCACTCAAAAAATGCGTTTTTATGCCTCGATATTGCGTTTTTCCCCAAACAAATCCACTCCGTGCATCCACCTCACCGCATCGCCCCTCGGAAAAAATGTGAACGGCTAGACATTTTTATGACGTCAGTGACTTGTCGGTCCGTCAGCACTGCGTTATTTATAGCGGGCAACTTATGCACCTGCTGCAACGTGTCTGCTTCACCCCAAATAATAACTCACCGGATTTCGCCACTAACCAGGCGAGGCTTTGGCATGGCTGCCAAAGCAGAGAACGCTGCACTAAATTACTGGATCAACATCGGCTGGGAGGCTGTTATGGGCGCACAATCAAAGATTTTAAGCGTGGGTGAGTACAAGGTTTACACCGAGACTTACTGGAAAAGCAGTGACGCGAAGACCATCTTGCTGGTCAACGGTGCGCTCTCAACCACCGGCTCGTTCGGGCAGACGGTCAAGTACCTGCAACCGCACTACAACCTCGTGTTGTTCGACCTGCCGTTCTCGGGGCAATCCCGGGCGCACAACCCCGACGAGATGATCGTCAGCAAGGAAGATGAGGTACAGATCCTCCTTCAGCTCATCGACCTGTATCAAGTCAACTACCTGCTTTCGGTCTCCTGGGGCGGTGTATCGGCCCTGCTGGCCCTGGCGGAATGCCCGGCTTCGGTGGAAAAAGCGATCATCAGCTCGTTCTCTCCAGTGCTCAACGAGCCGATGCTCGACTACATCGACAAGGCCCAGGTCTACTTGGCCGCACGCGAAAAACGCAAGATCGGCTCGTTGCTCAACGACACCGTCGGCAAGCACCTGCCGCGTCTTTTCAAACTCTACAACTACAAGCACCTGATCGGCCTTGCCGAGCACGAATATGGTCAGATCGATTTTCACATCAGCCAGATCCGCACACTAAGCGCCAGCAACTACGTCGAGCGTTTTTCCTCGATCAAGATCCCGGTGCTGTTCATCAACGGTGAAAAAGATGAATACACCACTGTTGAAGATGCGCGTATGTTTTCCAACTACATTGCCAAAAGCAGCTTCAACGTAGTTCCGGACACCGGACACTTTCTTGATCTGGAAAGCAAGGCTGCCTGGCACCACTCGCAAAAGACTGCACTGTCCTTCCTGGGCACAGAAGCCAGCCAACAGGTATGGCCAAGCGTCACCGCAATGGCCTGAAGCACCCTCGCCCGCGTCCGGAAAGCCGCACAGCTTTTCCGGCGTGACGTTGTGGTTCGTGGGTGTCGGCTTATCTGACTGGGCAGTGCTATTCGTTGATGACTCTTTGCTTGGCGACGCTTTTGCGTTCGTGCTGCCGTGTGCCCGGAAATATTCGGTCACAGCGCTTCAATTCCTTCCAGTCCGGTCTGGTGCTGGGCTTCATCTCGCTGCTCTCGCTCGGCGCTTGCTCCGCAGGGAAACCCGCAGAAAAGGCGCTGGTGCGGGTCGCGGTGCAACCGGTTGCATCGGTAGACGTCGCCAGCAGTGTGGTTCTGACGGGCGATATTCAGGCGCGAAAAGTCACCGAACAGTCCTTCCGTGTGTCCGGCAAGCTGGTCAAACGCTATGCGGATGTCGGCGACCGGGTGCGGGCCGGGCAAGTACTTGCCAGACTCGACCCACGAGAACAGAAAACCGACCTGGCGTCGGCCGATGCCGAAGTGGCCGTGCGGGAATCACGCTTGCACCTAGCCGAGCAGAATTATCAGCGTCAGCAGTTACTGCTGCCCAAGGGCTACACCAACCTCAGTGAATACCAGAAGGCACGTTCCGGCCTGGACAGTGCGCGGGGGGATCTGGCGGCGTTGCGAGCGCAACAGGCCAACGCGCGTGACCAGGTAGGCTACACCGAGCTGTTCGCGGTAGCCGATGGCGTCATCACTGCGCGCCATGCAGAGGAAGGCCAGGTGGTACAGGCCGCCACGCCGGTTTTCAGCCTTGCCCATGACGGCCAGCGCGAGGCGGTATTTTCGGCGTATGAATCGCTGCTAGATGCCGACCAGACCGAAGGCACGGTAACGATCAGCCCGCTGGGGCAACCGAGCATTCAATTGAGCGGCACCATCCGCGAGATCACACCGATTGTTTCCGCCGCAAGCGGCACACTGCGGGTACGCGTTGCATTGCCGGACGCTGCCATCGCACCGGCGCTGGGCTCGGTGGTCAGCGCACGCTTGCAGACCCGATCGCAACGGGCATTCGCCCTGCCCTGGTCGGCGTTGAGCCGCACCCAGGGTCAGCCGGCAATCTGGCGGCTGGACGACCAGGCGAAAGTCCGCCTGACGCGCGTGAAAGTGCTGCGTTACGAACAGGGCCAGGTGATCGTTTCCGAAGGGCTGAACGAAGGCGATCGGGTGGTTTCCCGAGGGCTGCAGTTTCTCCACCCCGGACAACAGGTCGAGGTGGCCGAGCAAGCGTCAGTCAAGCCCGCCGTTTCGCTGGCGACAGCGGAGCCTGCGCAATGAACGGCACCGCCACAGGATCAAGACCGTCACATTTTCACTGGCTACTCTGCGCGCTGATCGTGGCGCTACCGGGCTGTCGCGACGAACCGCTGCGCGACGTGATTGATCGCCCGGTGCTGTTCACCGAAATAGCCGATCCGCAAAGTGCCTCCTATGGTCGTTTTGCCGGCAGTATCCAGCCGCAACATGAGGTTGCACTGGGCTTTCGCATCGCCGGACGCCTGGCCACCCGGCATGCCGAGATGGGTGATCGGGTGCGCAAAGGCGACCTGCTGGCGACCCTCGACCCCAGCGACCAGCAAAACCGACTGCGTGCCCGTCAGGCAGAACTGAGCAGAGCCCGGTCTGCCTGGCAACAACTGAGCGACGAGCAAACGCGCTACCAGCAGCTGTACACCCGAGGCGTCGGCTCGCGGGCGCGTCTGGACCAGTTGAACAGCGACCTGCGCAGCCAGGACGCACTCCTCAATCAGGCCAACGCAGCGGTGCAACAAGCCGGTGACCACCTTGCCTACACCCGCCTTACCGCCGAATTCGACGGCTTGGTGACCCAGTGGCAAACCGAAGTGGGTCAGGTCATGGCCACCGGGCAAGCGGTGGTCAGCCTTGCCCGCCCGGAAAGCCGCGAAGCCGTGGTCGACCTGCCCGTCGGGCTGTTGGCCTCGCTGGATGAGAGTCGGCAGATCAGAGTGATTTCCCAGCTTGATGAGCAGGTGTCGGTGATCGCCAGCGTTCGCCAGTTGGCCCCGCAGATCGATGCGGGTACGCGCACTCAGCGCGTCCGCCTGGCCTTGCAGCACACACCGGACGGTTTGCGTCTGGGCTCCACAGTGACGGTTGAAATAAGCGGCGACGCCCCGGCCTTTCATGAGCTGCCCGCCAGCGCCGTGCTGGCGCGCAACGGCAAGGATCAGGTGTGGGTGATCGACCCTGCAACCTCGACACTGAGCCCGCGCGCGGTGCAGGTGCTGGCGCGCAGGGGCGCCAAAGTACAGGTCAGCGGCGAACTGCACGAAGGCGAAAAAGTGGTGACTGCCGGCGTCAACGGCATGCAGTCCGGACAGAAGATACGCATGCAACGCGAGGTCAGTTTGTGAGGCAGCGCTTCAATCTGTCGGCCTGGGGGCTCAAACACCGCACGCTGGTCTGGTACATGATGTTTGTTTCACTGCTGATGGGCAGTTGGTCGTTTCTGAACCTGGGCCGCGAGGAAGACCCGTCGTTCGCCATCAAGACCATGGTCATTCAGGCCCGCTGGCCGGGCGCGACGCTGCCCGACACCCTGCAACAGGTCACCGACCGACTGGAAAAGAAGCTCGAGGAAATCGACGCGCTGGACTACGTGAAAAGTTACACGCTGGCCGGTGAATCGACGATTTTCGTGTTTCTCAAGAGCGAAACCCGCAGTGCCGATATCCCGGCGGCGTGGTATCAGGTGCGCAAGAAAATCAGCGATGTGCGCAGCGAACTGCCCAGCGGCATTCAGGGCCCGGCGTTCAACGACGAGTTTGGTGACGTGTTCGGCAGCATCTATGCGTTCACCGCCGACGGGCTGTCGTTCCGCCAGTTGCGCGACTACGTCGAGCAAGTGCGCGCCGACATTCGCAGCGTGCCCAACCTGGGCAAGATCGAACTGCTCGGCGCGCAGCGCGAAGTCATTTACCTGAATTTCTCCATTCGCAAGCTCGCGGCGCTGGGCATTGATCAGCGTCAGGTGCTGCAAAGCCTGCAAGCGCAAAATTCGGTGACGCCCGCAGGCGTCATGGAAGCCGGTCCCGAGCGCATCGCCGTGCGGGCCAGCGGTCAGTTCAGCAGTGAAGAAGACCTTGAGGCCGTCAACCTGCGCTTCGGCGACCGGTTCTTTCGCCTCAGCGATCTGGCGACCATCGAACGCCGTTACGCCGACCCGCCCTCCTCGCTGTTTCGCTTCAACGGTCAGCCGGCCATCGGCCTTGCCGTGGCCATGAAACAGGGCGGTAACATTCAGGCGTTCGGCACCCAGTTACAGCAGCGCATCGACGACCTGACCACCGAGTTGCCGCTGGGCATCGACGTGCACCTGGTATCAAGCCAGGCCGAAGTGGTCGAGAAGGCCATCGGCGGTTTCACTCACGCCCTGTTCGAGGCGATCCTGATCGTTCTGCTGGTGAGTTTCATCAGCCTCGGGGTTCGTGCAGGCCTGGTCGTCGCCTGCTCGATTCCGCTGGTACTCGCGCTGGTCTTCGTGTTCATGGAGTACAGCGGCATCACCATGCAACGCATTTCGCTCGGTGCGCTGATCATCGCCCTCGGGCTGTTGGTGGATGACGCCATGATCACCGTCGAAATGATGGTCACTCGCCTTGAAAGCGGCGACTCCTTGCAGCAAGCCGCGACCTTTGCCTACACCTCGACAGCCTTCCCGATGCTGACCGGTACGCTGGTGACGGTTGCCGGTTTCGTGCCCATCGGCCTGAATTCCAGTTCAGCGGGCGAATACGTGTTCACCATGTTCGCGGTCATTGCCGTGGCCCTGTTGCTGTCGTGGCTGGTGGCGGTGCTGTTTGCACCTTTGATCGGCGTGCACATTCTCAAGGCGTCGGCACAGCATGCTGCGCCGGGGCGATGGATGCGCGGTTTCAGCCGCCTGTTGATCAAGACGCTGGAGCAGCGCTGGTGGGTGATCGGCATCACGTTACTGATGTTCGTCGGCTCGCTGTTTGCGGGCAAACTGCTGCAGAACCAGTTCTTCCCGGACTCCGACCGCCCGGAGATTCTGGTGGATATCTACATGCCGCAAAACGGCTCCATCGAAGGCACACGCCAGACCATGGATCGCTTTGAAGCAACGCTCAAGGACGATCCCGATGTGCTGCGCTGGAGTTCGTATGTCGGCAAAGGCGCGGTGCGTTTCTACCTGCCGCTGGACCAGCAACTGAGCAACCCCTTTTATGGGCAACTGGTGATCGTCAGCCAGGGCGGCGCAGCGCGGGATCGCCTGATCGAACGCCTGCGCCAGCGCTTTCGTGATGACTACGTCGGCGTAGGTGGCTACGTCCAGCCGCTGAACATGGGCCCGCCCGTCGGCTGGCCGGTGCAGTACCGGGTCAGCGGCCCGGACATCGAACAGGTGCGCAGCCAGGCCATGGCGTTGGCCGCCATTCTCGACGCCAACGCCAATATCGGTCAGGTCATCTACGACTGGAACGAGCCGGGCAAGGTGTTGAAAATCGACATCGCTCAGGACAAAGTGCGCCAGTTTGGCCTGTCGTCCGAAGACGTGGCACAGATCCTCAACAGCCTGGTCACCGGCACGACCATCACGCAGGTGCGCGACAGCACTTATCTGGTCGATCTGGTAGGCCGCGCCGAAAGCGACGAACGCAGCTCGATACAGACCCTGAGCAACCTGCAGATCCCGACGCCCAATGGCTCGACGGTACCGCTGCTGGCATTCGCCACACTCAGTTACGAACAGGAACAGCCGCTGGTCTGGCGCCGCGACCGGCTGCCGACCATCACCCTTAAAGCCAACGTACTGGGTAAGCTGCAACCGGCCGCACTGGTCAAGCAACTGAAGCCTGAGGTCGAGGCATTCAGCGCCGGTTTACCTTTGCGCTACTCGGTCGCCACCGGCGGCGCCGTCGAGGCCAGCGCTCGTTCGCAAGGGCCGATATTGAAGGTTGTGCCGCTGATGCTGCTGTTGGTGGTGAGCTTCCTGATGATTCAGCTGCACAGCGTGAAAAAGCTCCTGCTGGTCGTCAGCGTGGTGCCGCTGGGGCTGATCGGCGTGGTCGCCGCGCTGTTGATGTCCGGCTACCCGCTGGGCTTTGTGGCGATTCTCGGCGTGTTGGCGCTGATCGGCATCATCATTCGCAACTCGGTGATTCTGGTGACGCAGATCGATGAGTTCATCGCCGCCGGCGAAAGCGCCTGGTCAGCCGTAGTCAAAGCCACCGAACATCGCTGCCGACCGATCCTGCTGACTGCAGCGGCCGCCAGCCTGGGCATGATCCCGATTGCCCGCGAGGTCTTCTGGGGGCCGATGGCCATCGCCATGATCGGCGGCATCGCCATCGCTACCCTGCTGACGTTGTTTTTTCTGCCTGCGTTGTATGTGGTGAGTTATGGGATCAAACGGCCAGCAAGCTGATTTGCAGGCATTTGCCGAGCAGGCCCGCAAGGGCTCGGCCCAGGAGACCTACCAAGCCTTGAGCCGACGAATCACATTGACCAGAACGGGGGAAAAGGCCTGAAGCTCTTTCTGGATATCTACCCTCACCATGTCTTCTATCAAGAGATCAAGAATCCCATCTTCCTCAACAACCGGCTCGGCGGGATCTACTCCGTAGGAGAGTAACAACGCATCAATCATTTTTTTACGCTCCTCGATTAATCCTTTATTGGACTTACGGGTATCGCCCAGGTTAAGGACCTTGATGCATTCGCGTGCCCGAGGCGTGGTGCCTGCAACCAGACCCGAAAGCTCAAACTGCAACTCTTTTTCACATTCGATCATCAGCGGCGTGAGCGGTAGCGGCTGATGGCCATGAGCATCGTCACACCGCCCGGGCTTGGTGCAGCTCGCGACAATGTTGCCGAAATCCAGGGTTCGATTCGGTGCTAGATGCTGTGCTTCAACATGTTCATTGCAGGCACTGTCTTTCTCAGTGGTGATTCTGCAGCAGCAATAGGCACACAAACCATGCTGCTCGGTGACACAGGCATGACGAATGGCATCCTTGATATCTTCACGCCCCACGAGGTCGGTGTATTTCTTTCCTTTGTTCGCACGCTTCCATTTTTCCAGCAATGCGAGACTTCCCTTCTCAATCTTTCGCACGACGTAATTCCAGCTTGCGGATCAGTAGCGAAGCCTTGGCCAATTCGATGTGATCTGCAGATAACTCGCCAGCCAGCACTCCATAAATAGTTCGAGCCTCATCAAGCTCCCCTCTGATCAAAAAGTGCTGCATTTCATCCAGAGACGCCTGAACCGCCTCGTTTCGGATGTCCGTGTCCATGACACTCAACAACACCTGATTGGCATCGAGCCCGTAAAGACCATCCTGCTCACGCAACTGCCCATCGTCCATGACATACACCAGCACATCCTTGCTGTCGCTGATGACCAGCGGCGAATGCGTGGTCAGGAGAAACTGGCAATTGGGGAACGTCGTGGTGAGCTGGGCGATCAGGCTGCGTTGCCATTTGGGGTGCAGGTGCAGATCAACTTCGTCGATCAGGACGATGCCATTGCCGTGCAATGGGTTTTCAAGCGCCGGGTTCATCATAGCGAGGCGTCTGGCGATGTCGCCGACGAGCGCCATCATCGATTTTTCGCCTTGCGACAGCTGGGACACGTTCAGCGTCTTGCCATTTTTATCGATCGCCATATGCAGGCGCGGCTTGCGTTTGACGCGCAGGTTTGTGAAGCCGGGCATGAAGGCTGCGACCGCATTTCTGACCGCAGTCAGCTGGCGGTCACGCGACGAGGCATGCTCTCTGGACAGTACTTTCCAGAGTTCTGTATCAACCAGGATTTTTTGAGACAGTTCATTCAGCAGCTCTGTCGAGATACCCGTTTCATTCTCGCTGTCTTCGCGCTCCCTGAACCACTCGAAAAAGCGGCGAAAGTCCACTCCACGACCCAAGGCGTTGTCGTAGCCGTCCAGTTGATCGAAGGTGTGTTTGGCGTGGACTTTGAGCGGTATCTCAATCACTGAGCGTTCAACTGGATAAAAGGCCAGAAGAGGAAGAGATGAATCGCTTTTGGCCGTCAACTGTGAGCGGTACCCCTCTGCCAGCATACTCAGCTCGCCCAGCACAGTAGACGAAGTAGCTTTGCGCCCCTTGAGAGTTCCGGCAATCTCCCAGTAAAAATCAGCTCCACAAATCAGCGGGTCGATAATCTGGTCATTGTAAGCGTCAACACGAATTGAAGAAGTCGCCGCGCCGTTCTGAATCGTATCCTCGTTGATTCTGATTCCAACACCTTTAGGCGTTTTGACCCTCGCTACCAGCCAGCTCAATGCTGTAGCGACAGACTTGAGCAGCGTAGTCTTCCCCGCCCCATTATTGCCGACCAGCACGGTCACCTTCGATGGGTGCCTTTCGGTAGGCGCCAGAGCGACTTCCAGATCGCTGAAACGTCCCACATTGATAAGCCTGAAGCTTTTGATTTCCATGAAGGTCCCTGAGGGGATTGATCCAGAACACGATGACGGTCGGCATTATGGCATTACTGTGCGTACCGTGAAGACTTCGCCACACATTGGCTCATTTCCACCCATCACTCACAGAAATATCCTGTATCAACTCGCCGCACCTACTTATCCCCCAACAAAACCGTTAGCCCGCTTGCCATCAGTCAACATCCCGCCTGACAGACGCGCCTGACGTGCTTGCCAGGTTTACGCTCAAGCGAGACTTTCCATGCCCCACTCGTCCCAATCTGCGCACAACACCGTGACCATGACGCCCGGTCTGGTGATGCTGTTCGCCTTCTGCTGCGGCGCGATTGTCGCCAATATCTACTACGCGCAACCGATCATCGAGCTGATTGCCCCGGATATCGGGCTGTCGAGTACGGCGGCCAGTCTGATCGTTTCGTTGACGCAGATCGGTTATGCGCTGGGCCTGTTCTTTCTGGTGCCGCTGGGTGATTTGCTGGAGAACCGCAGGTTGATGCTGGTCACCACGGCGGTTGCGGTGCTCAGCCTGCTGGGCGCTGCATTTGCCGAGCAGCCGAATCTGTTTCTGCTGGTCTCGTTGCTGGTCGGTTTCAGCTCGGTGTCGGTACAGATGCTGATCCCGCTGGCGGCGCATCTGGCACCGGAAGAATCGCGCGGCCGGGTGGTTGGCAGCATCATGGGCGGGGTGCTGCTGGGGATTCTGCTCGCGCGGCCCATCGCCAGCCTGGTGGCTGACCATTTTGGCTGGCGTGCGGTGTTCGGTTCGGCGGCCGTGGTGATGATCGGTATCAGCGTGGTGCTGGCGACCACCATGCCCAAACGCGCGCCTGACCACCGTGCTTCCTATGGCCAGTTACTGTTCTCGCTCTGGACCCTGTTGCGGACCCAGCCTGTACTGCGCCAGCGTGCTTTTTATCAGGCCTGTATGTTTGCGACGTTCAGCCTGTTCTGGACCGCCGTACCGCTGGAGCTGTCGCGCAATCACGGGCTGTCGCAAACCCAGATCGCCCTTTTTGCCTTGATCGGTGCCATTGGTGCCATCGCGGCGCCCATCAGCCGCCGTTTGGCAGACGCAGGCTATACGCGGATAGCGTCATTGGGCGCACTGTTGTTCGGGGCATTGAGCTTTCTTCCGGGCCTTGTTCATCCGGTCTACAGCGTGATCGGCCTGGCGATAACCGGCGTGGTGCTGGATTTCTGCGTGCAGACCAGCATGGTGTTGGGCCAGCGCACCGTCTATGCACTGGACGCCGCGAGCCGCAGCCGACTCAACGCGCTGTACATGACCAGCATTTTCATCGGCGGCGCGATTGGCTCGGCGGTGGCCAGCCCGTTGTTCGATCACGGCGGCTGGACCTGGGTGTTGATCGCAGGCACGCTGCTGCCGCTGACTGCATTGCTGGCGTTGCTCAGGGATCGATCCAGGCAGAATGCGTAAACGCTGCACTTTGTGATCCAATTGCAGGATAATGCCGCGGCGATGGCATAGCCCATCGCCCTTCTGGCTCTCTCGCACCTCTAGGCTCGCGTATCCGGCACCTCTGGATCTGCGCGATTGAACACGGATTGTACAGACGCCTCATCCCAAGGCCCCTAACCCGCCGATACTGCTGTTCAAGCGCATCGGTACGCATTTCCGCAACCCGAACAAGGCAAAACAGCAATGGACGCAGCACCACGAACAAGCAAGTTTTACGCAATTCTAGCCAAAATATCGATAAGCGTTACCGGCATGATCGGGGCCATGTGGAGTATTTTCACGTACTTTTTTCCAGACCCTGCTGTTCTTGGCCTCAGGGTTGATTTCATCAATTGGAAAACCCTGATCATTATCGTTAGCACTGCCATGATGCTCTGCGGCCTGTACATCGCAATCCTCGCCAGAAAGCTTCCCTCGGTACTCAAGCTCGGCGTCTGGTTGGGACTGGCTCTGTTTCTCTGCGCGGTGTTCTTCAAACTGGGCGGCGAGTACGCCAAGCCCTCGGTCGATTTCGCCCGCAGCCAGACACTGTTCACCGAGAATGACAACGCCAACATATTCGGAAAGCGTTCCGAAAACGTGGACAACCTGGACATCGAGTTGCTGGGCTGTGACCAGAACGGCCAATCGCCGACCTGTACACTGGAGCTGACCAACAAGAGTGCAGACCGGGATTTCCGCTTTGTGAACCCGATCAGCCTGTTCGAGGAAACCGGTGGCGCGCTGGGCCTTTCGCAAATGCGTGTCGGCGATGCCAAGTCCGACCGCGGGGACAATTTCCAGCTGATCCGCAACGTCCCTACCCGCGTGACAATGACGTTTGAAGCGGCCAAGGGCAAGGTCAAGCAGTCGCCTGCCTTGAAGCTGTCCTTCCGTGATCGCGAGAACAAGGACAACGTACTCAAGTTCAACGAGGTCAAGGTCAACTGATATAACCGTCTCAGGATGCCATCAGGGCGGGCTTCTGTCTGATCTGCGAGGCGGCTGGTTTTGCTGCCGGTTCCCTGCAGTTCGCGGACAAGCGAAGCGTCGCCCGGTCCGCTGCCACACAGCGTGTTTCTGCCCGCAGGGCGTAGG
>NZ_ATDK01000250.1 GCF_000444135.1 Pseudomonas avellanae BPIC 631
GCGGGATATCAGTCATTATCTGATGCATCGCTACAACTGGATTCGGCCACACCAGTTCAATGATGGACTGGCGCCCGCTCAGTACGAGAAAAACCTTAACGTCGTGTCCGGGATGAGTTGACCACTACACAACCCCATCAACTCGCGCCCGCCCCTTGAACCTCCTCCTAACCCCAACCACCACAATCACCACCAGCAACCCAACCACCACAAAAAACACCGTATTGAAAACCGGAAACGGCTGATCACGACTCGTCACGGCTTCGATTTCTGTCACGTTGGGAAACATCGACAGGATCGTTATCCGCCAGCCGTAATAACGAATCAGCGCCAGTTGCTGTGCATCACGTGAGTAGCCCTGGGCTTTGGCCTGGATGTCGGCGGAGTCGAATTTGAAGTACCACGGGAAGCTCCAGGCGGTGTCTTCGTTGCGGTAGACCACGACCTTTTTGGTGTCCGGGTCTTCGGTGTTGATGAAGTACACGTCGCGCGTCGGGCCGTCTGCCGGGTTTTCGGCGTTGACCACGCCGTCGGCGTCCATTCTTTTGACTTCCACGCCGGTGATCATCACGACATCATGGCGCGGCAGGACGTAGTAGAGGCTTAATGCGCCGATCCCGAGTGCAACGAATACCACAAGCCAAATCGACCTTTTAAGCCACTTCATACCAGCGTCCTCTGTTTAAAATTGCGTGACTTTGCCCTAATCCGAACGTATTCGAAGCAAAACAGTTATTACAAAATTCGACAAGGCCGTTTCAGGCGGCGCAGTCTTCCGGAGATTGACATGATTTGGTTCCTTGAAGGGCAGTCCAGCCAGCGCGAAGTGATCATGGGCGCGCGCGATGCATTGCCTGCGTCGGTAAAGATTATTGCTTCCCATCGCCAGCAACGCTCCGAAATTACCGGGCAGGCCGATGTGGCGCTGCAAGAGCCGGTCGACAATGAAGAGCGCATCGACTGGGTGCTCGAAACCGCTCGCTCGCTGGGCGTGAAGACGATCGTCGCCGGGCGAATCGGCGGCGTTTATGAAGCGCAGCGTGCTCGTTTTGTCGCTGAAGGCTTGGACCTCGTTACCGGCGGAACGTCCCTGCAAACGTTTCTGGATGTCGATGACAAGAGTCGTTTCACGGCGGCGGCCGAGGCGGCGGGGCTGGCGTGTATCCCCGCCATCACTGCCTGCAACACTGAGGAGCTGCAAGCGGCCTATGACACTTTGTCGGTCTCGGGCGAGGTGTGTATCAAGCCGGTGGTCGGGATTTATGGCCGTGGTTTTTGGCGGTTCAAGACCGATGTCGACGATTTTCGCTGTTTCGCCAACCCTGATGCGCGCGAAACGACGTTTCAGGCGTACCTTAATGCCTATCGTCAGGCCGATGAGCGCCCGGCGATGTTGCTCATGCCTTACATGCCCGGCAACGAGTGTTCAGTGGACATGGTCTGCGAGCACGGCAAGGCGGTCGCGTTTGTCGGGCGGCGCAAGGTGGGTTTGAATCAGACGTTCGAGCGCGACAGCGAAGCCGTGCAATTGGCGGTGCGAGCCGCCGAGCATTTTGCCTGTGACGGGCTGATCAATGTGCAGACCCGCGACGACGCTGACGGCACGCCACGCTTGCTGGAGATCAACCCGCGCTACTCGGGCGGGATCGGTTACACGCGCGAAACCGGCGTTAACCTGCCGGGCATTTTTGCTGCGCGGCGTCTCGGCTTGAAAGAACCGGAAACACATTGGCTTGAGGATATCCGGGTCAAGGCCATAACCGTCGCTGTACGGGCTACGGTTTGATCAGGATAATAGATTTTTGCTATCAATAATCGCTCTTATCAAGGAGGATCGGGCATGCGGCTTCTGGCGCCAGGTGCAAACACTGCTTTAGCTAACGCCCACTGCTCCTGGAACCTG
Organism: Pseudomonas avellanae BPIC 631; assembly: GCF_000444135.1. Taxonomy (GTDB): domain Bacteria; phylum Pseudomonadota; class Gammaproteobacteria; order Pseudomonadales; family Pseudomonadaceae; genus Aquipseudomonas; species Aquipseudomonas avellanae. The sequence goes on from NZ_ATDK01000250.1 coordinate 1,904, forward strand.
GAGAGCGGTACATCTTCGGTGTTCGGTGAATACGCCGCCGTGGCGCTGCTGGCGGTCAACGAAAAACGCCAGCCCATGGGCGACCCGGCGCTGTTGCATCAAGAGCAAAGCTGGATGGAGTGGAGCGGCGGCCCCCAGGATGTTGGCTGCACGCTCAAGCTGGACAGGCTCCCGGCGGGCAGTGATCGCGTATTGCTGATGGTTTACGTGTACGCCGCGATGGGCCCGATCCGCGATTTTGCCAGCTTGCGCCTCAAGGTGGATGCCGATATCGAGCATCGCCTGGACCTGCGCGATAACGGCGAAGCGGCGATCATCATCGGCGAGTTCTACAAGCGCAACGACCAATGGAAATTTCGTGCGCTGAGCGAAGGCTCGGCGTACGGGCTGTCGGCGTTCGGCCGCAAGATCGGTCTGGAAGTGGACGATCGTCATCCGCGTCGCCCGTCTGGCGGGGCGGGTGGGCCGGCGGGTGGTCCACGGCACGATTCGGCCACCGGCACCGCGTTTGCGGTCGGGCCGGCGCACGTCATGACCTGCGCCCATGTGATTGAAGACATGGGCGTGCTCTATATCAATTCGCTGGAAGGCCGCTACAAGGCCGAGCCCGTTGTGATCGACCGCCGCAACGATATCGCCTTGCTGCGGGTGCAGGGCGCGTCGCCGTTGTCTGCGGTTACATTCCGCGAGGGGCAGGGCTGTGAACCGGGTGATACCGTGGCGGTGCTGGGTTACCCACTGGCGTCCATTTCCGGCGGCGGGTTGCAGGTGACGCAGGGCGGTATTTCCGGGCTGTTCGGCCTGCACAACGATGCCAGCCTGTTCCAGTTCACTGCGCCCATTCAGCCGGGGTCCAGTGGCAGCCCGTTGTTCGACAACGGCGGCGCAGTCATCGGCATGGTGACGTCCACGGTACCGGACGGGCAAAACATGAATTTTGCAGTGAAATCCGCACTGCTGCTGTCCTTTCTACAGGCGTGCCGCATCAACGCGCCGCAGGCCCGTGCGGAAAGGTCGTACACCACCACAGAAATCTCACGCACCTTCCAGTCATCGTTATGGCTCGTCGAAGCCTCTCGCCAATGAAGTCGGTGTTGCCTGCCCATGTTGCAGGCGCCAGGGGCTGCGGCCCCGTTAATCAGGAATATATCGATGGACAGCAGCGCAGCTTTTTCCAACCCTACAAAGCTTCGTGCTGATCTGCTTCGTGGTCGCCTCGACGTCAGTGTCGATTCGTCCACCATTGCCCCGGATTCACTGTTCGGCTTTGCCGAGCGGCGCAATCCCAAGCGCGCGTTTCTGTTTGTTTCGCGGGTGCTTGGCCGTCACATCCCGGCGCGCCCGAGCGTAATGCTCAAGAGTTTTCAGGACCTGGCGCACAAGATTCCGGCAGACCTGCCAGGCCCGGTGCTGGTCATCGGCATGGCCGAAACGGCCGTCGGCCTGGGTGCCGGTGTGCACCGTGCCTACAGCGAAACACGCTCGGATGCGCTGTATCTGGTCAGTACGCGCCATCCAACCGGCACCGAGCTGTTTGCCCGCTTTGAAGAAGAGCACAGCCACGCCAGCGCGCACTTGATCCACCTGCCTGCCGATACTGCGCTGCGCGACATGATGCTCGGTGCACGTTCGCTGGTGCTGGTCGATGACGAAGCGTCGACGGGCAAGACGTTCATCAATCTGCATCAGGCGCTGGTCGAGGCCGGGCTGAGCAAGATCGAGCGGGTGGTGACCTGCGTGCTCACCGACTGGTCGGCAGGTGCGGTCAGCACATCGATGGGCGCTTCGGCGGAGCAGGTATCGCTGTTGCAGGGCTCGTATTCCTTTGACGAGGACGCCAGCGCGCCGCTGCCAGAAATGCCGGAAGTCGGCACCGTTGCGATGGGCGACTGGCCGCTGGTGACCGCCAACGACTGGGGGCGCATGGGCGTGCTGGCGGTTGCCGATACGCTGGCGCCTGGCCTTACGGTAAACAAGGGCGAGCGTGTTCTGGTGGTCGGCACCAGCGAGTTTGTCTGGCGTCCGTTTCTGCTGGCCGAGCGCCTGGAGAAAGCCGGAGCTGATGTGCATTTCAGCTCCACCAGCCGTTCGCCGATTGCGCTGGGGCATGCCATCGATCACGCGCTGTCGTTCTCGGACAACTACGGGCTGGGCATCCCCAACTTTCTTTATAACGTGCGGCCGGGTCAGTTTGACCGGGTGCTGATCTGCACCGAAACCCCAAGGCAGGCCGTACCCGCCGAGCTGATTGAAGCGCTGAACGCCGAGGTGATTTGCGATGAGTAACGACCGCCCGCTGATCTTCGTCGATCTGGACGACACCCTGTTCCAGACCGCGCGCAAAACACCGGCTGACATTGAAAAGCACGTCGCAACGCTGGATATCAGCGGCAATGCCAACGGCTACATGACCAACGTGCAGAAGTCCTTTGCGCACTGGCTACTGGCGCACGCCGATGTGGTGCCAGTGACCGCGCGCAGTGTCGAGGCTTACAGCCGGGTGAAATTGCCGTTCACTGCCGGCGCGATCTGTTCGCACGGCGGCGTGATGCTCGATGTCATGGGGCGACTGGACCCTGACTGGAACGAGCAGATGAAGCAGACCCTGGCCAGCTATCAGTCGCGGTTGCATGAATTGTCTGCCACCACGCTGGCAATCGGTCAGGAGATGGGCTTTTCACTGCGTGGCTGGGTGGTTGAAGAGGCGCAGCTGTTTCATTACGTGGTGACCAAGCACAACGAAAGCGACGACAGCATCCTCACCAAGGTACTCGCCGAAATGCAGGCCCGAGGCTTGCTCGATGGCATGCACATCCACGGTAACGGCAACAATCTGGCTTTCCTGCCCGAGGGGCTGGCCAAGCGCTACGCCGTTCAGGAATGGCTGCGCCGTGACCTGGCGATCAATGGCGAACGCCCGGTGCTCGGTTTTGGCGACAGCATCACCGACCTGGGTTTCATGGACGAGTGCCACTGGTGGGCGACGCCTGCGCGCAGCCAGTTGGCGAAAATGTTTGTCGGAGCGGCACATGAGTGATCCCGTTCACGGGCTCGACACGGTCGGCAGCGGCAGCTACCTGAGCGACGACGTGCATTTTCTGCTGCGCAGCGTCGACATGCAGACCACCGGCGTCGAGGAAAAGGAACGCCTGATCCAGACGCGGCAAAAACACTATTCGGAAATGATCAGCGAAGAATCCGCGCCCAGTGCTGCCCACAAGGCGCTGTACGAGCTGGCGCTCAGCCAGAACGGCGCGCGCATGGCTGCTGATGTGCAGGCGCTGGCGCAGGCGCTCGATCGTGAATACGACGGCTCGCCGATTATTCTGGTGTCATTCGTGCGCGCCGGTTTGCCGCTCGGTGTGCTGTTGCGTCGGGCCTTGATTGACCTTGATCGCGAAGCGCATCACTACGGCATCAGCATTGTCCGCGATCGCGGCATCGATACCGTAGCGCTGGAGGCCATCATTGAGGCTCACGGCGCGCAGAACATCGTGTTTGTCGACGGCTGGACCGGCAAAGGCGCGATCTCCGGCGAGATCCGCCGCAGTCTGGCAGGCGACACACGTTTCCCCGAAGACCCGCGTCTGGTGGTGCTCGCCGATCCATGCGGCAGCGCCTGGCTGGCGGCGTCTGCTGAAGACTGGGTGATTCCGTCCGGCATTCTGGGTGCAACGGTGTCCGGGCTGGTGTCGCGCTCTATCTGGCCGACCGACGGCGGGCTGCATGGTTGCGTGGTCTATGAGCATTTGCAGGCGCACGACGTTACACGCGGTTTTATTGAACAGATCGACATCCAGCGTCGTCAGAAAGAATGTGCGCTGACGCTGGCACCCTGGACGCCTCAGCAGCGAAGCGAACTCAAAGCTAGGGCATCCCGGGTGATCGGCGCGCTGGCCGAGCGCTTCGACGTCAATAACCTGAATCGCGTCAAGCCCGGCATTGCCGAAGCCACACGGGCAGTCATGCGCCGCGTGCCGGATCACGTGCTGGTCCGCAATCTGGCTGACAGTGACGTGCAATTGCTGCTGCATTTGACTGAAAAAGCGGGCATCCCCGTTGAAGAAGTCGGCGATGTCCTGGGGCCCTATCGGGCGGTGACCATCATACGGAGTCTCGGCTAATGGCCTTATTCTCGCCTTACGCGCTGGGGGCAACGCTGTACATGCCCGCTACCCGAGACGACATCGTCGATGTGGTGTTCGGCGAAAAGATTCCCGAGCTGCGTTCGCTGGTTGTCTGCCTGGAAGATGCAGTCGCGCTGATTGATGTCGACACCGCATTGCTCAACCTGCGCCAGGTGCTGACCCGCATCCACGATCGGGGCGGCCGTCCGGCCAATGGCCCGCTGCTGTTCGTTCGCCCGCGTGACGCGGCGATGGCGCGTATTCTCAACGACTGGCCGTTGATGGCCCACGTTGACGGGTTCGTTGTCCCCAAGCTGTCGCTGAAAAGTCTGACGAGCTGGGAGGCGGCGGTTACCAACCCTGCGCTGGCATTGATGCCTACACTGGAAACTCCGGAAGTGTTCAACCCGACGGCCATGGTCGAGCTGGGGCAGGCGCTCAAAGCCAGCCTGCACGAGCGGATCATCGCCCTGCGCATCGGTGGCAATGACCTGATGGGCTGCCTGGGCTTGCGCCGCAATCCGGCCATGACTTTGTATTCAACGCCGATGGGTTATGTGATCCCGATGCTGGCGGGGGTGATGGGCGCGCAGGGCTTTGCGCTCACCGCGCCGGTGTTCGAACAGCTCGCCACGCCAGACATTCTTGAACAGGAACTGGCGCTCGATATTACCAATGGGTTGGTCGGCAAGACGGCAATTCACCCCTCGCAGGTCAATATCATTCAGAATGCACTACGCGTCAGTCTGGAGGACATGAACTCCGCCCGGATGATTTTGAACTCTGTGGCGCCCGCCGTGTTCAAGTACAACGATGCGATGTGTGAACCGGCCACCCACTACAAGTGGGCAACCCACATCATGGAGCGCGCCAAATGGCACGGAGTGTTACCCACACCCGCTTCGATCATGGATGCCAGCATTCGACTCGCTGAGGCAGTTAGCTAGATGATAGAACCTGACCTTGAAACCGTAGAACCTGATCTTGCACCGGTAGGACCTGATCTTGAAATCGAAGTGGAACAACGCTTGCTGGCGGTGTTCGATTTCGATGGGACGATTACCCGGCACGACAGCTTTGTTCCGTTTCTCAAGTTCGCCTTCGGGCAACGTGTTTTCTCCGTACGCATGGCGCGGCTGGTGCTGCCCAGCCTTGGCTATCTGACCAAGCGCCTGACCCGTGACGAACTCAAAGGCCGGCTGATCAAGGCGTTTCTGAGCGGCGTTGAAGTGCAGTGGCTGCAACAGAAGGCCGAAGCCTTCTGCCAGTCGCACTGGAAACGCCTGATGCGTCCTGCCGCGCTTGAGTCCATCGCGGCTGAAATCGAAAAGGGTGCCATTGTCACGCTTTGTTCAGCATCGCCTGCTATGGTCCTGCAACCCTTCGCTGATCGCTTGAAAGTGGAGCTGATCGGCACCAATCTGGAAGTCATCGACGGCAAGTTGACCGGCTTGATCGAGGGCAGTAATTGCCGTTGCGACTCCAAGGTGGCGCGTCTTGAAAGCGTCTACGGGCCGCTGACGCAGTTCCGGGTTCGCGCCTGGGGCGACACGCGAGGTGATCACGAATTGCTTGCCGCTGCTCAGGATGCGCACTGGCGATTGTTCCATCCGACGTGGCGCCGAGGCCGTTACAAAGGCCCCGTTAACGCCAAGTTACACAATCCCGATGGCAAAGACGGGCCAACACGGTAAGGCTGTAACACTTTTATCCGTATTCCGACGACCACATGGAGCGAAAAATGGCACTCACTTTGGCAAAGAACCAGACGATTTCCCTCGAGAAAACCGCTGGCACCGGCCTCAAGAAAGTCAGCATGGGCCTTGGATGGGACCCTGAGAAAGCCAGTGGTTTCTTCGGCAAACTACTCGGCGGTGGCGGCGGCGATATCGACCTGGATGCCTCGTGCATCATGCTCGATGCCGATAAAAAGCCGCTCGATCTGGTCTGGTTTCGTCAGTTGCAATCGCGTGACGGTGCCATTCAGCACTCCGGCGACAACCGTACTGGCGAAGGCGCTGGCGATGATGAAACCATCAGCGTTGACCTGGAAAAACTGCCAGCAACGGTCAAGTATCTGGTGTTCACCGTCAACTCGTTCACCGGTCAAAACTTCGAAAAAGTCGCCAATGCCTACTGCCGCATCGTGGATCTGGGCACGCGCAACGAACTGGGCCGCTTTGATCTGTCCGAGAAAGGCCAGCACACGGGCGTGGTGATGTCTTATCTGTCGCGTACGCCGTCCGGCTGGGATTTCACCGCCGTAGGCCAGGCCACCAACGGCCGTACTGCCGATGATCTGGTTGAACTGGCCATTGGAGCTGTGCGCGCATGACCCAACTTGTCCCGGGCGCCAACGCCCCAGTCGCTGCCGGTCCGCTGACGGTGGAGATCATTTATTCTCCGCTCGCGGATGCGGATATCGATGTATCTGCGTTCCTGCTGACCAGTTCCGGCAAGGTGCGTGGCGATCAGGACATGTGCTTCTACGGCCAGAAAAGCGTGAACGGCGGCGCGGTCCAGCAGACGGAAGCGTCGGCCGGTCGTGCGGTGTTCAGCCTCGATACCGGCCGCCTTGACCCTGTCATCGAGAAAGTTGCCCTGACCGCGACCATCTACGAGAACAAAGCCAGCTTTGGTAGCGTGTCGCGCCTGGCTCTGAACATTACCGGCGGCATTGAAGCGGATATCCCTACCAACGGCATGAAAGAAACCGCGCTGATTCTGGGCGAGTTCTATTTGCGCCAGGGCGCGTGGAAATTCCGCTGCGTCGCCCAGGGCTTTGCCGGCGGCCTTGAGCCACTGGCAAAAAACTTTGGTGTTGAAGTCTCTGCGCCTCAGGATCAGCCTGCACCTGCACCTGCACCTGCACCTGCACCTGCACCTGCACCTGCACCTGTTCCAGCGCCAGCGGCCAAGTCGACCGTCAACCTGAGCAAGATCACGCTGGACAAGACCCGGGCTTCGATCAGTCTGGAAAAATCCAGTGCCGGCTTCGGCGAGATGCGCGTCAACCTGAACTGGAACCGTCGCAACGACACCAAAGGCGGCGGCTTCTTCTCGATGAAGAAGAGCACGGCCATCGACCTTGATGTAGGCTGCCTCTTTGAATTGCAGGACGGTTTCAAAGGCGCGGTTCAGGCGCTGGGCAACTCGTTTGGTTCGCTCAATGACGAGCCTTTCATCAAATTGATGGGTGATGACCGTACCGGCTCGATCAGCGACGGCGAGTGGCTGCACATCAACGGTGCCCACTGGAACAAGATCCGTCGAATTCTGGTCTATGCCTTCATCTACGAAGGTGCGCCGAACTGGAAAGAAACCGACGGAGTTGTCACCATTCACGCGCCAGGTCAGCCGCCCATCGAGGTTCGCCTCAATGAAGAAGGTGGTCGCCAGGGCATGTGTGCAATTGCTTTGCTGGAAAACGACAACGGTGCGGTCAAGGTGACGCGCTGTGTCGATTTTCATAACGGCCACAGCAACATGGACAAGGCCTATGGCTGGGGCATGCGCTGGGCTGCCGGTTCCAAGTAAACAATACCGTGGTATTTCTGGGCTGGCTGTGCCGCCTCATGGGAGATAGACATGCTGGACTGGTTGAAAACAAACGCAACAGCTGCTCGCGACAAGCTGGCTTCCGAAGTCTCGAAGTTCAAGAATCGCGAATTCATGGACGCTGTAGTTTCCGGCTGTGCCCTGGTATCGGCCGCTGACGGTGATATCAGCTCCAGTGAAAAGCAGAAAATGGCCGGTTTCATTCAAAACTCTCAGGAACTGAAAGTTTTCGACATGAAGGAAGTCATTCAAGGCTTCCAGGAAGCCTGCTCCAAGTTTGAGTTCGATTTTGAAATTGGCCGTGCCGAAGCGTTGAAAACCATCGGCAAGATCAAAAAGAAAGAAGATGCCTCCCGTTTGCTGGTGCGCGTCTGCTGTGCTATCGGTGGTGCCGATGGCAGCTTCGATGAGAAAGAGCGGGAAGTCTGCCGCACGATCTGCCGAGAGCTTGGCCTCAACCCGTCCGATTTCGACCTGTAATTTTTTACCCTAAGGAACGCAGTTAAATGGAAAGCACCTCTCTAGGCTTCCCTCCACTCACGATGGCGGTTTTCGTCGGTCTGGCCATTACGGCCATGGCTATCGATATGTTTTCCCATCGCGGAAACAAGCCGATCACCCTCGCGCAAGCTTCGGCGTGGTCGATTTTCTGGGTCGCCATTTCGCTGGCTTTCGCCGGTTTCCTGTATGTGCAGCATGGCTCCGAAGTTGCCACGCTGTTCGTGACCGGTTATGCGCTGGAAAAAGTGCTGAGCGTCGACAACCTGTTCGTGTTCATGGCCTTGTTCTCCTGGTTCAAGATTCCGGATGGCCTGCGCCACCGCGTTCTGTACTGGGGCATCATCGGTGCCATCGTTTTCCGCGGCATCTTCGTCGCCATCGGTACAGGCCTGCTGGCGCTGGGCCCGTGGGTCGAAGTGGTGTTTGCGGTCATCGTTGCCTGGACAGCCATCATGATGCTCAGAGCGGGTGATGACGACGACGAAGAAGTCGACTACTCGCAACACATGGCTTATCGCTTCGCCAAGAAACTGTTCCCGGTGTGGCCAAAACTGCACGGCAGCAACTTCTTCGTGCGTCGTTCGGTGTTGGAAGAAGAAGTCAAGAAACCGGAAAACGCCGGTATCACACTGGCCGCCAAAGGCGCTCTGTTCGCGACCCCGTTGTTCCTGTGTCTGGTCGTGGCAGAGATCTCCGACGTACTGTTCGCCTTCGACTCTGTGCCTGCAATCATCGCAGTGAGCCGTGAGCCTCTGATCGTGTTCTCGGCCATGCTGTTCGCGATTCTGGGCCTGCGTACCTTGTATTTCGTACTTGAAGCCCTCAAACGTTACCTGGTGCATCTGGAGAAGGCAGTTATCGCCTTGCTGTTCTTCATCGCCATCAAACTGGGCCTGAACGCGACCAACCATCTGTTCCATCACGGTTACGAAATCAGCGCCAACGCCAGCTTGCTGGTCGTGGTTGTCGTGCTGATCATCGGTATCGTTGCAAGCCTGCTCTTCCCGGGTAAAGAAGAACCTGCCGAAGAAAAAGCGTAAACACTGGATAAAGGAGATAAACGAATCATGGCTTTGACTCTGCAAAAAGGTGGCAACCTTTCGCTGTCGAAAACCGACCCTACCCTGACCAGCGTATTGATTGGTCTGGGCTGGGATCCGCGTGCCACTGACGGCCAGGAGTTTGACCTGGACGCCAGCGCATTCCTGCTGAGCGCCAATGGCAAGGTCCGCAGTGAAGCTGACTTCATTTTCTACAACCAGCTCAAGAGCGCCGACGGATCCGTCGAACACACCGGTGACAACCGTACCGGTGCTGGCGACGGCGACGACGAAGTGCTCAAGGTCGATCTGACCCGCGTACCTGCCGATGTCGACAAGGTCGTTTTTGTCGTGACCATTCACGATGCCGACAGCCGCAAGCAGAACTTCGGTCAGGTGGGTGGCTCGTTCATCCGCGTCCTGAATGAAAAGTCCGGCTCTGAAGTTGTTCGTTATGACCTGGCAGAAGACGCTTCGACCGAAACTGCAATGGTGTTTGCCGAGCTGTATCGCAACGCTGGCGAGTGGAAGTTTCGTGCGGTTGGCCAGGGTTATGCCGGTGGCCTGAAAGCTGTTGCCAACTCTTTCGGCATGAATTTCTGATTCACGCCTAACCATTTTTCTGAAAAGGATTACGAACATGGCAGTAAGTCTGAGTAAAGGCGGTAACGTTTCCCTGTCGAAAGAGGCCCCGGGCCTGACAGAAATCACCGTGGGCCTGGGCTGGGATCCACGTGTTACCGATGGCACCGAGTTCGATCTGGACGCGTCGATCTTCATCGTTGGCGAAAATGGCAAGGTGTTGGACGACAACAGCTTCATTTTCTACAACAACAAGAAATCGACCGATGGTTCGGTTGAACACCTGGGCGACAACCGCTCCGGTGCTGGCGACGGTGATGACGAGTCGGTAACGGTCAAGCTCACTGGCCTGGCAGCTGCAGTCAAGAAGCTGGTTTTCGCAGTCACCATCCACTCGGCCGAAGAGCGCAAGCAAAGCTTTGGTCAGGTTGGAAACGCTTACATCCGCGTTGTGAACAAGGCTGACGGCAAGGAAATCGCTCGCTACGACCTGTCGGAAGATGCATCGACCGAAACCGCGATGATCTTCGGCGAGCTGTATCGCAATGGCGACGAGTTCAAGTTCAAGGCCATTGGCCAAGGCTTCGCAGGCGGCCTGAAGCCGTTGGCAGAAGCACACGGCGTGGCAATCGGCTAAACCCGAGCAACGCCCAATAAAAACCCCCGCCAGCGATGGCGGGGGTTTTTTATTGGGGCTTTTGAACGTATTGGCTGGTTACAAGGCTATCCGTTCACATGCTCCAGTGTGGCACGATAGTTAAGATTATCGTTCCGCACGCTCCAGCGTGGGAACGCATTTCGCGACGCTCTGCGTCGCAAAGAGGACGCGGAGCGTCCTGAACGGCATGTCGACGCGGAGCGTCGCACGATAGTCAGTAGTTGAGATCATCGTTGCGCATGCTCACCCCCTACAGGATCCCCGCACCCTTGGCCGCTTTCAGCCAGTCTGGAAACTCTTCCATCAGCAGGTCATAGAGCTTCTCTTCCGGCACCTCGTCCAGACGGTCCAGGGCAAAGAAGTTGCAGTTGTCGACGACCCTGCCGCCCATGTCATCGAGCTTTTCCAGAATGCCGTAACCGCGACCACCCAGGCCTACGAACTGCCAGAAGATCGGCAGCTTGGCGGCTTCGATCATCAGCTTGGTGATTTCCCGGTCCTGATGCACGCCGCCGTCGCTGATGAACAGGATGTAGACCGGCGTCTTGTCGCCTGACTTCTTGTAATAGTCGATGACCATGCGCATCGCCTTCGGCTCATCGTTGATGCGTGAGCCCAGTTCCCAGTCTTTCCAGCCTCCGTGATCGGTCTTGATGAAGTTCTGGAAGTTTTTCAGCGTGACTGCATTCAACTGCTGCGGCTTTGCCCCGAACGCCCAGCAATCCAGCGCACCGTCGTCATCGAAATGCACGGCAAGGGGGATCAGGCGATCAACCACTTCCTGAACGTGACCACGGGTGTATTGCGGGTTCATCGAGCCAGACGCATCCAGCACCAGGCCGACCCGTGCCTTGGTGTCGGTCAGCTTGGCTTTTTCCAGGCTGACCTGGGCCTTCTTCGCCAGGCTGATCAACTGCGGCGCAGCGTCGGCGATTTTCTTTTCCAGTGAAATGCGTGCAGGGGCGGCAGGCGCGGGCGGCGGCGCATCCGCGACTTCGCCGCCAAAATGCACCACCAGCGCATCCAGCCCGGCGTTGTAGCCCTGCAGGTTGGATGCGATGCGCCATTCACCGTTCTTGCGGTAGATGTCAGCAACCATGATGGCTTTCTCGGCGGCGAAGGTTGCGCCGGAGAATTCGCCACGAGCCACTTCGCGGCCCTGATGCTGAATGCTGAAATGACTCGCCTGGATATCGCTCATGACGCCCGCGCCATCGATGGACGCGGTGAACACCAACCGATCGATGGAGGCTGGCAAGCCGTCCAGCGCGAGCTGGAAATCCCCGCCGTTGGCCTGTTTTACGCTGTTGCAGGGGCTGGTCGGTTGGTTGAAGAAGATCATGTAGCGGTCGTCCGACAGCTTGCCGTTGGCATCGACGCCAAAGCAGACGTAGTCGATCACATGCGCGGATTTGATCACGATCGACAGCGTGAGATCGTTGCCCTGAATCAGCGTGGAAAGGGGGATGCGTTGACCTTGAGTAATCTGCATGTCGCTTCCTTGGCAAAGAGGGCGTCGGATAGCCCTCGGTCAAATGACGAAGTGGTCACATTAACGTTCGCTTCTGCCCACACCGGCCGGCCCGGCCGCCAGCATGCGCCCGGCCAGACGCGAAAAGGGCAGGCTTTGCAGCCATACCGTGCCAGGCCCGGTCAACCTGGCGAAAAACACGCCTTCACCGCCGAACAGCATGGATTTGATGCCACCGCCGACCATGCGAATATCGTAGTCGACCGTCTGAGTCATGGCTGCCAGGCAGCCGGTATCCACATCCAGCGCTTCGCCCGCGGCCAGTTCGATCTTGCGCACCGTGCCGCCCATGTGCACGAATACCCAGCCATCACCTTCGAGCTTTTGCAGGATAAAGCCTTCGCCGCCGAACAGTCCGGTGAGGATTTTCTTCTGAAACTGGATGCCGATGGAGACGCCCTTGGCACCGGCCAGAAAGCTGTCTTTCTGGCAGATCAGCTTGCCGCCGAAATCGCGCAGGTTCAGGGGCAGGATGGTGCCGGGGTAGGGCGCAGCGAAAGCGACCCGGCCCTTGCCGGAGCCTTGTTGCGAGAACACCGTGGTAAACAGGCTTTCGCCGGTGAGCATGCGCTTGCCGGCACCGAATAACGAACCCAGCAGCCCGGACGACTGATTGCTGCCGTCGCCGAAAATAGTCTCCATTTGCACGTCGCAGGTCTTGTACATCATCGCCCCGGCTTCGGCGACTGCACTCTCGCCGGGATCAAGTTCCAGCTCGACAAACTGGGTTTCTGCGCCGTACAGCTTGAAATCCACGCCATCGGTCGCTTGCCCCTGACCGTAGCCGCCCGAGGCGTTCGGGTCCGGGGTAAACGAAGGACGTTTGGCGGGTACAGGCGCAGGTGTAGGGCCGGCCTGTGCGGGCAGGCCTGAGGGCTTGGGCTGAATCATGTCCGGCGTCGGATCCGGGAACGGTGTCACGCCGTCCTTTTTCATGGCGCGCACCTTCGCCACCTGATAGATCGGCAGCCAGTCCGGCATGCCCTGTTTCCAGCACCAGGCCCCAGGCGCTTCGCGCGCGATCAGCCGCGCCGCAGCGTCATCCATCGGGCCGAGCTGCTTGCCCGCATTCATGACAAACCAGTGTTCCAAAGCGTCTACTCCCCAGCGATTGGTGACAGTCGTCTGCCCGGTGCGTCAGAGGCTCAGGCGCATGGACAGGTCCACGGCTTTCACGTCCTTGGTCATCGCACCGATGGAAATGTAATCCACCCCGGTATCGGCAATGACCCGCAGCGTGTCGTCGTTGATGCCGCCACTGGCTTCCAGGCGGGCGCGGCCTGCGGTCAGGCGCACGGCTTCGCGCATGTCATCCAGGCTCAGCTCGTCGAGCATGATGATATCGGCCCCGGCGTCCAGCGCCTGTTTCAATTCGCCCAGGCTTTCGACCTCGACCTCGACAGGCTTGCCCGGTGCAATCCGGTGCGCCGCTGTCACGGCCTGGGCGATGCCGCCACAGGCTGCAATATGGTTTTCCTTGATCAGAAACGCGTCGTACAAGCCAATGCGATGGTTATGACAGCCGCCGCAGGTGACTGCGTATTTTTGCGCCATACGCAGGCCCGGCAGCGTCTTGCGGGTGTCCAGCAGTTTGACCTGAGTGCCCGCCACGATATCGGCGAAATATTTCGCGCGTGTGGCGACCCCGGAAAGCATCTGCAAAAAATTGAGTGCACTGCGTTCGCCGGTGAGCAGCGAACGGGCAGGGCCTTCAAGGTGGAACAGCGCCTGATTGGGGCTGACACATTCACCATCGACCACTTGCCAGTGCACCGCCACGCGCGGGTCCAGCTGGCGAAAGACCGCATCGACCCAGGCAGTGCCAGCGATCACTGCGGCATCGCGCGAGATGATGGTGGCCTTGGCCAGCCGTTCTGCCGGAATCAACTGGGCGGTGATATCGCTGCTGCCAACATCTTCAAGCAATGCGCGACGCACATTGGCTTCGATCTCGGCGCTCAGGTCGGCAATTCGTAAATTCGGCATAGCGGGCTCCACTGACAAAGTCGTCCGAGTATAAGGCACTGCATCGCGCTAACCCACCTGCGCCAGCGCTCTTGCCCGGTTTGCCCAACGTGCAGTTGGTCGGTTTGGCAAATTGGTTTGCGATGGAACGCAAAAAACGTGGTCTATCGCTGCATATGAGTGCCTTGTCACATTTCTCACTAGAGTGAGGGAAAAGTCTCGCTGGCGTTGATGACAAGTTTTGAAAGATAATCCGACTTGTAATTGACGTCATGAGTTTGACGTTTCTGCAAGGCCAAGGGGGCCGCTTCACAGTACGAGGGTGGCAAGCCACGTGTGTGATGGGGTTCAGGTTGTTTCCTGTCAGGGGGTGTAATGCCGAACGACGAAAAAGTAGTGCCGTTGAGCAAATTGCTCCCTGCGCAAGGGGCAAGTTCGCCTCTGGCCCGATTACCCGTTGTGCTGCTGCAGGTCCGCGATAAAGCGGCGCAACAGCTCAAGGATGCCCTGCAGGCGCTGTTTGATAATGCGGACGACACGCTGTTCGAAATGGCTGACCGTGCCTCCAACAACACCGACCAGAACATCTTTTTTGAAGCCATGCGTGACTTGCGCCTCAAGCGTAAAAGCATAGAGCGTTGCTTTCTCGACAAGTTCTACGAGTCTTTTCTGGCGCTGGGCCAGTATCAAATTCAGGAGCCCGCCCTGCCAGCCGCCGTGTCATTCGACAAGCTGGCGCTGGTGCATAACGACGAGCTCGAGAAAACCGTGGCTGTCGATGCGATGGTCAGCAAGGTCATGAGTCGCGACAGTCTCGCGCTGGGCCAACTGACTGCGCGCCTGAACGTGCTGATTCCGCAGACCATCGCCGAGGAAAACAACCCGTTGGGGCCGGCGATGCTCTGCAGGTTCTTTCTTGAGGCCGGGCGCAGCCTTGGCGTCGAGATCAAGGTCAAGCTGATCATTCTCAAGTTGTTCGAGAAATACGTTCTGGCCAACACCGACCACCTGTATTGCGAAGCGAACCGTTTGCTGATCGCCACGGGTGTGTTGCCGGACATGAAAGCCCTGCCTGCCCGTCGTTCGTCCGACCGCGCGGCACCCAGAAGTCGTGTTTCGGAAATGTCCGATCCGGCGCTGAACGAGGCTGCCGACAAACTCGACAAGGGCGTGCAGGAAGTCTTCTCGGCCTTGCAGGAATTGCTGCTGAGCGTGCGTGGCAACCTTGTTCCGCGCCACGAGCCCAATGCTGAAGTACGCCCGATTTCCAGCAAGGATCTAATGCGTCTGCTGTCTCACCTGCAGCAATACGTGCCTTCTCAGGACGCAGCTGACGATTTCGACCTGCGCAATCAACTGGAACAGTTGCTGACGCGCGTCAACGTCAAGACCGGCAAATCCAGGATTGTTGGCGGCGGCGATGAAGATGTGATCAATCTGATCGCCATGCTGTTCGAGTTCATCCTCGATGATCGCAACCTGACGCCTTCGCTACGTGCGCTGATCGGGCGTCTGCAGATTCCGATGCTCAAGGTCGCGGTGCTCGATAAAAGCTTCTTCAGTCGCGGCAGTCATCCGGCCCGGCGCCTGCTCAATGAGATTGCGACAGCCGCACTGGGCTGGGGCGGTCGTGACGACTTTCAGCGTGATTCGCTTTATCAGCATGTCGAGCAAATCGTGCAGCGTCTGCTGAATG
The DNA here is from genome assembly GCF_000444135.1 of Pseudomonas avellanae BPIC 631. Classification (GTDB taxonomy): domain Bacteria; phylum Pseudomonadota; class Gammaproteobacteria; order Pseudomonadales; family Pseudomonadaceae; genus Aquipseudomonas; species Aquipseudomonas avellanae. The sequence continues at coordinate 17,562 of NZ_ATDK01000250.1, forward strand.
ACTTTGTCGACGATCCGGCGATCTTTTCCGAATTGCTGGCGGACTTTCTCGCCTTCACCAGCGACGAGCGCCGTCGCAGCGAGCTGCTTGAACAACGCACCCGTGATGCCGAAGAAGGTCGCGCACGCGCCGAACTGGCCCGGCACCAGGTGCAGCAGGAACTGAATCAGCGTCTGCTCGGCAAAACCTTGCCCGAAGTGGTTGTGCGCCTGTTGCAGGAGGCCTGGAGCAAGGTGCTGCTGCTGACCTGTCTCAAACATGGCGAGCAGTCCAGTGAATGGCAGGCCGGGTTGACGACCATGGACGAGTTGATCTGGAGCGTCGAGCAACATGACGACCCGCAGGCCCTGCAACGCCTGCTGGACCTGGTGCCGGGGCTGCTCAAGTCGCTGCGCGACGGGCTCACCAGTGCGGCGTTTGATCCGTTTGCCACCAGCGAATTCTTCAGCCAGCTGGAGTCGTTGCACGTTCAGGCATTTCAGCACTTCTCGCGCCTGCAGGAAGCGAGCGGCAACGGGCTGCCAGGCGATGCAGATGTAACAGGTGCTGAACCTGCTGAAGGGCCGCCGATGATGGAGGTGGTCGAGGAAATCGTTCTGATCGCCCCTGAAGAACGCATGCTCAACGAGCCGACGGTGCAACTGCCAGACGACGACGCTGGCCTGCGCATGGTCGACACATTGCGCGTCGGCTGCTGGGTCGAGATTCAGGAAGACGAAGAACACAAACTGCGTTGCAAACTGACCGCCATCGTCGAGCCGACCGGCCGCTACGTGTTCGTCAACCGCACCGGTATGAAAGTCCTGGAAAAAACCCGCATCGGCCTTGCCGTCGAGTTTCGCCGCGGTGCTGTACGGGTCCTCGATGATGCATTGCTGTTCGACCGTGCACTGGAATCGGTAATCAGCAACCTGCGCAAGCTGAAGGGCGCCTGATCGCCCGGTTTTACGTTGTCGGTCCTACATCTATGTGTTGGCCTAACTGTTCAGCAAATCTTCATTTGCTGTACCGGCCCTTTCGTGAGCAAGCTCACTCCCACAGGATGATGTTCACTCGTGGGAGCGAGCTTGCTCGCGAAGGTGGATTAATTGTTCAGCAAATCTTCATTGGCTGTACCGGCCTCTTCGTGAGCAAGCTCCCACGGGGATCCTGTATTCCGCCTGATGCCGCAGTTCCAGCCCCGCTTTCTCGGCTTATCCGGACTCATGTAAAACGCTGAGCACTGGTGCGTAGGTAACGAGAGACTCGTACAGAGGGCATTTCCTACGTTGCGGGTCCGCGAGTGAACCCCCACATCTGTTTCTGTCGCGGGCATAATCAACGCCACTCATCCGCTCGCACAAGGAGCACACATGCAACTGGACCCCGCAAGCGGTTGGTGCGATGGCGTGCAGCACTGCCCTTCGCCCAACTTCAATGCGCGACCCACAGGCGAGATATCGCTGCTGGTGATCCACAACATCAGCCTGCCGCCGGCACAATTCAAAACCGGCAAAGTGCAGGCTTTCTTCCAGAACCAACTGGACACCACCGAGCATCCCTACTTTATGGGGATTGCCGACCTGCGCGTTTCAGCGCATTTTCTGATTGAACGTGATGGCGACGTCATTCAGTTCGTCTCTTGTCTTGATCGCGCATGGCACGCCGGCGTGTCCAGCTTCGACGGGCGTGAGGGGTGTAATGACTTCTCCGTCGGCATCGAGCTGGAAGGCACTGACGAACAGCCGTTCACCGATGCGCAATACAACGCACTGATCGACCTGACGCGTCAGTTACGACAGGCTTACGTAGCGATTACCCCCGAGCGCATTTGTGGCCACAGCGACATAGCGCCGGGACGCAAGACTGATCCGGGCCCCTGTTTCGACTGGGGCAGGTTTCAAGCGGCTTTGCAGGATTGACCCGAGGGACGAACAATGAGTTTTCTGGTGCTACTGCTGGCAGTACTTATCGAAAAGTTTTCTGCCCTGCGTCAGCGCGTGCAACGTGATGAACCGTGGCTGAATGCGTTGGCCAGGCGTGAGGCCAGCCCGCGTACGGCGAAACGCCCCTGGCTGACGCTGGCGTTGCTGATTCTGGTGCCGGTTTTGCTGCTGCAACTGGCGCTGACCATTATCGGGTCGGTGGCGTATGGCTGGCTGGTACTGCCCATCCACCTGCTGGTGCTGATCTACAGCCTGGGGCGGGTCGATCTGATTGCAGTGCTCGGCCCGTTCCGCGATGCCTGCCGACGTGGCGACGCGCAGGCCGCGGTGCACGTTGCCCAGCGCGACATGGGCGTCGAGGCCGATGATGGCGAGCAATTGCTGCAAGGCGTGCAGGGTTACATGCTCTGGCAGGCGTTCCAGAGTTTTTTCGCAGTGATCTTCTGGTATTTCGTGCTCGGCCCGGTGGCGGCGCTGGCTTATCGGCTTTTGGCCCTTGCCGCTGAACATGGCAAGACACCCGCGCTGGTCGAGCGGGCAGGGCAGTTGCGCCACGCCTTCGACTGGGTTCCGGTCAGGTTGCTGGCGGCAAGCTTTGCGCTGGTCGGCAATTTTGTCGCGGTCAGCCGGGTGATGCTGCATGAGCTGCTCAACTGGAACATCAGCGCCGCGCAATTGATCACCCGCATTGGCTGTGCCGCCAGCGAGGTCCCGCCGCCGGTCATCGGGACGCAAGGGGTGACGAGCCTCGACATGCTCTGGGAGCTGCTGGTGCGTGCCGCGATTGTCTGGTACGCAGGGTTTGCGTTGTGGACGCTGTTGCGCTGATTTGCCTCAACGACTGGCTGTATGAGGCCAGTCAAACAGCTGGCAGGCATTCTCTGTGCTCGCTTCGGCCAGGCGCTGCGGGCTGATGTTCATCAGGGCCGCGAGCGCCTGACAGATGTCCGGCAAGTGCTCAGGGCTGTTGCGCTGATTGGGATGCATGGCCGGGGCCATGTCCGGTGCATCGGTTTCCAGCACCACGCTGTTCAGCGGCAGGTCGGCGATTACGCGATGCATGCGCAGCGCCTGTGGCCAGGTTGCTGCGCCGCCCAGGCCCAGTTTGAAACCGAGCTTTATGTATTCGCGCGCTTCTTCACGGCTGCCTGCGAAAGCATGAACGATGCCGCTGCGCTTGATCCGGTAGCGCTTGAGGGTGGCAATCACATCGGCATGACTGCGGCGCACATGCAGCAAGGCAGGCAGATTGAAGTCGGACGCCAACTGCAACTGCGCCTCGAAGACTTCCTGCTGACGCACCTTGTCCAGATGATCGACGTAGTAATCCAGGCCAATCTCGCCCACTGCGCACAACTGCGGATGGCTTTTGAGGCGGGTCAGCCAGTCGCCCAGTTCGGTCAGGTGCTCTGCCTGGTGCTCATCGATATAAGCCGGGTGCAGGCCGAACGCAGCATGCAACTGCGGATTGGCTTCGGTCAGGTCCCATAACCGCTGCCAGTCACGCTGATACACCCCGAGTACCACCATGCGCTGCACGCCCAGCGAGCGGCAATGCTCCAGGACTTGAGCGCGGTCGGCATCGAAGTCCGGGAAGTCCAGGTGGGTGTGGGTATCGATCAGCGACACCTTCACACCCCGTGAATGCGTTGCTTGAAGGCGCGCACGATGGCATGCACGCCAGGTTGATAATCGTCCTTCTCGATGGCGGCCAAGGCCAGTTGCAGCGCTTTGTCAGCGATCAGCTGATGTTGCTGGGCCATCGCATTGACGGGCAACGGCAGGAAATCCAGCAATTGCGTGTCACCGAACGTGCCCAGGTGCAATGAGGTCGTGTTGAGTGACTGGCTTTGCAGCACGTCGAACACGCCTTGCAGCAGCACATAGGAAGTGGTGATCAGTGCATCTGGAAAATGCCCCTGGCGTTGCAGCATCTCGGACATCAGGCGCTGCCCGCACTGGCGGCTGAATGCTTCGCCATGTTCAACAATGGTGGTGCCGGCAAAGCCATCCAGAGCGTGCTCGAAGCCTGCGGCCCGGGCCCGGCTGATGCTCAGTTCGGGGCGCGCACCGATCAGGGCGATGTGCCTTGGCTGGGTCTGCAGCAGGCTGCGCGTCAGTTGCAGGCTGGCATCGTGGTCGTCGCTGACCACCGAGCAGAAGAAGTTCGGGTCCATTTCCCGGTCGATGGCGATGATCGGAATGCCTTTGAGCTGCAAATCGCGATAGCTCGCGTCGCTGGGCGGCAGGCAGCTGGCGACCAGCAGGGCGTCACAGCGGCGTGCGCGAAACAGCTGTAACAGCTGCAGTTCACTGACCGGGTCATCATCGGAGCTGGCAATCAGCAATTGATAGCCAAGGCTGCGCGCGCCCTGCTCGAGCAGTTTGGCGATACGCGCATAGCTGGGGTTTTCCAGATCCGGCAGGATGAAGCCCAGCGTTTTGCTGTGACGACTGCGCAGGCCCGCTGCTTGAGGGTTGGGCCGGAAGTCGTATTGCTCGACCACCGCCTTGACGCGCTCGACCGTTGCGGGGCTGATGCGTTGTTGTTCGGCCTTGCCGTTGATGACATAGCTGGCGGTGGTGACAGAAACACCTGCCAGACGTGCAATATCGCTCAGTTTCACCCCGAAAATTCCTTTAGTTGGCCAGGCGGTTCAGGACCGTCGAATTGTTTTCGCCGTGGCGGCGATCATTACACCAGACCGTAGGAAATTCCTAAGTACTTCAAGTATTTTAGGAAGTCTCCTACAGCGATCGGACCGACTGGGCTTCAATGAACGCACAGAATCGAGTAACGTGCCGGGCAATTGTAGATTAAACGATTCAGCACGCCTGTTGTCTGCTGCAATCGAGATGAAACTGATGTCCGATAGGATATTCGATGGGCATCACTTCATCCTCTTAGCTGGCGATCACATGTGATCGCCATTAAAACAAGAATCAGGTGGCGCCTTGGCGCTGCACAGGAGTCAAGGCAATGCTCGAACTCACTCTGGGGCAAATATCCATGGCCCAGTCGGCTGTGGATAAAACTGCCGCACTGAAACTGCTTGCCGACCACCTGGTCGCTGATGGCCTGGTTGCCGAGGGCTACCTCACCGGGCTGATGAACCGCGAGCAGCAAGGCTCGACCTTTCTCGGTCAGGGTATCGCCATTCCCCACGGCACCCCCGAAACCCGCGACCTGGTGTTCACCACCGGCGTGCGCCTCATGCAGTTCCCCGAAGGGGTGGATTGGGGTGACGGGCAAATGGTCTACCTGGCGATTGGCATCGCGGCCAAGTCCGACGAGCACTTGCGCCTGCTGCAACTGCTGACCCGCGCGCTGGGCGAAGAGGACCTGGGCCAGGCGCTGCGTGAAGCGAAGAGCCCGGAAGACCTGCTCAAGCTGTTGCAGGGCGCGCCGCAAGAGCTGGCGCTTGATGCGCAAATGATCAGTCTCGGCGTATCGGCCGACGATTTTGAAGAACTGGTCTGGCGTGGCGCGCGTTTGCTGCGCAAGGCCGACTGTGTGAGCAACGGCTTTGCCGCGGTGCTGCAACAGGTCGAAGCCCTTTCACTGGGTGACGGCCTGTGGTGGCTGCACAGTGAGCAGACCGTCAAGCGCCCGGGCCTGGCGTTTGTGACGCCAGACAAACCGATTCGTTATCTGGGTCAGCCGCTGACCGGCTTGTTCTGTCTTGCCAGCCTGGGTGAAGCGCATCAGGCGTTGCTCGAGCGATTGTGCCTGCTGCTGATCGAAGGGCGTGGCCATGAACTGGGCCATGCCACCAACAGCCGTGTCGTCCTTGAAGCGCTGGGCGGCGAAGTGCCTGCTGAATGGCCAACCCAACAGATTCAACTGGCCAACGCGCACGGCCTGCATGCCCGTCCAGCCAAGATACTGGCGCAACTGGCCAAGGAATTCGAAGGCGAAGTTCGTGTGCGCGTGCTGGAAACCGGCGAGTCTGCGGTGTCGGCCAAGAGTTTGAGCAAGCTGCTCAGCCTGGGCGTGCGCCGTGGTCAGACACTGGAGTTCATTGCCGAGCCGAGCATCGCTGCCGACGCGCTGCCTGCGCTGATCGCTGCGGTAGAACAGGGGCTTGGCGAAGAAATCGAGCCATTGCCTGCTGCCAGCGAGCCTGAGGCCGCGCCGACGCCTTCTGCTGTCGCCAAACCGATTAACGCACCGGCGGCGGGCAGTGTGTTGTCGGCTGTGCCGGCCTCGCCTGGCATTGCCATCGGCCCTGCGCACGTGCAAGTGTTGCAGACCTTCGATTACCCGCAAAAGGGCGAATCGGTTGCGGCCGAGCGCGAGCGTCTGCACACGGCCATCGGCGAAGTGCGCCGTGACATCGAAAACCTGATTCAGCGCAGCAAGTCCAAGGCCATCCGTGAAATCTTCATCACCCACCAGGAGATGCTTGAAGACCCGGAACTGACCCGCGAAGTCGAGCAGCGTCTGAACGACAACGAAAGTGCGGCAGCTGCCTGGGCCACGGTCATCGAAGCGGCTGCTGTTCAGCAGGCGCAACTCAAAGATGCGCTGCTGGCCGAGCGCGCCGCCGACCTGCGCGATGTGGGTCGGCGCGTACTGGCGCAGATCTGCGGTGTTGAAACCGTTGCGGCGCCCGACGAACCTTACATTCTGGTGATGGACGAAGTCGGCCCGTCCGACGTTGCCCGTCTGGACCCGGCGCAGGTCGCCGGTATTCTGACCGCTCGCGGCGGCGCGACCGCGCACAGCGCCATTGTTGCCCGTGCGCTGGGCATTCCCGCGCTGGTCGGTGCCGGTGACGAAGTGCTGCTGCTCAAGCCCGGCACCGTGCTGCTGCTCGACAGCCAGCGCGGACGCCTTACCGTTGCGCCTGACGAAGCCACCTTGCAGCGCGCCGTTCAGGATCGTGATGCCCGCGAGGAACGCCTCAAGGCCGCCGCCGCGGCGCGTATGGAACCTGCTGTGACCCGTGACGGCCACGCCGTTGAAGTCTTCGCCAACATCGGCGACAGCACCGGCACTCCCGCTGCGGTGGAGCAGGGCGCTGAAGGCGTTGGCCTGCTGCGTACCGAATTGCTGTTCATGGCCCATTCTCAGGCGCCGGACGAAGCCACGCAGGAAGCTGAGTACCGCCGCGTGCTGACCGACCTCGGCGGTCGTCCGTTGGTGGTGCGCACGCTGGACGTCGGCGGCGACAAGCCGTTGCCTTACTGGCCGATCGCCAAGGAAGAAAACCCGTTCCTGGGGGTGCGCGGCATTCGTCTGACCCTGCAGCGTCCCGATGTCATGGAAAGCCAGCTTCGCGCCTTGTTGCGCGCAGCCGACAGCGGCCCGCTGCGCATCATGTTCCCGATGATCGGCACCCTTGAAGAGTGGCGTGAGGCGCGTGCCATGACCGAGCGACTGCGCGCGGAAATTCCGGTCAGCGACCTGCAACTGGGGATCATGATCGAAGTGCCGTCGGCCGCGTTGATCGCTCCGGTGCTGGCCAGGGAAGTGGATTTTTTCAGCATTGGCACCAATGACCTGACGCAATACACCATGGCCATCGACCGCGGCCATCCGACCCTGTCGGCTCAGGCTGACGGCCTGCACCCTTCGGTGCTGCAACTGATCGACATGACCGTGCGTGCCGCGCATGCCAATGGCAAATGGGTGGGCGTGTGTGGCGAACTGGCCGCCGACCCGCTGGCGGTGCCGGTGCTGGTTGGCCTGGGCGTGGACGAACTGAGTGTGTCGGCGCGCAGCATTGGCGAGGTTAAGGCCTGTGTCCGTGAACTGACCCTGAGCAGTGCTCAACAACTGGCGCAAAAAGCGCTGACGGCGGGCAGCGCTGCCGAAGTCCGTGCGCTTGTGGAGGCTGTGTAATGGCGAAGATTCTTACCCTGACCATGAACCCGGCGCTGGACCTGACGCTACAGTTGGGGCAGTTGGAGCTGGGCCAGGTCAACCGCAGCAATGCAATGCTCACTCACGCAGCCGGCAAGGGCCTCAACGTGGCGCAGGTGCTGGCTGACCTGGGCCACGAGCTGACCGTTGCCGGTTTTCTCGGCATCGACAACCAGCAGGCGTTCGAGGCGTTGTTCGAGCGTCGTCACTTTGTCGACGAGTTTGTGCGCGTGCCGGGGGAAACCCGCAGCAACATCAAGATGGCCGAAAGCAGTGGCCGCATCACCGACCTCAACGGCCCTGGGCCGCAGGTCAGCGAAGAAGCGCAACAAGCGTTGTTCGCCCGTGTGGAACAGATTGCGCCAGGTTTTGATGTGGTGGTGGTGGCGGGCAGCCTGCCGCGCGGTGTCACGCCTGAGTGGCTGCAAAAGCTGTTGCTGATGCTCAAGGGTCTGGGTCTGAAAGTGGCGCTGGACAGCAGCGGGCTGGCCTTGCGTGCCGGTCTTGCTGCCGGGCCGTGGCTGATCAAGCCCAATACCGAGGAACTGGCCGACGCGCTCGACGCGCCGATCATTTCCATCGCCGCGCAAGCCGAGGCGGCTGCGCGCCTTCATGCCCAGGGTATCGAACACGTGGTGATTTCGCAGGGTTCCGAAGGCGTGCACTGGTTCAGCCCGAGCGTGGCGCTGCATTCATTGCCGCCCAAGGTCACGGTGGCCAGCACGGTAGGCGCAGGGGATTCGCTGCTGGCGGGCATGGTCCACGGCCTGATCGGCGGTCATGAGCCACAGAAGATTTTGCGCACGGCCACGGCCATCGCCGCCATGGCCGTGACCCAGATCGGTTTCGGTATCACCGACGCCGCGCAACTCAAACGGCTTGAAGGCGGCGTCACTGTACGCAGCCTGACAGAACAATAAGAGAGGATCGTCATGAAGTTAGCCATAGTTACGGCCTGCCCGAACGGCAAGGTCAGCAGCGTACTCAGCGCACGATTGCTCGAAGCGGCGGCACTGCGTCAGCGCTGGGAAACCAGCGTCGAAATCATCGACCCCAACAAGGCCGATCAGCAGCTGTCGCCTGAGGATATCCAGGCCGCAGATCTGGTGCTGGTGGTCAACACCGGCCCGGTAGACCTCAGCCGTTTTGTCGGCAAGCGTCTGTTTCAAGACTCGCCTGCCCATGCGTTACAGGATGTAGACGGGTTTTTACAGCGCGCCGCGAAAGAGGCGCAGGTGCATGTGGCGTCTCAGGCTGCCGCGCCTCAAGCCACTGCAACTTCCGTTGGCAACGCCGGGGCAAAACCGCGCATCGTTGCGATCACTGCCTGCCCGACCGGTGTTGCGCACACGTTCATGGCCGCCGAGGCGATTCAGCAGGCGGCCAAGCGGCTGGATTATGATCTGCAAGTCGAAACCCAGGGTTCGGTTGGCGCGCGCAATCCACTCAGTGCTCAAGCCATTGCCGATGCCGACGTAGTGTTGCTGGCTGCCGATATCGAGGTCAACACCGACCGTTTTGCAGGCAAGAAAATCTACCGTTGCGGCACCGGGATTGCGCTGAAGCAATCCGAAGCGACACTGAAAAAGGCCTTGGCAGAAGGCCAGGTCGAATCTGACGAGGCCACCGCCAAGTCGCCCGCCAAGCAAGAGAAGGCCGGGGTCTACAAGCACCTGCTGACCGGCGTGTCGTTCATGCTGCCGATGGTGGTGGCGGGCGGTCTGCTGATTGCGCTGTCGTTCGTGTTCGGCATTACGGCGTTCAAGGAGCAAGGCACGCTGGCGGCGGCCTTGATGCAGATCGGCGGGGAAGCCGCGTTCAAACTGATGGTGCCGTTGCTGGCCGGTTACATCGCCTATTCCATTGCTGACCGTCCGGGTCTGGCACCGGGGATGATCGGTGGTTTGCTGGCGACGACGCTGGGTGCCGGGTTCATCGGCGGCATCATCGCCGGTTTTCTGGCCGGGTACAGCGCGGCGGCGATCAACCGTTACGCACGCCTGCCTGCCAGCGTCGAAGCGCTCAAGCCGATTCTGATCATCCCGTTGCTGTCGAGCCTGTTCACCGGTCTGGTGATGATCTACGTGGTCGGCAAGCCGGTGGCGGGCATGCTCGAAGCGCTGACGCACTTCCTCGACAGCATGGGCACCACCAACGCGATTCTGCTGGGTGTGTTGCTCGGCGCGATGATGTGTGTTGATTTGGGCGGGCCCATCAACAAGGCCTCCTACGCGTTCTCGGTGGGCCTGCTGGCTTCACAGAGCTACGCGCCGATGGCCGCTGCAATGGCTGCCGGTATGGTGCCGCCAATCGGCATGGGCATCGCCACGATCCTGGCGCGCCGCAAGTTTGCGCAAAGCGAGCGTGAGGCAGGCAAGGCGGCTTTCGTGTTGGGGCTGTGCTTCATTTCGGAAGGTGCCATCCCGTTCGCCGCCAAGGACCCGTTGCGGGTGATTCCGGCCAGTGTGGTTGGCGGTGCGCTGACCGGTGCATTGTCGATGTATTTTGGCTGCAAGCTGATGGCACCGCACGGCGGGCTGTTCGTGATGCTGATCCCTAACGCGATCAACCATGCGCTGCTTTATCTGCTGGCGATTGTTGCCGGTAGCGTGCTGACCGGTGTGGTCTACGCGCTGATCAAGCGGCCTGAGCCAGTCGAGCTGCAAGCGGCACCCGCAGGCGCCTGATCACCACGTTATAAATGCCCTCAGCGTGCCAGCGCGAGGGCAACACCCTGGCCACCGCCTATACACAGCGTGGCCAGGCCTTTTTTTGCATCACGCCTGATCATCTCGTGCAGCAGCGTTACCAGTACGCGGCAGCCTGATGCGCCAATCGGGTGGCCGATGGCGATAGCGCCGCCGTTGACATTGAGCTTCTGCGGGTTCAGCCCCAATTCCTTACCGACCGACAGCGACTGCGCAGCGAACGCTTCGTTGGCCTCGATCAGGTCCAGTTCGTCCAGCGACCAACCGGCCTTGTCCAGGCAGCGGCGGGTCGCGCTGACCGGGCCGATGCCCATGATGGCCGGGTCGACACCTGCGTTGGCGTACCCCGCGATGTGCGCGAGTACCGGCAAGCCCAACTGCTCTGCCTTGGTCGCGCTCATCAACATCACGGCAGCAGCGCCATCGTTGAGCGACGATGCATTGCCCGCGGTGACGGTGCCGTCTTTCTTGAAGGCGGGTTTGAGTTTGCCGAGTGTTTCAGCCGTGGTGCCCGCCCGCGGCTGTTCATCAGTGGCGAAGGACAACGGCTCGCCTTTGCGCTGAGGGATCAGGATCGGGGTGATTTCATCGACAAAACGCCCGGCCTCGATAGCGGCAATGGCTTTTTGCTGGGACGAGGCCGCGAAGGCATCCTGGGCTTCACGGCTGATCTCGTACTTCTGAGCCAGGTTTTCGGCGGTGATGCCCATGTGGTAATCGTTGAAGGCATCCCACAGGCCGTCGGTGATCATCGTGTCGATCATGCTGGCATGGCCCATGCGCAAACCGGTGCGTGCGCCGGGCAAGACGTAATTGGACAGGCTCATGTTTTCCTGTCCGCCGGCGATGACGATGTCTGCGTCGCCGCAGCGAATGGCCTGGGTCGCCAGGTGCAGCGCCTTGAGGCCCGAGCCGCAGACCTTGTTGAGGGTCATGGCCGGTACGGAGAAGGGCAGGCCCGCCTTGATGGCGGCCTGACGCGCCGGATTCTGGCCCGCACCAGCGGTCAGCACCTGGCCCATGATGACTTCATCGACCAGCGCGCCGTCCACACCGGTCTGGGCCAGCAGTTGGCGAATGACCGCTGCGCCCAGATCGACAGCGGGGACGGCGGCCAGTGAACCCTGGAAACTGCCCACGGCGGTGCGGGTGGCGGCGACGATAACGACGTCTTGCATGGTGCTGATCCTCATTGTTTTTGGGGGCTGAACCGGCAGAGCCGGAGCGCTTTGATCAAGAGATTCATGGTGTCACAGAAGGGCGTGCCGGTTCCAACCGCGAACCGGTCGGTCACGTTTTGCTGCGTGTGTGGGGGGGCTCAGACGCCCATGCGTCTTTTGGCACGCTGCGCCGAGCCGTCGCGCACTGCCCAGCGCAGGATGGGCGCGGTGTTGTTCACGCCCAGCCGGATCAGCCTGCGTTGCACCGGGCCTTGAGTGACGTCGAGCATCTCGCTGGCCCAGACGGGTAACAGGTCGACACCGGCGCGCATCATCAGCACGCCGAAGGGCTTGGCCAGCCAATTGGGTGCAGGCGCGTCGAGCAGCAGGCGCAGCACCTCGCGGCTGCGCTCATCGCACACCAGTTGCCCGCGGATGTCTGCCAGATAGTCCGCGATGGCCTGACGGGAGCGCGGCACGTTGCGAGCGCCCAGGCGTTCTGCGATCAGCGCGGTTTCAGCGTAATACAGGTCCTGATCGGCCAGTGACAGCGCCGGATTGCGGTAACGCAAATGCGCGGCAAGAAAGCTGCTGACTTCGGCGACGTGCACCCAGGTCAGCAGGTCCGGGTCGCTGGCGGCATAAGGACGACCGTCAGGCGCCGTGCCGGTGACGTTCAGGTGAATGGCGCGCACCTTGTCGATCAACCAGTTGGCGTCCTGTGTGGAGCCGTAGGTCGTGCCGGACAGAAACTGCCCGGTACGCCGCAACCGGCCGAGCATGTCCTGGCGAAAGCTGGAATGGTCCCAGATACCCGCCAATGCCAACGGATGCAGCGCCTGTAACATCAGCGCGCTGATGCCGCCGACCAGCATGCTGGTGAAGTCGCCATGCACCTTCCAGCACACCGACTGAGGGCCAAACAGACCCGGATCGCCCTTGGGGTTCTCCAGGTCCAGTTGACCGAGGGCCAGGCCGGTGAGGCTGATGACCTGGGTTTCGATGCGGGTACGGATGAATTCCATGTCGGGCTCATGCAGCGGGGAGGGGCACGTTTAGCGTCCGTAACGCGCTCACTGTTAAGCACATGTCCTGAGCGCCACCGGGACGGGGCTTCTGCCCGCAGGGCGTGGGAGCGACCGGGGCGGCGATCCGCATTGTTCGCGAAGAGGCCAGTACATCCGCTAAAGATGTACCGCCCGAAATAAAGCTTTCGCGGACAAGTCCGCTCCCACAAGGAGAGCGTACGCACTCATGGTTAGACACAAGCCCTGAGGACCCAGGCTTCTGCCCGTAGAGCGTGGGGCTATTGCGCTTAGCCGCGGTGACGGCCGCGGAAGTAGTTGATCAGGCCCTGGGTCGATGCATCGTCTGCCGGTTCTTCGGTGCCGCCGGTCAGACGCTGGTACACAGCCTTGCCCATTTCCTTGCCCAGCTCCACACCCCATTGGTCAAAGGCGTTGGTGCCCCAGATCACGCTCTGCACGAACACTTTGTGCTCATACATGGCCACCAGCGCGCCAAGGCGACGCGGGCTGATACGTTCTACCACCAGCGTGTTGCTCGGACGGTTGCCGGGGATGACCTTGTGCGGTGCGAGTTTTTGCACCTCTTCCTCGCTCATGCCCTTGTCACGCAGCTCGGCTTCGGCTTCGGCGCGGGTCTTGCCCATCATCAACGCCTGGCTTTGCGACAGGCAGTTGGCGTACAGCCATTGATGGTGGTCGGCAACCGGGTTGAAGCTGACGATCGGCACGATGAAGTCGGCCGGGATCATCTGTGTGCCTTGGTGCAGCAACTGGTGGTAAGCGTGTTGCCCGTTGGCGCCTACGCCACCCCAGATGACCGGGCCGGTATCCGTGAGTGCCGGCGTACCGTCCTGGCGAACGCTTTTGCCGTTGGATTCCATGTCCAGTTGTTGCAAGTGTTTGGTGATGTTGCGCAGGTAGTGGTCGTACGGCAGGATCGCGTGGCTTTGCGCGTTCCAGAAGTTGCCGTACCAGACACCCAGCAGCGCGAGCAGCACCGGCATGTTCTGTTCAAAAGGGGCGCTCTGGAAGTGCTGGTCCATGGTGTAGGCACCGGACAGCAGTTCCTTGAAGTTGGACATGCCGATGGCCAGCGCGATAGGCAAACCAATAGCCGACCACAGCGAATAACGGCCGCCGACCCAGTCCCACATCGGGAAGATGTTTTCTTCACGGATACCGAACGCGACCGCTGCCGCATTATTGCTGGAGACCGCAATGAAGTGGCGATGCAGTTCGACTTCCGAGCCGCCCTGCGCCAGGTACCAGGCGCGTGCAGCCTGGGCATTTTTCAGGGTTTCGAGGGTATTGAAGGATTTCGACGAAACGATGAACAGCGTGGTTTCGGCGCGAATCTTCATCGACAGTTCATGAAATTCACTGCCATCGATGTTCGCCAGGTAATGGCAACGCACACCCTTGTGTGCATACGCCACCAGCGCTTCGGAAACCAGTTCGGGGCCCAGGAACGAGCCGCCAATGCCGATGTTCACTACGTCGGTGATCGGCTTTTCGGTGTAACCGCGCCACAGGCCGTCGTGGATGCGGCCGACCAGCTCGGTCATCTGGTTAAGCACGCGGTGAACGTCGGGTATCACATCGACGCCGTTGACTTTCAGCTTGTCGCCTACCGGGCGGCGCAGTGCGGTGTGCAGCGCCGGACGACCTTCGGATGAGTTGACCAGCTCGCCATCGTATTGAGCCTTGATCGCGTCCTTGAGGCCCACTTCACTGGCCAGCGCAACCAGCAGGTCGCGGGTTTCGGCAGTGATCAGGTTTTTCGAGTAGTCCAGAAACAGACCGGCGCTGCTGAGCGTGAACTGGCTGAAGCGCTTGGGATCAGCCGTGAACGCTTCACGCATGCTGAAATCCTGCATGGCCTGGCGGTGTTTGGTCAGCGCTTGCCAGGCAGGCAGAGCGGTCACATCGGAAGGATTGCGGTAGTACGCCATCGCTGCGGGTTTCCTTTAACTGATTCTGTCTTTGGATATTATTGGAGCGAGGTTGCACGCTTTCTCACTGGCTATGCAGAGCAGACTACCCTTCGCGTACCTGTTTGTCTGCGCTTCGCCTTACTTGACCCCGGTACTTTTTCGCACACGGTGAGCCGGGGCTTTCAATCGAATGCTGTCGGTCATGATTAACGATAGGGCACTGGCGGTGTGGCTTAGTTCACTGCCGCCAGCGCAGCCGTTCAGCCCCTGGTCAGGTGCAGGTTATCGATCAGGCGGGTTTTACCCATAAATGCAGCGGCGAGAATCACCAGGTCGGGATCCTCGGCAGTGGTCGGGCGCAAGCTGTCGGCATTACGTATTTCCAGATAGTCGATGCGAAAGCCGGCCGCTTGCAGTTGCTGTTTCTTGCTGCTCAGCAGCGTATCGAAGTCCTGCTCGCCTGCGCTGATCGCCTCGGCTGTCTGGCGAATGGCTTGATACAGAGCCGGTGCCGCAGCGCGCTGCGCTTCATCCAGATAGCCGTTGCGCGATGACAACGCCAGACCGTCATCGGCGCGCACGGTCGGCTCGCCGATGATCTGGATAGGCATGTTCAGGTCGCGGACCATGGCGCGAATCACC
The DNA here is from genome assembly GCF_000444135.1 of Pseudomonas avellanae BPIC 631. GTDB lineage: Bacteria > Pseudomonadota > Gammaproteobacteria > Pseudomonadales > Pseudomonadaceae > Aquipseudomonas > Aquipseudomonas avellanae. Next base: position 32,828 of record NZ_ATDK01000250.1, read on the forward strand.
GCCAGTTGCTGGAAGTCTTTCTCGCCGAAGATCGCCAGATCAGGCTGCACCATATTGAATAGCTTGCTGACCACCGTGGCGACACCTTCGAAATGGCCGGGGCGGCTGGCGCCACACAGGCCTTGCGAAAGGTGCGGGACGCTGACCAGGGTCTGATCGGCCATGCCGTGCGGGTACATTTCCTCGACGCCTGGGGTGAACAAAAGGTTGCAACTGGCTTGCAGAAGCCTTTCCTGATCGGCCGCCAGCGTACGCGGGTAGGTGGCCAGGTCTTCGTTGGGGCCGAACTGTAGCGGGTTGACGAAAATGGTCGCCACCACGAAGTCAGCGCGCTGGGCCGCTTTGGTCACCAGTGCGGCGTGGCCGCTGTGCAGGTTGCCCATGGTCGGGGTCAACGCGATCCGCTTGCCTTCGCTGCGTGCCCGCGCAACGGCGGCGCGCAGTTCCAGTACGGTCTTTACTGTGTTCATGCCGAGAATCCGTGTTCAATGGCCGGAAAACTGACGTCTTTGACGGCGCTGACGTAGGCCTGGATGGCCGACTGAATGTCGGGCTGACCGATCATGAAGTTTTTCACGAACTTGGGTACGCGCCCGGTGATGGACAGGCCCAGCATGTCGTGCAATACCAGCACCTGGCCGTCGGTGGCGCTGCCTGCGCCTATGCCGATGACCGGAATCTTTACCGCGTGGGTGATTTCTTCGGCCAACTCGCTCGGCACGCACTCCAGCAGGATCATGGCGGCGCCTGCCTGTTCCAGCGCGATGGCGTCGGCGCGCATCTGCCGCGCCTGCGCTTCCAGTCGCCCCTGAACCTTGTAACCGCCCAGCACGTTGACCGATTGCGGCGTCAGGCCCATGTGCGCGCACACCGGGATCCCGCGCTCTGCCAGCAGGCGGATCGATTCGCCCAGCCACGCAGCGCCCTCGACCTTGATCATGTGCGCACCGGCCTGCATCAGCGTGGTGCTGTTGATGAAGGTCTGCTCCAGCGTGGCGTTGGCCATGAACGGCAGGTCGGCAAGAATCAACGCACCCTGATTGCCGCGTTTCACGCAGGCCACGTGGTAGGCGGTCTCGGCGGTGGTGACCGGCAAGGTGCTGTCGTGCCCCTGCAGGACCATGCCCAGCGAGTCGCCTATCAGCAGCACTTCGACACCCGCCTGGCAGGCCGTGTGGGCGAAGGTTGCGTCGTAACAGGTCAGCATGGTGATTTTCTCACCCTTCTGCTTCATGGCCAGCAGCGACGTAACGGTTATGTTCGGCATGTAAAGTTCTCCATCAGGCGCTGTGAACCCGAGTGCTCAGCGCGTGAGAGTCATCCTGGAAAAGCAGGCACACCGTCGTGTCGCGGTGTTTTGCAAAGGCCTGTTTCGCGCCCGTTCGCCAGTGCGGCAGCGGCGGGAGGCCTATCTTCGTGAGGAGGGGGCGTGAAGTCAATTGCAGGTGTTACCTGTGTGTCGTACCGGTTACACATGTGCGGTGACAGTCAGGCTTCAGACGCTGGCGGGCAGGCGCTCAAGACCTGTAAACGGGCATTCACTCAACAGGTGGGTCAGCTCACGTCCGTCGGCCAGGGTCAGCTCTGGCGCCAGCTCTGCCAGCGGATACAGCACGAATGCGCGCGCCTGCATGTGGTAGTGCGGCACTTTGAGGCGTGCCTCGTCCATGACTCGTTCGCCGAACAGCAGAATATCGAGGTCCAGGGTGCGCGGCCCCCAGCGTTCGTGACGTTCACGCCCTTGACCCAGCTCGATGGCCTGCAACGCGTCAAGCAGCATCAGCGGTGGCAGGGTGGTGTCCAGCGCGGCGACGGCATTGGTAAAGCGCGGTTGACCGGGCAGCAGCGAGTCGCTGACATAGAACGAGGACACGCCAATCAGCGTGGTGTCTGGCAGTTGCGCCAGCGCCTTGATGGCGCTGCGCAGTTGCTCTGCCGGGTCAGCAAGGTTGCTGCCCAGGCCAATGTAAACACGTTCGGTGGCCAACAGCGGTTTACTCACCGCTTTGCGCCTCGCCACTGCTGCGCTTGCGTTTGGCGCCACTGTTGCGACGACGCTTGCGCGGAGCAGCGCCGGCGGCTTCCGGCTTGTTGCTGAGGTCACGAATCATGTCGCGACGTTCGCTGTCATTGCAGTCCTGATAATCGGTCCACCATTGGCCCAGACCGTCAGTCTGCTCGCCCGCGCTTTCGCGTAGCAGCAGGAAGTCGTAGCCGGCACGGAAGCGCGAGTTGTCCAGCAACAGGTCGGCACGTTTGCCTGAACGACGCGGCAGGCGCTCCTGCATGTCCCAGATTTCGCGGATCGGCAGGGTGAAGCGCTTGGGGATCGCGATGCGCTGGCACTGCTCGATGATCAGTTCGTGAGCGGCGTCCTGCATGGCTGCAATCGGCGGCATGCCACGTTCCTGGGCACGCAGCACCTTGGCCGGCAGCGCAGGCCAGAGCAGGGCGGCAAACAGGAACGCCGGGGTGACCGGTTTGTTCTGCTTGATGCGCAGGTCAGTGTTGATCAGGGCATTGCTGATCAGCGTGTGGGTGTAGGTCGGGTTGTATTCCAGCGCCTTTGAGCTGGCCGGGAACAGGGGCTCGAACAGCTCCAGGTCAACCAGCATCTCGAACGTCGGCGCGGCATAACCGGAGAGGAACAGCTTGAGCACCTCTTCGAACAGGCGTGCCGATGGAATATCGCGCAGCATGGGTGCCAGTGCGCGGATCGGCTGGGCACTGTGTTTTTCGATGCCGAAATCCAGTTTGGCCGCGAAGCGCACGGCACGCAGCATGCGCACCGGGTCTTCCTTGTAACGTTGCTCCGGGTCGCCGATCAGGCGGATCAGACGATTGCGGATGTCATGTACGCCGTTGGCGTAATCCAGAACACGCTCGCTGACCGGGTCGTAATACAGCGCATTGATCGTGAAGTCGCGACGCTGAGCGTCTTCTTCAAGCGTGCCGTAAACGTTGTCACGCAGGATGCGTCCGCTTTCATTGCGCGAGGACTGATTGCTGTCCTCTTCTTCATCATCCTGTGGATGATTGGCGCGGAACGTCGCCACTTCGATGATTTCACGACCGAAGTGGATATGCACCAGCTTGAACCGGCGGCCGATGATACGCGCATTGCGGAACTCGGCACGCACTTGTTCCGGCGTGGCACTGGTGGCGACGTCAAAATCCTTGGGCGTGATATTGAGCATCATGTCGCGTACGCAGCCACCGACCAGATAGGCCTGATAGCCTGCGTTTTGCAGACGCTCGACAATATTGACGGCATAACGGCTGAACTGACTGCGTTGCAGCGAATGCTGGCTGCTATTGAGCACTTCAGGCGTGGTGCGCGTATGTTGCTGCGGTTTGCGCAGAGGGGAACGAAATGACTGGAACAACTTCTTCAGCATGGGATGCACTGTTTGAAGGAATATTCGGCCAAAAACGTGGAATGACCGCATGATGGGCGGGGATTCTAGCATTTAGTCGAGGGATGGTGTAGGAAGCTGTCGCGGAAGGGACAAACTACGGCGCGGATAGGGTCTGGAAGCTACTGGGGGAGCCGAAGCTCCCCCAAAGTGTGTGCTCTTTATTTTTATTTTCTGTACGGGCTTCTTGTTTTTGTTGAGTGCCCATTCACGAGACTTTGTCTGTGAACCCTCCCAATCGGGAGTCAAGAGCAAACGGATTGCTTTGGTCGCTGCGTTGCAATGATCATTCGATCCAACCAGTTCAGGCTCTACCTAAGGGTAGTTTTTATTGTTCTCGGCCTGGTTGCGGGGCAAGCCCCAAATACAACTCCTCTCCAAAAGAATCAGTTAGCTGCGCCTCCGCCGTGTTGTTCTTGTTATGCGTGAGTCGATTCGTATTGTTCTTGTTATGGGTGTCGTACTGCTTGTTGTTTTTCTTGTACTAAGCACATAGCAGAAGCTGTGCCAACTTTTGAAAAGCCCCATAAACCGGGGCCTTGCGGTGATTGGCGGTTTTTTCGGGGCACAAAAAAGCCGGGCCTGCGTTACCGTAAGACCCGGCTTTTGTTACGTGAAGTGCTTGCGGTAACAGTTTGCACACAGCCCTGTGCACCGCGTGCCAGAGCCTTGCGCAGAGCTTTACGTTTCGTTGGCCACACCCTTGCGACGGGGAATGCCCAGACGCTGGCGGCGTTCCCACAGGCACTTGCGGCTGACGCCCAGTTTGCGAGCCAGCTCGGTTTCGGTCATGTGGTCCTGGTGCTCCAGAACGAAGTGCTGAAAGTAGTCTTCAAGCGACAGGTCTTCGGCCGGCTCGTTGCCTGTCGAGCTGGAAGAGCCCGGCAGCGGTGCCATGCCCATGTACTCATCGTCGTCCAGACCGTCCAGTTCGATGTCGATACCCAGCAGGTCGGCGGTGATTTCCGGGTTCTCGCAGAGGATCACCGAGCGTTCCACGGCGTTTTCCAGTTCGCGCACGTTGCCCGGCCAGCTGTAATGACGGATGGCCTGTTCGGCATCGGGGGCAAATTTCAGGTCGTCGCGACCGACCTTGGCGCTTTGGCGCACGAGGAACGCGCGGGCAATTTCCAGTATGTCGCTGCCACGCTCGCGCAATGCCGGCAGTTTCAGGGCTATAACGTGCAGACGGTAGAACAGGTCTTCACGAAACTCGCCATTTTTGGCCAGCGTCTTGAGGTCCCGGTGGGTCGCGGCGATCAGGCGCACATCGACCTTCTGCGATTGCACTGAGCCGACGCGTCGAATTTCACCTTCCTGCAATACACGCAGCAGGCGCGCCTGAGCTTCCAGCGGCAGTTCGCCGATTTCATCGAGAAACAGCGTGCCGCCGTCGGCCGCTTCAACCAGGCCTGCACGGCCTGCGCTGGCGCCGGTGAACGCGCCTTTTTCGTGACCGAACAATTCGGATTCGATCAGCGATTCCGGGATGGCCGCACAGTTGACGGAAATCATCGGCGCCTTGGCACGGCGCGACAGATTGTGCAGAGCGCGGGCAACCAGTTCTTTACCGGTGCCCGACTCGCCCTGAACCAGAACGTTGGAGTCGGTCGGTGCCACCTTGCGAATCTTGCTGTAGAGATCGAGCATGGGCGCACAGGAGCCGATGATGCCGATCTCGCCATTGTGGTTCTGCGCCGGACCTTTGTCAGTACTACTCGCTTTGGCGGCCAGCGCGCTGCGCTCATCCTGCAGACTTTTGACGGTCTGACGATCGCGCAGGATGCGCGAAACGGCCTGGAGCATTTCGTCGTGGTCGAAGGGCTTGGCAATGTAGTCAACCGCGCCCATCTTCATTGAATCGACCGCCGAGCGCAGGCTGGCGTAGCTGGTCATGATCAGCACCGGTTTGCCTTCGCCCAGCTTGATCAGTTCAGTGCCCGGTGCGCCCGGCAGGCGCAGGTCGCTGACGATCAGATCAAACGAGGGAATGCTGAAACGTTCCTGAGCCTCCTGAACGGAGCCGGCTTCACTGACTTCATATTGATTGCGTTCAAGCAGACGACGCAGGGCTGAGCGGATAATCGTTTCGTCTTCGACGATCAAAATATGCGGCATTGATTCAGTTCTCTCGACGGTCTCAGTTCGCGGTGGACGTCGCGTCGACATGGCGTGGCAAGGTCACCCGAATACGGGTACCACGCTGTTGCTCGGGATCTGCCGGGCTGTCGATGGTGATTTGTCCATAATGCTCTTCAACGATGGAATAGACCAGCGCAAGGCCAAGTCCGGTTCCCTCGCCAGGGTCCTTTGTGGTGAAGAACGGCTCGAACAATCTGTCCATGATTGCCTTTGAAATCCCACTGCCTTCGTCTTCGACGATGAGGTCCACAGTGTGCTCGGATGCTTCGCTTCTGACCCGCACGGCGCTGCCTGCCGGGGAAGCATCGCGCGCGTTGGAGAGCAGATTGATCAGCACCTGCGCCAATCGCTGCGGATCGCCAACGGCCCAATGCTCGGGGTTGCACAGGTTATAGAAGTGCACTTCGAAATTGCGCCGGTTAAGGGCCAGCAGACCAATGGCATCCTGAGCCACTTCGGCCAGACAGACGGCTTCGTCGCTGTGCTGATGCGCGCCCGCGTGTGCGAAGCTCATCAGCGACTGGACGATGCGCGACACGCGTTTGGTCTGCTCGAGGATCTGGCTGCTGATTTCTTTCAGTTCGCCATCTTCTTCGCGCTCTTCACGCAGGTTCTGCGCAAGGCAGGCAATGCCGGTGATCGGGTTGCCGATCTCGTGCGCCACGCCTGCCGCCAGTCGGCCAATGCTGGCCAGCCGTTCCGAATGCACCAGTTTGTCTTCGAGCATCTGAGTGTCGGTGAGGTCTTCGACCAGCACGACCAGCACGACCAGCCCGCTGTTGCCTGTCGCGAGTGGCTCGTTGATGGCCGCTTTGTGCAGGTTCAGCCAGCGGGTCTGCCCGTCCAGCCCGAGCTTCTGCTTGTGCAAATGTTCATCGGGAAGGCTGGTGAAACCGGTCAGCAGGCCTTTCCAGGGTTCTGCAATGGTGTCCAGGCGCGAGCCGACCACCCGTTGGGCGACGATTCCGGTCAACTCTTCCATGGCCCGGTTCCACATCAGGATCTCCTGATCTTCGGCCAGCGAGCAGACGCCCATCGGCAGCTCCTGCAGCGTCTGACGGTGGTAGCGGCGCAAGGCGTCGAGTTCGGCGGCCAGGCCGGTCAGGCGCGAGTGGTAGTCCTCAAGCCGGCTTTCGATGAAATGGATGTCTTCGGTGACGTATTTTTCGCTGCCTGACTTGTACGGCAGGAAGGTTTCGACCATGTCCTGGGCGACGCTTGGCCCCATCAGCCCGGACAGGTTGGCTTCGATCCGGTCACGCAGGCGGCGCAACGCATACGGGCGGCGCTCGTCGAACGGCAGGTAGAGGTCGCGCAGCGCCTGTTCGACTTCTTTTTGTGCGGCTTTCGCGCCCAACGGCTTGGCCAGTTGCGTGGCGAACTCCTGAGGCGAAACCGCATGCAGCTCGCGGCGTTGCGGGCGACGCATGTTGTCGACGGCGCAGGCCTCGGCGGCGCTGACTTCTTCGGGGCTGGCGTTGGTGAACAGCGAGATCAGGGTAAACAGCAGCACGTTGGCTGCGAGCGACGCGATAGCTGCCATGTGCCAACTGGTGTCGTCCAGCACGTAGATCATGTTCAGCCAGGGAATATAGAAGCCCTGCAGGTTGCCGATCAGCGGCAGCAACATGCTGACCGCCCAGACGCTGATCCCGGCCAGCAGGCCGGCGATGAAGCCACGCCGGTTGGCGGTCGGCCAGTACAGCACCGATAGCACGCCGGGCAGGAACTGCAGGGTTGCCACGAAAGCCACGATGCCCAGATTGGCCAGGTCTTGTTGCGCGCCCAGCATCAGGTAGAAGCCGTAACCCAACGCGATAATCGCCACGATCAGGCCGCGTCGGGTCCATTTCAGCCAGCGATAGATATTGCCTTCAGCCGGTGGCTGATAAAGCGGCAGCACCAGATGGTTGAGCGCCATGCCCGACAACGCCAGGGTGGTGACGATAATCAACCCGCTGGCGGCCGAAAGCCCGCCGACATAGGCCAGCAAGGCCAGCGACTTGCTGTTGGCAGCGATGCCGATCCCGAGGGTGAAATATTCCGGGCTGGTGGTGGCTCCGAGCTTGAGCCCGGCCCAGAGAATCAGCGGCACGGCCAGGCTGATCAACAGCAGAAACAGCGGCAGCCCCCAACTGGCGCTGACCAGCGAGCGCGGGTTGAGGTTTTCCGTGAAGGTCATGTGGTACATGTGCGGCATGACGATGGCCGAGGCGAAGAACACCAGCAGCAGCGTACGCCACGGGCCTTCCTGCAACGGTGTGTGCAGCGAGGCGAGGGCGGTCTGGTTCTGCAACAGCCACAATTCGAGCTGTTGCGGGCCGTCGAACACGCCATACAAGGCATACAGCCCGACGCCACCCATGGCGATCAGCTTGATCAGCGATTCAAAGGCGATAGCGAACACCAGGCCTTCGTGCTTCTCACGGGTTGCGATATGCCGCGAGCCAAAGAAGATCGTGAACAGGGTGATCAGTGCGCAAAATGCCACGGCGACGCGGTCCTGCACCGGTTCGCGTGTCAGAATGCCAATGGAGTCGGCCACGGCCTGAATCTGCAAGGCCAGCAACGGCAGCACGCCGATCAGCATGAACACCGTGGTCAGCGCGCCGGCCCAGGTGCTGCGAAAGCGGAAGGCGAACAGGTCGGCCAGCGACGACAACTGATAGGTACGGGTGATTTTCAGGATCGGATAAAGCAGCACTGGCGCGAGCAGAAACGCCCCGGAAACGCCGAGGTAGCTGGACAGAAAGCCGTAGCCATACTGGTAGGCCAGACCGACCGTGCCGTAGAACGCCCAAGCGCTGGCGTATACACCGAGCGACAGGGTGTAGGTCAGAGGATGGCGAATGATCCAGCGCGGAATCAGCCCGCGCTCGCTGATCCAGGCCACGCCGAACAGCACCAGCAGATAAGCGGCGCTGACCAGCAGCATCTGCGTCAGACTAAAGCTCATCGGCATCTCGCTGGCTTTGCAGAATGAACGTCACCACGATCAGGATCAGCCACAGCATGTAGGGCCGATACCAGGCGCCGGTCGCGTCGATCCACCAGTCCATGATGGCCGGAGAGAACAGATAAATGCCTACCACCAGAAGCAAAACCAACCGGTAAATGTACATCTGGTCTCCCTGCGCTGGTAGATGAGGAGCGGCATGTTAACGGATGCCGGACAACCTGCAAGCATCCTTGCATCACAGTTTTCAGCGACCGCTCTGGATCAGTCTATCCGGGCTTCTTCAATAGTGCGCAGTCGCGGTATGAGCGAGGCGTTCCAGTGCTGAATGCCCCAGGCAAGCACTTCTTGCGCGGTGCCATCGGCCATGTGCGCGTCGACCGGTTGCCCCAGTGCTCGCAGCGCCCGCAGCAGTAGCGGTGTTGCCTGATCGGCAGGCAAAGGCGGGGAGCGATAGGATTTGCCGAGCTTGTGGCCGTCCGGCTGGGTGATCAACGGCACATGCAGGTAGCGCGGCTGGGGCAGGCCCAGCAGTTCTTGCAGGTACAAGTGACGTGGGGTAGAGTCCAGCAGATCGGCACCACGCACGATATCGGTGACGCCTTGCCAGGCGTCGTCGATGACGACGGCGAGTTGATAGGCATACAGACCGTCGCGCCTGCGGATCACGAAGTCGCCGCTTTCGCGCCCAAGGTGCATGTGGAATGTGCCCTGCACACGGTCTTCGAAGCGATACTCCAGCTCCGGCACGCGAATGCGGATTGCAGCGTTTTCTGGCGCATGCCCTGTATTGCGGCAGAAACCGGGGTACACGCCTTCAAAGTCCTCGAGCTGCTTGCGCGAGCAGGTGCAGGCATAGGCCAGGCCGTGATTGAACCAGCGCTGAAGAATGTCGGCGTAGGCGTCATGGCGCTCGCTCTGCCGGACCATCTCGCTGTCCCATTCAAAGCCGTAGCGCTCGAGTGTTTCAAGAATCGCCAACTGCGCGCCAGCTACCTCGCGCGGAGGGTCGAGGTCTTCCATGCGTAACAGCCACTGACCGCCCACCGCACGGGCATCCAGATAAGACGCCAGCGCTGCGACCAGCGAGCCAAAATGCAGATAACCACTGGGAGTCGGCGCAAAGCGCCCGATATAGGCCGGTTTTTTCATGCGCCGGATGTTACGGGCGGCGGGCTTGAGTGGGCAAGCGAAACTCCGGATACCTCATTCCAGTGGAAATGTCTTTTGTGACGCACCGCAGGCTCAAGATGGGACGCGGAGCGTCCAGAAAGGCATGCGACGCGGAGCGCCTCACGATAGTTGAGGTTATCGTTCCGCACGCTCCTGCGTCGGAATGCGTTGCGTGACGCT
>NZ_ATDK01000251.1 GCF_000444135.1 Pseudomonas avellanae BPIC 631
AGTTACCAGCAACGCAATACGTGCAGGGGATGTTCTCACACCAATTGTTCTGAGGGCTTCTTGTATGGCCAGCAGTGAGTATCCCTTTTCTTGAGACAACGTGTGAAATCTATCCGCAAGCGCGCTCAGAAATTGACCTTTCGACATTCTGTCCTGACTGAGGTCTGGCAAAGCCGCAAGAGCTTGCCTGGCGACCTCTACCTGATCTAGCGTGATTTTTTTCTTTTTATCCACGTGTGCACCCGCATTCTGCTGATATCAATACACCGTGATGGGTCACGGGATTCAGGCTGATCAATGTCAAGCGTGAACATCACTCTACGCATCGTGCGCAGTTTGTCTACCGTCGAGCTGAATCCATGCTTTTCCAGGAAGTGCAAAATATCCGTGAGGGTAAAGTCTTCATCGTGCAGGGCCGCGTACAGTTTTTCGCTGACTGACGCTTCAGGCCCAAAGCGCTGGAACTTGTCCACCTTCAGCGAGGGGAGGCCGTCCAGAAACTCACGGGCCGCAGCCAGATCATGCTGGGTGTACAGCCTTGTCTTTGCCATGAAAATCAGCCCCTTACGTGTCCTGCGCTTTTCAAAGGGCTGGAGAGCCTGCTCGAATTTCGAGGCCCAACCAACCCCGCAGCGCTCTTGTCAGCTTTAGGGTAATATGGTATTTAAAAGGTGTAAAGGTGCTGTAAGATATTGACCGGAAATGTTTTGTACGGACGGCCCGCACGCGGTCCATCCGACAAAACCCGGATCAGGGCTCCGCCCCGACACCCCGACAGCGTCATTCAGTTAGTTAAGGTTGAGTCAGAGCATGTCGAAAAGCACAGCGCGTCAAGCAACGGTGAGGATCGAAATTCGTTGCACTGAAGAAGATGCGGCCTTGATTCGCGAAAAAGCGCTGGCTGCAGAGATATCTGTTTCAGATCTGATGCGTCGTGCTGCGCTGAATCGCAAAATCAAGACACCGACTGACAAGAAGCTTATGGCCGCGTTGCTACAGCTCGGTGGCTTGCAAAAGCACCTGTTTAACCAAATGCAGGACAGCATGACAACTGATCTGAGCAAGCAATTCTCTGACGTATTGGTCGCCATCCGAAATGCCGTCAATGCCATCGATCTGTCCCAGACTCGCATCAAGTAGCTAATCAGCCATGAACGTCATCATCCCCCCGAAACGCGGCGATAAGGGCTCCAGCTTTAACCGGCTGGTGAGCTATATCAGCGACCGTGGTGATAAGCCCAAAGATTATGATCTAGTCAGCGCTGCGCCTCGCCAGAATGCTTCGCGCACCAAGAAGGCGATGTTTGATCGGCTTGTCGATTATGCGGATCGAAATGATGGAGACGACCGTGCCGTCGTGATCACCGACGTGTTCCCCGATGGCCGTCAGCGCTTGATCAGTGGGGGCATTTCTTGCGAGACCAATTGCTTCTCCTGGGAGACCTCTGCGGCGGAAATGAACATGGTTGCTGCCCAGAGTCGTCGCTGCCAGGACCCGGTCTATCACTTCATCTTGTCGTGGCGCGAAAACGAACTGCCTACAGATGCGCAGATATTCGAATGCGCCGAACACTGCATTCGTCAGCTGGGCATGAAAGGGCATCAGTACGTCACCGCTATTCACCAAGACACAGACAATACGCACTGTCATGTGGCGGTGAACCGAGTCAATCCCATTACCTACAAAGCCGCCGCCTTGTGGAATGATGCTGACACGTTGCAGAAAAGCTGCCGCGTTCTCGAACGCAAATACGGATTCATTCAGGACAATGGAAGCTGGCAGTGGGGCGTCAACGACCAATTGGTCCGTGCTCCTTTTCGGTATGGCAGTGCTCCGCAAGGGACTGTGCCATTGCAGGTCTATTCCAACACCGAGAGTCTCTATCATTACGCCGTGCGTGAGGTGCGCGAAAAAATATCTGAGCTTATCGAATCGCGAGAGATTACCTGGCGTCAAATCCATCTGGCCCTGCATGAACGTGGCTTGGGATTGAGGGAGCAAGGCGAAGGTCTGGTGATCTATGATTTCTTGCGCCCAGAGGGTCCTGTGGTCAAGGCTTCTTCGGTTCATCCGACGCTGACCAAGTTTCGATTGGAAGCCCACATAGGTGCGTTTGAAGGACCTCCCACCTTCGAACATGAAGAATGGAGCTATGGTATTTTTTCCACTTACCAGCCTTCATTTGAACTCCGAGATAAAGACGTGCGTTTCGATCGCCGGCAGGCGAGAGCTGAGGCTCGGCTGGACTTAAAAATGCGCTACAAACGCTATCGTGAGGGATGGGAAAAACCTGATCTTCATGTCAAGGATCGATACCAGCAAGTGGCTGCTCGGTACCAGGCAATGAAGGCGGACGTAAAACGCTCTCAGCACGATCCTTTGCTTCGCAAGTTGCTGTATCGAGTTGCCGAGTTCGACCGGATGAAAGCCATGGCTGAGTTGCGCATCGAGCTTCGTGACGAGCGGCAAGCGCTTGCCGAAAAGGGCTTGCTTCGTCCGCTTGCATACCGTCCCTGGGTCGAGCAGCAAGCTCTTAGAGGAGACGTTGCGGCTGTCAGTCAACTGCGTGGATTTGTGTATCGAGAAAAGCGGAAGGAGCGCACTCCGAACGGTGGGTTTGATCGTCTTATCCAGTGCGGCCAGGCAGATGATTCTGCTGTCTATCACCTGCGCTCTTACACGTCACATTTGCATCGTGACGGCACTGTCGAATATCTGCGCGATGGCAGGGCGGGTGTGATAGACCGTGGCGATTTCGTCCACGTAAAACCGGGGTTCAATGACGACGATGAGTTGGACAATTATCGGCTGGCCGCCAACCTGGTATCCACGAAAAGCGGTGACGCTGTGAGGATCATTGGTGATGACCAGTTCGTAGACCAGGTGCTTGATGCGGGATGTGGCGTCAACCATCGCGGAAGTCAGTATGTGTTCCAAGTGACCGATCCAGAACAGTTGGCGCGCTACGACGTGATCGAGAGGGATCACCGTCAGTATTACGGCTACGACGAACCGGAGGTGAGAACGCATTCCCCAGCTCGGCATGACCCGGTGGATGACGCCCCCGATGATGGTTACCAGCCTCCAAGGCCGTTCGTTGGTTGAGGCGAAACATTGACCAGGACCGCGATAATCAGCATTTGGATCAGTAGGATCGCGGTGGCCCTTTAGTGGAGGTTGAGTGAGCCTAAGTAGTACCCTGATGCGGCGGCGAAGCTGGTGTGCAAGGCCCTATATGGAGAAGAAGTCAAAGCCCGTCATGCGGGCGACAACGACGTAGGCGAGCGCTACCAAGATTGACGTGGCCAAACCGCACAACGCTATGCCAAAGCTTTCGAGTAAGCCCTTAATTTTTTATTGATCCCTCACACTTCCCACGGATTGATGACGGATACACCGACCGCCTCATAGGGTGCAGTGTCGCGTGACGCCACGATGAAACCTCGCGATGCCGCAATCGCTGCGATGTAGCCGTCAGGTGTCGGGAATCCTCGCCCGCAGGTTTTTGCCGTCACGGCCAGATCGGCATAGCGCCGTGCTGCATCGATATCGAATGGCAGCCCCCGATCCCTGAACAGCCCCATTAGACCGTCAAGAGCCTGCGCCAGCATGTCCTTGCGCTTGCCGGCCGGGAGCGCCCCGATGCCAAACAGCAGCTCAGCCAGCGTCACGCTGGACAGGTATAGCGTTTCGGCGGCTTGATCGTTCAGCCAGGCCCGCACGGCCAAGTGGGACTCGGGCTTCATCGCCTCGGAAACGACGTTGGTATCGAGGACGATCATTCAAACCTCAGCGGCTTGGCCGGCGTCTTGTCTCGCACTTGGTTGAAGACCTCGAAATCTTCGTTCGTCAGGCCGATCTTGCGACCCAATGCCGCCAAGGCTTCACCTAGGCGAACGCGCGTCTCCGGCTTGACTGCGATCGCCAGAATCTCGCGGACTTCGGCCTCGGTGCTGTGCCCGTGTTGGGCGGCCCGCACTCGTAGCGCGCGGTGTACATCGTCGGGCAAGTTCCGTACTGTCAGCATTGCCATAACATCACCTCATGAAATTGCATTCAATGAAGTCATTTTATGTGTTTGAATGCATTTTCGCAAGAAGCCACGCGATTTCGGAAAACAGCCTCAAAGGCTGTTCGTTGGTTGAGGCGAGCCATCAGAAATGGCCAGGACCTACATTCGAAATATAGGGGGTTGGGGAGCAATGGAACTGAAAACCAACGTAGATAATAGCCGTAGGCTCGACCATCTGCACATGACCCAGCTCTCAGTTTCGCTGAATCGGCTCATACCTGACAGCTTGACCAAGCCTAGGCGCCATCATCTACGTCAGATTGCTGTGGAGGCATATGTGCCGGGCTATTGAGCGTCTTGTACGCCCAAGATTATTACCGCTGATACAGAATTGACCCATGTGCCGACTTGGCGTTGCCCCATAAGTATTCAGCCCAAAGTCAGACCTGCTAACGTTTTACGGAGTAGAAGCTTGGGTCAGCGAAATTTCGACACATGGGTCAATTCTGCATCAGCGGCAACATCTTCGGCTTTATCGTACAAAAAAACCTACTTTTTTGTACGATAAACATGCTTTCGCAAAGTCACTGGATCAAGTACGAACCCAATTAAGATCTACATCAACCTCAATGCCCGCGATGCGACCTTTGTTACTGTGCTGCCAAATTGACCAGCTTTTACCTGCTACCTCCCATGAAGCTGGAACTTTAGGTTCACTGACATCCCAATTAGCGATCCACAGAGGGTATTCACTAAATGCATATTTTTCTCCTAAAATATGATTCATCCAGAAGTTATTATCGCAATATATAAATGGTTTTTTGCTCTTTAGGATTTTTTCGTTATCCAATAAAGTTAGCAGTTTATGAAGGTTGTCAGCCATTTCGTCCGGGGTAGCTTTTTCGTTACCCTCGAGCTCCGCATCGATTGCAAAAAACTCAGTAGATGCATCGAAGCCGGCAGCAGTAAGTGTACTAACTATGTTATCTAGTTGTGCTTCCGGCGAGCTACTGAGCGCACGAAAGTAATGATATGCCCCCGTTTTAATTCCGACGGCTCTAGCGTCAGTACGATACGTGGTGTATTTTTTGTCCTGTACGGTAGCGCCTTCTGTTGTCTTAATAATGGCATACTCAATGCCAGCCTCAAAGACTTTTTTAAAATCAATATCACCTTGAAAATGCGATAGATCAATACCTTTCTTAATTGTGCTCATGAATCTCTCCTATTTTTCGTGTCTGAGAATTTTAGACACTGCTTTTCTACTGTTGGTTCAACATTATCTACTGCGCGTTGGAATTTTCGGTGCGGCAAGTGCAGCACAGGTCTTCTTCGGATTTTTCTATTGGGAATCTCATGCAAGGTGCGTACGGGCAAAACTCGCCGCCAGGCGGTGGCAGGGCAACGGCAGGGGCAGGTAGGATGTAGGCTTGCTCGGCGTGACTCCATTCGAGGTAGCTTTCAACCCTCCAAAAACGGGGGTAGGGAGCAATGGAACTGAAAACCAACGTAAGGCATGGTTAGAGTTTGCTAATCCCCTCAGATTGCGGGGATTAGCGAACTTTGATTTTCTGAACGAGTTTATGGCACCGCTTTTCAGGGTGATATCACCTACCGTGGCGCTCGCTGAAGCGGTATCATAAAACGTGGTTTTATCGTATTGGCCAGGCTGCATTAGGGGGTACGGACAGGCACTGGGCTTAAGTGCACTTTCTGTTACGTTGCTCCCCAAGCCCCGACAATACAATATTAGACGTCAGCCCAGCGAAGCTTCAGGTAGTCGACCACCTGCTGAGTCTGTGAGGCCCGCAGAAACATATGTCGAAATAACATGCACCCGGAAACCTCAGTCAGAGAATCATTCAGGTCAAGCTGACGGGTAATTTCAGGCACGCCCCCCTCGACAGTCCAGTCGGGCTCGGTTTCTGATGCTGTTCCCACTTTATACAGAGCCATACCAATATATAATGCTGTGCCGGTTCCGCTGACGGTATCCGCCCACCACTGTGTGATGACATCATAACGGGCAACCTCACGGGCAAACGGCCAGTAGACCTGCGGGGCGATATAATCAATGATACCGTCAATGACCCATTTCCGTGTGTCTGCATACGCGAAATCGTAATTAGACGCACCGGCCTGCGTATCGGACCCCAACGGGTCGTCAGATTTATTCCGCCAGACGCCTGCCGGGCTGACGCCAAACAAGACATCCGCTTTAACGGCGGCTATTTTTTCATGGCATGTATCAACCAGCGAATAAGTGTTATTCCGCCGCCAGTCGGCCTTCGTGGTAAAGTTCGTATTGTATTTCTGATAGGTGGCATCATCCTGCAGCAGCGAGCTTGCAGTTTCATTATAAAAATAATCATCGAATTGAATGGCATCAACATCGTATTTAGTGACAATTTCTTCAACAATACTACTAACCCACGTCTGAACTTCAGGTATCCCGGGGTTGAGAACAAAGCGGTTCGCTGCGGTTCCCGTCCATTCAGGATGCGTTTTAAACACACTGGCCGGTGAGTCAGATGATGAGTTGTTCAGCTCTTCGATTGTGGCATCGCTGGCGTTCATTGATACGCGGTACGGGTTCACCCATGCGTGCAGCTCAATATTGCGAGCATGTGCCTGCTCGATAGCATAAGCCAGTGGGTCGAAGCCGGGATTCTTCCCGAGCGTACCCGTCAGGTACTTCGACCACGGAAGCAGGTCTGATGCGTAGAATGCATCTGCGCAGGGAACAACCTGGAATATGACGGCATTCATTTTCATTGCCACAATTTCATCAAGAATGCCGGTCAATTCTTCTTTCTGTTTACTGACACGTGCAGCCTCATCAGTGATGGCCACAGATGAGACTGACGGCCAGTCAAGATTCGTAACTGTCGCGACCCAAGTCGCCTTGAGGTTTTTGTTCGCAGTTGCCATTGTGGTTTCTCCTTTAGGGTTCTGAGTGAACGAAGAACGCCTGCTCTCACAGGCGTTCTTCAGGCATCGTATGGGAGCGGCCTGTCAGCTCAGTTGCACGTCTTTCATCGCAGGAATATAACCGTAGTCATATTCTTCCTGCACGAACGAGCGATCCCCTTTCAAGAGGATTCTCACCGTCGGCGCTTCGGTCCCGCCGATACGATAATCCTCGCCTTCGGTGGGCACGCTGTCGATGAACGAAGTTACCAGACCGTTTGGCATGACGCAGTGCGAATACGTCTGGAAAGGCTGCTCGGGCGGATTGCCGAGCACCAGGCCGGAAGCGTTCATTGGCCGGTACGGACCGAACAAATGTTCGCCGACAAAACCGTAGACACCGTCTGGCCCTTCAAGACCTTCGGCATACGTAAACTTGTGACTGATGGTGAACAAGTAATACTTGCCGTCTTGAAAGACATAGTGCGGACGTTCGGTCTGATCGTTAACGCCAACCGCTGTTACCAACGGTGGGAGTATTTCCCACTCTTCACCACTGAGATCCTTTGCGACCGCCAGACCGATACAACCCACCTGGAATCTGGCACCCCCCACGTCTTCGTGACCCGGTGGCACAGGGCCAAGTTCGGCAGCCCCTACTGTGTGCGAGCCGCGTTCACCGGCGACATTGCCTTCAAACACCATGTACAACTTGCCGTCATTAGGATCAATGAACGGACTGGGATCGCGAAAGTTCCAGCTCGAGTTCTGCGCTTCGGTTTGATAATACGTTCCGTCGGCCTCGAACAGTTTTTTGACCTGGGTAAAGTCTTTCAACTCCACGCCCTGATCGGACGTCACAATACGGCCACGTACCTTGGCGATCGCTGCGCCGGGTGTGACGCAGGTGTAATAAAGATCAATATCGCCTTTGTCATTCAACAGTATGGGTGTGCCCGCCCACTCTCGAGTGGTGGGCGATACCCCCTCGGCCATTACACGACCACCAAAGATCCAGTCCTTGCCGGTACGCGAGTACCAGTAGCACATGCGTGCGCGGCCATGTCGATCTTCCCAGTCACGCTTGATGTCATAGCGACCGTCGGGCCCCAGGTACTGAGGGTCGTCAGGATGGCGGTCCGCCGTCAGGGTGATGATCACTGACCAGCCGTTGACCGAAACCACCGTGCCGTCGAGCTCTCGCAGCGGCATGGTGTCCCAGATGAATACCGTATCACTCATGACCGGAAAGTCCGCACTGACCAGTGGCTGCGTCGTGGTCGGGTCATTTTCATTGACCTTCAGCGCATCGGCGCGGGACCAGACAGTAGGTGGGTATTTGATGTTATCTACGAGAGGACTATTTTGGAGCTGGCTTACAGCAGAGTTGCTAGTGGACATAATTGATACCTTTAGATAGTTGTGGGAGGCAGCAGCGACGCTGCTGTACCTCTGTCGCTCAAAGGCGATAACTCAAGGCTCACGGCCTTCACATGATTCAACGTCCCGCAGCGGGAGCACTTGATCTGAAGTTCGGTGTAGTCACCGATGCGGGCCAGCAGCTTCTTGCACTGCCCGCATCTGTAGTCTTTCAACACTTGCACTGGTCTCCTCTTGCTTCGCCCAAAGAAAAACCCCGCCTGGGCGGGGTTTGGGTAATCGCAATTTACCGGTCGGTGCTGTTGAAAAGCCCGTATCCGGCGGCTGCCCTGAGGCGCAAATCGCATATCGTGGTGCCTTTTTACCTCCCTCCGGAAAGGCTGGAAAGGGGCAGTTTCGGGGTGGGTCGAGTTTGGCCGGAGTTCAACACCAGTTCGACCACAGCTGCGCCATTGGCCCGGATAAACGGTACGTGTAGCGGCTTGCAATCGAAAACCGCTGGCTCACATTAATTGCGACTATCAGTAGCCTCTGGCTCGGATTATGTGCCACTCAGCTCATGGTATTTGCGACCAGTGTCGGTTTCTGAAATAAACGCGACATCTGATTGGCGAAGGCCTCAATCGGCTGTTTTAAATTTTCGAAATAGCTGCGACGGCTGAGGGCAATTAATGCGACTGTTTAGGGAAGACAGACGTTGAGCGAGTCCGGCTAACCGAACGTGCACTCGTCATCCGGCGTCTCAATCCACACCAGTGTCTCGTCGAACGTTATCGGTGGACTGTAGAAGTTGCCTTGCACCATTGTGCACCCCAGACTCGTCAGCATATTCAGCTCGTCCTGCGTCTCGACACCCTCGATCACGCAGTCCAACGACATGTCCAGGCTCAGGGCTACCAGCGACTTGACGATCTTGTAACTGGTCGGATTGTCATGCACGCCCGTCACAAAACTGCGAGCAATCTTCAGTTTGGTCAGCGCTAGGGCGTGCAACTGACTGAGACTGGAGTAACCGGTGCCAAAATCGTCAAGGGAGATACCGCAACCTAGCTGGCGAAACTGGGCAATCGCCTGTTGAACCTGCCCAATGTCCTGCATGACGGCCGTTTCAGTGATTTCCAGATCAAGTCGTGAGGCGTCAAAACCACTGTTCTCTATTATCTCGACAATTCTCTTGACGCTTTCCCAAGTCGCGCAGTCATGGGCCGACAAATTGAACGACAGCCTGATCGGCGACGGCCAGGACAATGCTCGCTGTAGTGCCTGCGTCAACAAAGGGGCGGTCAGCTCGTTGATCATGCCGATCCGCTCGGCAATCGGAATGAAATGCGCAGGCGATACCGCGCCGAGTTCTGGACTGTTCCAGCGTGCCAGCGCCTCGAAAGCCACTGTTTCGCGTGTGCAGCTTTCAATGATCGGCTGAAACAAGACGTGAAACTCCGTCTCCAGGTTCGCCCGACGCAATGCCTGCTCGGTTACGCCATCGGCATTAAGTTGTTCACGGTGACTGGCCGAAAACAGGCAAGTGGACCCGGGGTTGTGATTCTTCCCTTGATAAAGGGCATAATCTGCGTATTCATACAGTTGGGCGGCATTGTCGGCGGTAGCCGGAAACGTCGCGAAACCCAAGGTCGCGCCGATCTGGATCGGTATTTCCGAGAGTTCAAAACTTTCATGCATCAACGTGCAAAGGTGCTTGCCGAACATCAGTAACGCCTCGTTACTGATGTCGCCCTTGATTACCAGCGCGAATTCGTCACCGCCCAGCCTAGACACGTGCACGGTATCGCTCGCAGCAGTTGTCAGCCGTTCAGCGACCAGCATCAGCAGCCGGTCACCGACACTATGGCCATACAGGTCGTTGACAGGCTTGAACCCGTCCAGATCCAGCACACCCACCGCTAGCCCGCTCCGCTGTAGCAGTGCCTCGTTCATCGCCGTATCCAGTGTCTGGAAAAAATACCGACGGTTAGGCAGGCCGGTCAGGCTGTCCCGATTGGCCAACATCAGGTTCGCGTTGCTCAGTTGTTCAGTCTTGAACTGGGCGTTCACCAGGCTGGTGAAGTCGCGGTACTGATGGCGAAGAATGATCAGCATGCCGATTGATACCAGCACGATACTTGCCGCCGTGGCGATAAACGTGATGTTGTGTGTTGAGGCGAAGAAAATAACGAACGCTGTGTTGACGATCACTGCGGTAATCAAGGCGGCAGATTGCAAATGCATCATGCAGAAAATGCACACAATCACGGTGATACCCATGAAAAACGCCACTTGCGCCTGGGTATATGCATCGCCATAGGGGTACATCGACAAAGACCATGCCGCAAATGCGGCGGAGATGATACCCACCAGCCTATTGGTGCCGCGCAGCGTCGCCAGAATCTTACTTGAAGCTGGCGGCGTCTTGTTTACCGTAAGCAGCCATTTGCGCGCGCGAATGCCGCACCCGATGGTGAGGACTGTCGGTACCAGCAACGTCAGCCACATCGGGGCAGTTGCCCAATGGGTAAAGGCAAGCGCCCAGGTGTTGACCAACAGCACGAAGTACATCAGCGGCAGTTGTCGGGACAATGCGATGTACTGAGCTTGCAGCAGCCGAGGATTATCGGAGGGCACGGACATCAGGGTGCGCAAGGCACCCAGTAGTTTTTTCAGCATTGCAAGGCTTCTCTGTCACAACAGTCAAAGCGCATGTGGCTTGCTGCTCAGGATGCGAGCCGGGTTGTAACCTGCTCACCTGTAATGTTCTCGGCAGCGGTAATTAATTCTTTACGGTAAAACAGGATTGAGCATTGGCGCGCTATGACGTGATCGAGAAGGATCACCGTCAGTATTACGGATACGACGAGCCGGAGGTGAGTACCCGTTCCCCAGCTCGGCATGACCCGGTGGATGACGTCCCCGATGATGATTACCAGCCTCCAAGGCCGTTCGTTAGTTGAGGCGAGCCATCAGAAATGGCCAGGACCTACATTCAAAATGTACGACCGTGTCCTGAGAAGGGGGACTTTTAGCTGAATTGAACGTCGCCACTTATGGGGGGGACACCAGATACCTCCTGCCTATTTGGATTTCACTGACAAAGATTTGCCAATCCATTTCTCGGATGCCGGCTGCCTGATTGGCGAGAAAACCGTATCGTAGGAGCTAGTGTACTGTTTTCGAAAAAATCAGCCACCAACTAACGGAAAATTCAAATCTTATCAATAGCTTAGCTTGCAGGTTATGGGTAACTTATTTCGAAAA
>NZ_ATDK01000252.1 GCF_000444135.1 Pseudomonas avellanae BPIC 631
TGGCCAAACTGGATCGTGATGCGTTCTTCAATGCTGAGTTCATGATATGACATAGGTTCACCGTACCGGATTGGTCAGGTGTTGCGCTCAGTTTTTGCCGCCGCCCCCATTCGAGTCGCGGCCAAGGTCTGATTTCTCATGAGCGACAGCAGAGGTGATATTAATACAGCAGGCCCTTGTCCTTGCTCGCGTAGAAGTTTAGTAGCGATGAAGTATACGAAGCTTTTTCCCCATCCTGTTTTTTGCACTACAAGCATTCTATTATTGCCATCCACAATACCTTGAATGGCCTCTCTTTGGCCATTGCGAAATTGGGCGGTCGGATTATTCGAACCCGTACGAAGTAATTCCAGGGCGCGCGAGTGGTTATAGTTCACGTTTAAGCTTTCCTTGCTTTGAATTGAGTTTTCTTTCACAGCCTGAGTGAGACTAGACATCCTTGGCTTATATTTCAGTCATGCAACCAAATCAAAATATTTTACGAGCGATGTCTATGTGCTACCTGTTTTTACTATAGATGCTGCCATCGATCAAGGTTTACGCCCCACGATCACCGCACGCATTGGCGCTGGCAGTCCTTCGACGGTCTTGCTGTGATCGGAGGGGTCCAGATAGTCACCCAGTGACTGAAAGCGCATCCAATCGGTACTGCGCTGTTCTTCGACCGTCGTGTGGCTCACGTCAACACAGCGCACATCGGTGAAGCCTGCGCGGCGCATCCATAGCTCCAGCGCCGGCACTGACGGCAGGAACCATACGTTGCGCATCTGCGCATAACGGTCTTCCGGCACCAGCACCTGATGCACATCGCCAGGAATCACCAGCGTTTCCATCACCAGTTCGCCTCCTTTGACCAGGCAGTCTTTCAGCGCCAGCAAATGGTCAATGGGCGATTTGCGGTGATACAGCACGCCCATGGAAAATACCGTGTCGAAACCTTCCAGGTTGGCGGGCAAGTCTTCAAGTGCGAATGGCAGGTGCCAGGCGGGCAGGTCGGGCAGGTAGCGCTGCATGGCCTGGAACTGGCAGAAGAACAGCCAGTTGGGGTCGACACCAATCACGCTGTCGGCCCCGGCACCGAGCATGCGCCACTGGTAATAACCATTGCCGCAGCCCACATCCAGAACACGCTTGCCCTTCAAGTCGAGGTGCGGTGACACCCGTGACCACTTCCAGTCCGAGCGCCATTCGGTATCGATGTGCACGCCGAACACATTGAACGGCCCCTTGCGCCACGGCGATAAACCGAGCAACGCCTTGCGCAGCACGGTACGGGTTTCACCGTCGCACTCGGTTTCCAGAGTAAAGCTGCCAGTCAGATCGACCGTCTCGGGTTGCAGGTCCGGCAATGCGTCCAGCGCACTTTGCCAGCGTTGCAGATCGCCGTGACCCTTGGTCATCTTGGTGTCGAGTTGTGCTTGCAGGCCATTGGCCCATTCAGCAAGAGGGGTTCCCGCCAGGCGACGGACAAGAGGAGCGAGATCAATCATGGCAGGGCAATCAACGAGGCAAAGTTAAGGCATTGGAACCAGGGCACCACCTTGGAAAAACCGGCGGCGAGCAGCCGTTGGCGGTGTTCTTCAAGACTGTCGGGCTTCATGACGTTTTCGATGGCGCTGCGTTTCTGGGCAATTTCCAGATCGCTGTAGCCGTTGGCGCGCTTGAAGGCGATGTGCAGATCGGTCAGCAGCGCGTGCTCCTGCTCGTCGTTGAACCGTAGTTTTTCCGACAATATCAGCGCGCCGCCCGGCACCAGCGCACTGCGAATGCGGCCAAGCAAGGCTTGGCGTTGTTCGGGCGCAATGAATTGCAGGGTGAAGTTCAGTGCAACCACTGAGGCGGGCTTGAACGCCAGCGCTAGAATGTCACCTTCGATGACCTTTACCGGCAGCAACTCCTGAAACATGGAATTCTGCGCGTTGAGGTATTCACGGCAGCGCTCGACCATCGCAGTGGAGTTATCGATCGCAATGACTTCACAGCCGTCGCTGCGCACATGGCGGCGCAGGGCCTGAGTCACCGCGCCCAGTGAGCAGCCAAGGTCATACAAAACGGTGTCGGGCTGGGCAAATTGCGCGGCGAGCACGCCGAGGTTTTCGACAATCGCCGGGTAGCCGGGTACCGAGCGCTTGATCATGTCCGGAAAAACCCGCACCACGTCTTCGTTGAAGGCGAAGTCAGGCACCTGGGGCAAGGGCTGGGCGAAAAGGCGGTCGGGTTCTTTGCTCACGGCGGTTCCGGCGAAGGCTTTGAAAGGCGGGCATTCTAGCCAAGTTGTCGACGGGATGCATGGTGCAGCGCGCGCCTTCGGACAAGCCGCGCGCAAACAGTCAGTTCACCGTGATTGCGCACTCGAAGGTCTGCTCCGGCGGGACCTCCGGAGCCCACGGCTGCTGGTAGGTCATTACCAGTCGCCCGGTCCCTGCGTCAGTGGCCTTGTAGCGCCAGACCGACTGCCCACCGTTGCCGACCATCTCCTTGCTCTCGGCGTTGGCGTACACCTCCGGCCCAAGGCTGCGCAGGATACTCTGCGCCGGGTTCTGGGTCAGCCAGCGAAAACCGGTCGTCGGGTTGCTGGGCAGCGTGAGGATCAGCGTCTGACCGGTTTTGAGGGCGAGTGGGCAATCGCTTTGCGTGTCGATGGAAACGATGTTCTTGGGCGTTTGCGCACACGCCGTCAGCAGCGCAAGGCTCAACGGTGCAAGAAAACGAACAGGGGTCATGGCAAGTTCCGGTTTTGCGAGACGAGGCGCAAGGATAACCGATCAGGGTTTTAGGGGGGAGTACGGCAGGTATACCGCTCAGGATCGGAATCAGTTGACCAGATCAGATAGTCAAGGCCGTGGGAGCGGACCGGGCGACGCCTCGCTTGTCCGCGAAAGAGCCAGTATGATAGCCGAAAATACGTCGTCTGAAGCACCGTCTTCGCGGACAAGCGAGGCGTCGCCCGGCCCGCTCCCACGCCCTGCGGGCAGAAGCCCCGTTGTGGGCCAGATCATTCAGCGTTAAACACACGTCCGCTTTTGATTCTGCCCGAAGGGCGTGGGAGTGACCGGGGCGGCGATCCGCATTGCTCGCGAAAGGGCCGCTACATCCGCTGAAGATGTATCGCCCGGAATAAAGCTTTCGCGAACAAGTTCGCTCCTACGCCCTGCGGGCAGAAGCCTGCTCTGCGTCCGGTGCATCGCTATGCACAAGTCCGCTTCTGATTCTGGCCGAAGGCCCCGGTCACACAGCAGCCCCTATTTTTCGGGTGTGCCAGGAATGGAGGATAACGCTGAGCGCCAGGGTGCGGGAACGAGAGTCAGTGTGAGACGTGTCCCCGCATCAATCTTTAAAACAACACCTTCACCACATCGGCAAAGCGCTTGGCAAAATGCACGGTGATGCCTTCCTTGAGGTAATCCGGCAGCTCTTCGAAGTTGCCACGGTTAGGCTCTGGAAGAATCAGTTCGTGGATCTTCTGCCGACGCGCCGCAATGACTTTTTCGCGCACACCACCAATCGGCAGGACGTGCCCGGTCAGGGTCAGTTCGCCGGTCATGGCCACGCCTTTTTTCGGCGGCTGATTACGGGCCAGGGACAGCAAGGCACTGGCCATGGTCACGCCCGCGCTCGGGCCATCCTTCGGGGTTGCGCCCTCGGGAACGTGAACGTGCACAAAGGCCTCGTCGAAGAACTTCGCGTCGCCACCAAACTTCGACAGGTTGGCGCTTACGTAGCTATAGGCGATTTCCGCCGACTCTTTCATCACATCGCCCAACTGCCCGGTCAGTTTGAAGCCCCGGTTCAGGGTGTGGATGCGCGTCGCCTCGATTGGCAGCGTAGCGCCACCCATGCTGGTCCAGGCCAGGCCAGTAATCACACCCGTGCCCGACAGCACTTGTTCACTGCGGAACACCGGCATGCCCAGCGACGCTTCCAGGTCTTTCGGCCCGATTTTGATGACCGAATCCGGCGCATCGAGCAGTTTGACGACCGCTTTACGCACCAGCTTGCCCAGTTGTTTTTCCAGATGCCGCACACCGGCTTCCCGCGCATAACCTTCGATGACCGCGCGCAAGGCCGTATCACTGATGCTCAGCTTGCTCTTGGCAACGCCCGCTTTGGCCAACTGCTTGGGCCACAGGTGACGCTTGGCAATCGCCAGCTTTTCTTCGGTGATATAACCCGACAGGCGAATCACTTCCATCCGGTCCAGCAGCGGGCCAGGGATCGAGTCCAGGGTGTTGGCGGTGCACACGAACAGGACTTTGGAGAGGTCCAGGCGCAGGTCCAGATAATGGTCGAGGAATTCGACGTTCTGTTCCGGGTCCAGGGTTTCCAGCAGCGCGGACGCCGGGTCGCCCTGATAGCTCTGGCCCATCTTGTCGATTTCATCGAGCATGATGACCGGGTTCATCACCTCGACATCTTTGAGCGCCTGCACCAGCTTTCCCGGCTGGGCGCCGATGTACGTGCGGCGGTGGCCCTTGATTTCGGCCTCGTCGCGCATGCCACCCACACTCAGGCGGTAGAACGGCCGCCCCAGTGATTCGGCAATCGAACGCCCGACGCTGGTCTTGCCCACGCCCGGCGGGCCTACCAGCAAGACAATCGACCCGCTGATCTCACCCTTGTACGCACCCACGGCGAGAAATTCGAGAATCCGCGCCTTGATGTCATCCAGCCCGGCATGATGCTGATCCAGCACTTTGCGGGCGTGCTTGAGGTCCAGCTTGTCAGCGCCATAGACACCCCACGGCAACGAACTGGTCCAGTCCAGATAATTACGCGTCACGGCGTATTCCGGCGAGCCGGTTTCCAGCACCTTGAGTTTGTTGATCTCCTCGTCGAACTTCTTGCGCGCCTGTGGTGGCAGGGTCTTGCCTTCCAGGCGCTGCTCGAACTGCTCGATGTCGGCGCTGCGGTCGTCCTTGCTCAACCCCAGCTCCTGTTGAATGACCTTGAGCTGTTCCTTAAGGAAGAACTGACGCTGATGCTCGCCGATCTTGCGGTTCACCTCGGCAGAGATCTCTTTCTGCAAACGTGCGACTTCGACTTCCTTGCGCAGCATCGGCAGGACTTTCTCCATGCGCCTGAGCATCGGCACACAGTCGAGCACTTCCTGCAGCTCGACGCCGGTGGCCGAAGTCAGGGCCGCAGCGAAGTCAGTGAGTGGCGAAGGATCGTTGGGGCTGAAGCGGTTGAGGTAATTCTTCAACTCTTCGCTGTACAGCGGGTTGAGTGGTAAGAGCTCCTTGATCGCGTTGATCAAGGCCATGCCGTAGGCCTTCACTTCATCGGTCGGATCATTGGGCTGCTGCGGGTACTCGACTTCCACCAGATAAGGCGGGCGATGATGCTTGAGCCAGGTGCGGATGCGCACGCGGCTCAGCCCCTGTGCGACAAACTGTAACCGGCCATTTTCACGGCTGGCGTGGTGAACCTTGACCAAAGTGCCATACTCGGGGAGCGCATCGGTCTTGAAGTGGCGTGGATCTTCCTGCGGGGTGTCCATGAAAAACAGCGCCAGCGAGTGATGCTCGGACTTGCTCACCAGCTCCAGCGTCTCTGCCCACGGTTCTTCGTTGACGATGACCGGCAAAACCTGCGCCGGGAAGAACGGACGATTGTGGATGGGGATGATGTACACCTTGTCAGGCAGGTTCTGGCCGGGCAAGGCAAGTGAGGTGCTGTCGGAACTCAGAGACACTTCGTGCTCGTCTGCGTCATTGGGCAAATCTGGCGAGTCTGTCTGCTGGTCGCTCATGGGGCACCTGAGAAGTTGAACATGCTTGTTAGATGGGGCGACAACCCTCAGGTTTCAATAGTCTTGGTCGATAGTCTGTAAAGTGGTTTTAAAACTGCTATTTCATCGCTGTGAGACCAGCTATTGCTGACCAGAGCTGACTTATTTATTTGCGGCACCGCCGTTATGGGTTGAATCAGGTATGACCAACGTATTGATCTCGGCATTAGTGGCTGGACTATGGATAGCATCGGCCGCGACTGCATCGGCTGCCACCTTCACCGCGCAACTGTTCGACAAGCAGGGCCAGCCCCTCGCGGACGCAGTCGTTACGCTGAAGGGGCCTCCTGGTCCGTCAGGCGTAGCGCTGAAGGCCGCCATGGACCAGCGTGAGCAGGAATTTGCGCCGCATGTGCTGGCTGTTCACGTCGGTACTGAAGTCAAATTCCCCAACAGCGACAACATTCGCCATCAGGTCTACTCCTTTTCTCCGGCCAAACGCTTCGAATTGCGCCTTTATGAGGGCACGCCCTCGGACCCGCTGCTGTTCGACAAACCCGGCGTCGTGGTACTGGGCTGCAACATCCATGACTGGATGGTCGGTTATATCTACGTGACCAACGAGCCGTGGTTTGGTGTGACGGACAGCAACGGCGTGCTGAAATTTGAACAGGTGCCGGCCGGACACTACGCCGCCACGCTCTGGCATCCACAAATAGAAGACATGCAGCCGGTGTCGGGTGGCGAGTTCGATGTGCCCGCAGCGGGCCTGACCCAGCGCTTCAATCTGGCGGTCGAAGTGAAAAACGAAGATAAACCTGTCAAACCCGCACCCGGTGGCTTCGGTGATGCTTTTCACAAGGCCGCACATGAATGAAGTTTAAGGTCAGCTTTCAGGCGCGTATCGCCGGGGTTCTGATTGCCCTGTTGCTGATTGTCGTGGGCGCAGTCTTTCTCGCGGTCAAGGTTGCAACAGGCGACGCAGTACGCACTCAGGCCCAGGCGCAACTGGAAGTGGGTAGCCGTGTGTTCGAGCGCCTGATCGATTTGCGTGGCAAGCGACTGCGCGACGCTGTGCAATTGCTCTCGGCCGACTTCGGCTTTCGTGATGCGGTGGCGAGTGCCGACTCGTCGACCATCCGTTCGGTGTTGCTCAACCACGGCAAACGCATCAACGCCAGCGACATGTTCCTGCTGGGCATGGATGGCGTGGTGATTGCCAGCACTGAAACCCAAGTGCCCGAAGGTTCGCGGTTTATCTACGACCAGGCGCTGCGGGGCGCCAAGCGTGCCGGTCAGTCAGTGCTTATCGTCCCTGGCGGTGGAACACCCCACCTGTTGGTGGAAAGCACCGTTCTGGCACCGTTGCCGATTGGTCGCGTGGTCATGGGCTTTACCATCGACAGCGACATTGCCGAAGAGCTGCGTTCGCTCAGCGGGCTGGAAGTGTCTTTTCTCACGGTGGAAAACGGTCAGTCCGGCGATTTGATCAGTACCCAGCCGCCAGCCATGCATGCGGGTCTGGTCGAACTGATGCGCAGTTCTTCAGAAGGGCAGATGCTGCTCACCGAGCAATCGAACCTTAATTTCCTCAGCCAGACGCTGATGCTTGCCAAAAGCGACAATGGCGGTGACGGACAAGTGATCGCGCTGCTGCAAAGCCCGCTGGACAAGGCCTATCAAGCGTTTGCGCCGCTGGATGAAAAGATTTTCTGGATTTCCATGGCCGCCTTGCTGGCGTCGCTGATCGGCACGCTGGCGCTGGCTCGAAGTGTCTCGCTGCCGGTACGCGCACTGGCAACTGCCGCCAAACGCATTGGTGATGGCGACTATGAAACGCCGGTCACGATGGCCCGCAGCGATGAGTTAGGCATGCTGGCTGACGCAATCAACACCATGCAGCACGGCATCGCCGTGCGCGAAGGGCAGTTGGCGCACAACGCGCTGCACGACAACATGACCGGGCTGCCTAACCGCGCGCTGGTGATGGAGCGACTGGGCAGTTCGATTGCGGCAGATCGCCCGGTGGCGTTGTTGT
This sequence comes from Pseudomonas avellanae BPIC 631, assembly GCF_000444135.1. Taxonomy (GTDB): domain Bacteria; phylum Pseudomonadota; class Gammaproteobacteria; order Pseudomonadales; family Pseudomonadaceae; genus Aquipseudomonas; species Aquipseudomonas avellanae. The sequence continues at coordinate 7,770 of NZ_ATDK01000252.1, forward strand.
ACATGGGCATCGAGAACCTTAAAACGATCAGCGAGAGTTCGAGTGCCGAGGGCGTCGATCAACTGTTGCGTCAGGTTGGTCAGCGCTTGCAAGGCAACTCGCGGCCCGGCGATACCGTGGCACGCCTGAGCGCCAACGAATTTTTGCTGTTGCTGGACAATACGACCAGCGACGGTGCGGTGGGCATCGCGGACGCCTTGCTGCGTCTGCTCAGCGAGCCGCAGCGTATCGACAACCATGATTACGCACTCGAATGCTGCATCGGCATCACGGTGTATCCGGAACACGGTGATTCGGCCCAGGAACTGGTCAACCGTGCGGCGATTGCACGCAAGGACGCAGCGTTCATTCCCGGTCGCCTGCAGATCTACCAGGACGGACGTGACCTCGCTCACCAGCGTCAGATATGTCTGATCCGCGACCTGCGCAAGGCTCCGCAGAATGGCGAACTGATGCTCCATTACCAACCCAAACTGGATATCCGCCAGAGCTATGTTCGTCAGGCGGAAGCCCTGCTGCGCTGGACTCACCCGCGCTTTGGCAATGTTTCGCCAGCCGAATTCATTGTGCTCGCCGAGCGCACCGGCAGTATCAACCTGCTGACCAACTGGGTGATCGAAGAAGCCATGCGGCAACTGGCCGAGTGGCGCCAGCGCGGCCTGGTGTTACAGGTGTCGGTCAACATCTCCGCTGACGACCTGTTGGGCGACGATCTGGCTGGATATGTCATGAAATTGCTCAAGCAATACGGGGTGCCTGCCGAACAACTGGTATTCGAGATCACCGAGAGCGCGGTCATGAGCGAGCCGGAAAAAGCCCTGTTGGTCCTGGACCGTCTGCGCGACTGCGGCATCAGCCTGTCGGTCGATGACTTCGGCACGGGCTACTCGTCACTGGCGCACTTGAAGCGTTTGCCGGTGCAGGAGCTGAAAATCGACCAGTCGTTCGTGCGTAATCTCGACGAAACCAGCGAAGACGCTGTGATCGTGCGCTCGACCATCGAGATGAGCCACAACCTGGGGCTCAAGGTGGTTGCCGAGGGGGTCGAATATCAACACAGCCTGGACCTGCTCCGGCGCTGGCACTGCGATACGGCTCAGGGTTACCTGATCAGCCGACCTCTGACAGCGGCAGCCTTCGAGGCCTGGATTACCACGTTCCAGACATCACCCAGCCTTATGGTGAATTGATCCATGTCCTACAAAATCTCGTGGCTGTTGGGGTGCATGCTGGTGGGCGCGGCAGGGGTTGTGCCGACGCTCGCGCTGGGCGACAACGGCCGGTTGATCGCCACAGGCGGTGCAACCAGCATTGAAGGCAGCGCCGGCGGCGGTATCACCCCGTGGGCGGTGATTACCGGTTACAGCGAGCAGGGCGAGTGGGGCGCGACGGCCTTCGCCACGCATGTGAACCTGCCGGATTACAACCTGGATGTGGCAGGCCTCGCTTTCGCCTATGGCAACCGTGTCGAGTTTTCCTACGCGCATCAGCGCTTCGACATCAGTAACCTGCAGCACAAGCTCAGCCTGCCTGACGATAACCTCAGTCAGGGCGTGTTCGGAGTCAAGGTGCGACTGTTCGGCGACCTGATCTACGACAGCCTGCCGCAGGTCTCACTGGGTGTTCAGTACAAGCATCAAAACGACTTTCTGATCCCCAGCCTGGTGGGCGCCCAGCGTGATTCGGACGTCGAGGGCTACCTGACGGCCAGCAGGCTGTTCATGGGCGCAGCTTTCGGCTACAACGTGGTGGTCAACGGTGGCGTGCGTTACAGCCGCGCCAACGAAACCGGCCTGCTGGGTTTTGGCGGTGATCGACGCGACAGCCGCAGCCTGCTCAAGGAAGGTTCGGTGGCTGTGCTGTTCAATCCGCGCTGGGCGTTGGGCGTTGAGTACCGTGAAAAGCCCGACAACCTGTCGTTTGCTGGCGAGAGTGATTGGGCCGACGTGTTTCTCGGTTATTTCCCCAACAAACACGTGTCGGTGGTACTGGCCTACGCCCGATTGGGTGAAATCGCTACGCTGGACAACCAGAACGGCACGTATCTGTCTGTGCAGGGGAATTTCTGATGAGGCGTTTGCTGATCTGCCTGATGCTGACGGTATTGGCCGGTTGCGCCCAGCAGCCGCCCAAGGATGACAGCCTCTATCAAGACCTGGGCCAGCGTGCCGGCATCCAGCGTATTGTCGAAGGCATGCTGATGAACATTGCCAAGGACGAGCGCATTGTCGAACGCTTCAGGAAAATCGACATCGTGCGTTTGCGCGACAAACTGGTCGAACAGTTGTGCGTCGAAGCGGGCGGCCCGTGTCGCTACACCGGCGACAGCATGGCCGAGTCGCACAAAGGCCAGAACCTCACACCCAGCGACTTCAACGCGCTGGTCGAAAACCTGATCGCAGCGATGGACACCGAAAACGTCCCGGTCCCCGCCCAGAACCGCCTGATCGCCCGGCTCGCACCGATGCGTGGGGAAGTGCTTGGTAAGTGATATAACGCTCGCGCCAATGAGTGGGCATGCATTTGATGACGCTCTGCGTCAAATCTGTGCTGTTGAACAATGTCATGTCCTACGCGCAGTCACTGCACATAAACGAAAGCGCTTTTTCACCTCGATGGCACTGACGACGCAGAGTGCGACGTAAGTGACGGATCAGCGTCAGGGCTCA
>NZ_ATDK01000253.1 GCF_000444135.1 Pseudomonas avellanae BPIC 631
TGTTTTCGAAAAAATCAGCCACCAACTAACGGAAAATTCAAATCTTATCAATAGCTTAGCTTGCAGGTTATGGGTAACTTATTTCGAAAACAGTACACTAGTGTCTGAGCAGCTGTCGAAGGGTAAAATGGTTTTCTTGTACTGGGTCGTCCAGCTGGATCAAACCGTCACGAACAAGGGAAAGTGCAGCCGTAGCAATCACCGGTTAGGTAAAACTCCACCAGGGTACAACCAGGTCCGGCTGTTCTGTCGGCAAATGCTGTCCGTTCAGAATTATGGAAGAAAGTAGTTTTGGAGATCCTTAAGTGTTACAAGCCGGACATCAACTAACGGCTTTTTACCAAGGTCTGTTTTTTCTGATGCTCATTGCACCCTTGATCCGGATTCATATTGTTCTGCCCTTGGCGAGATCTACTGAAAGAGTTTGGAAGCTGGAGCAAGATCTACAAGCGGTTCAATGCCTGGTCTGCTTCAGGCAAGTGGGTCAAGGTGCTTGAGGTGCTGAGGACCGACCCGGACCTGGAATGGGTTTTTGTTGATGGCAGCTATGCCAAAGCTCACCAGCACAGTGCAGGTGCGGCGAGCACGACGGACCAGGCAATAGGAAAAAGACTAAGGGTTATATCGCAATCGACATCTCGTAGAAAACGCCTTCGCCCGGTTGAAGCATTTTCGGGCGGTGGCTTCTCGATTTGACAAACTCAAGAGAAACTATGAAAGCGTCATAGCAATGCCTGCGCTTTTCTGTGGCTGCCAATGTGAAACGGGTACAGACCCTACCGGTAGCCCGAGGAAAGTGTCCATGCGTTGGCAATGCAGACCCGGCCTCCGGTCCCGTTGGCAATCAGCTTCACGCCCAGGCTGTCGGCCTGTGGATAAAGGCGGCTGCTAAGGGTGAAGTTGCCGTTTTTGTCGAATACTTCGATGGATGATCGATCAAGGAACACGCGCAGTTCCAGTTGGCCCTGTTTGGGGTCTATTGCCACGCTGCGTTGACCGCTGACGTGGGAGCCCGATGGGTCGCGGTCCAGGATCAAGCGTTTTAGCGAGGCATCGTAATAAAGCAGCGTCTGCTCCTTGCCATCTGCGCTGCAACGCAGTGCCACGCCCAAATGGCCTTCCAGGCAGTCGAGCAGGTCCAGATGCACATGTATTTCGAGCAGGTCGCCCCGCACCTCGGTCGCCCACCGGGTGCCCGGCTCACTCCACCACGGGGTGCCTGGCAATAACGCGTTGCGTAACCCCGTCAGTTCGCGTGCGGGGTGCACGCACAGGCGTTCGTCGCGCAGTTCAAGTTCGCGTGGCAGGCCGAGCATTCCGCGCCAGTGATGCGCAGTAGTGGGTGTCGGGCTTTCCCACATATCGAGCCACGCCCACACCAGACGTCTGCCATCGGCAGCCACGAGGGTTTGCGCCGCATAGAAGTCGTGGCCGTTATCCAGTTCGATAAAAGGCCCGCCGCTGAACTGCCATTGGCTGTCGATCTGGCCCACTCGGTAGCCAGTATGGAATTTGTTCAGTCGCTCGTAGCCCTGGGCCGGCATGCCTTGCGGGGAGTAAAGCAGTACATCGCGTCCATCAAGGCGAAACAGGTCAGGGCATTCCCACATATAACCATCGCCTTCGTTGCCACTGGACACATAGCTCACGAATTCCCAGGCGTGCAGGTCTGCAGACCGATACAGCGGCAGCAGCGGCTTGTCACCCAGGCGTGCGCCGGCAATCAGGTACCAGTGGTCATCCTGCTGCCAGACCTTAGGGTCACGGAAATGAATGATCGTGTCCTGCGGCGGGCTGTCGATGACGGCGCCGTGTTTGACGAAGTTGATGCCGTCGAGACTGGTGGCCAGACACTGCACCTGACGGATAAAACGCTCGTCGCCCACCTCACCCAGCCAGGTGTGCCCGGTGTAGACCAGCGCCAGGGTATCGCCACACACCACGGCGCTGCCGGAAAAGCAGCCGTCCCGATCGACGTCATCGCCCGGTGCCAACGCAATGGGCAGGTGCTGCCAATGGACCAGATCAGCACTCTTGGCGTGGCCCCAGTACATCGGGCCCCATTTTGCGTCAAAAGGGTGATGCTGATAGAACACGTGGTATTCGCCGCGAAAGAACACCACGCCGTTCGGGTCGTTCATCCAGCCCGCAGGCGGGGCCAGGTGATAACCGGGTCGATAATCGTGGATGACCTGCGACAAACCCTCCTCAAGCGCCTGGTGCGCGCGTTCGAGGGCGGGAGACATCGGGTTGCTCACGGTATTTACAGAAAAACTCATAGGGTGCCTGCTTGTACAAGGTGCGGCGTGGTGCCGGTTGTCAGCTGCTGACCGGCGTCTGCGTGACGCTTCAAGGCCAGGCCATCGGCGTCGAACATGTGCAGGTTGCTGTCATCCAGTTGCAGCGCGACCTGGTCGCCCGCCTGCCAACCAGTCTTGGCATCGCAGCGACAGATCAAGGGTTCGCTCTCGCCGGTAGCCAGGTGCACGTAGACCTCGCTGCCCAGGTATTCGACACCGGTCACCGTGACGCCAACGCCGTTGTTCGCAGCCGTCAGGGCGATGTGTTCCGGGCGAACACCCAGGGTCAATTGCGCACCGTTGGCCAGGTTCGAGCTGTCAAAGGGCAGGGACGTCATGCCCAGTGCCGGGATATCGATCAGGCTGTTGCGGCCTGGTGCCTGCAAGCGCACTGGCAGAAAATTCATTCTCGGCGAGCCCAGAAAACCCGCCACGAAGCGGCTGGCGGGGCGCTCGTAGAGCTCGCGTGGTGAGCCAACCTGTTCGACCTGACCGCCGTTGAGCACGACAATCTTGTCAGCCAGGGTCATCGCCTCTACCTGATCGTGGGTGACGTAGATCATGGTCGAGCCCAGCCGCTTATGCAGCCGGGCGATTTCGTTGCGCATCTGCACCCGCAACGAGGCATCGAGGTTGGAGAGCGGTTCGTCGAACAGCAAAATGTCCGGTTCCCGCGCCATGGCTCTGCCCATTGCTACCCGCTGACGCTGCCCGCCAGACAGTTCCTTGGGTTTGCGCTGCAACAGTTTGTCCAGTTGCAGAATCTGCGCGGTTTTCAGCACGCGCTCGCGCAGGCTGCTTTTTTCTGTCTTGGCCAGCTTGAGACCAAAACTGATGTTGTCGTAGACGCTCATGTGCGGGTACAGCGCGTAGGACTGAAAGACCATACCGACACCACGCTCGCGCGGTTCCAGGTCATTGACCCGTCGTCCGTCGATCAGCAGGTCGCCGTCGCAGATCGAGTCCAGCCCGGCGATCAAGCGCAGCAGCGTCGACTTTCCGCAGCCCGACGGGCCGACGAACACCACGAACTCACCCGTAGCGATCTCCAGGCTGACGTCGCGCAGAATACGCATGCCGCCCAATTGCTTGTTGATGTTGGCTAGCTTCAATTTCATCATGATGCTGTTCCTTGTCATGGTTGTGCATCAACCCTTTAACGCGCCGGCAGTGAGCCCGGAAACGATACGGCGCTGGAAGATCAGCACCAGAATCACCAGCGGGACGGTCACCAGCACCGACGCCGCCATCAACAGGCCCCAAGGCAATTCATGGGAGCTGCCACCCGAAATCAGGGCGATGGCAACCGGCACCGTGCGTTGGGCGTCTGTCAGGGTGAAGGTCAGGGCAAACAGGAATTCGTTCCACGCGGCAATAAACGCCAGCAGGCCTGCGGTGACCAGCGCGGGCCATAGCAGCGGCAACAGCACGCGGGTCAGCGTGACCCAGGGCGAGGCGCCGTCCATGATGGCTGCCTCTTCCAGCTCATGCGGCAATTGCCCCATGAAGGTGGTCAGCACCCAGACGGTGAAGGGCAGGGTGAAAATCGTGTAGCTGAGGATCAGCGCCCACGAGGTGTTATAGAGCCCCAGCGCACGGATCACTTCAAACAGCCCCGACAGCACCGCAACCTGGGGAAACATGGACACGCCGAGCACCATCATCAGGACCGTGCCGCGCCCACGGAACCTGACCCTGCCCAAGGCGTAGGACGCGGTCAGACCGAGAAACAGCGCGAGCATCACCACACACAGCGAAACCACCAGCGAGTTCGCAATGGCCTGCAGGAACGAAGCTTGGCTGAGGACCGCCGCGTAGTTGGAGAAGTCGGCTTTGGTGATCCAGTAGCTCGCCTCAAACAAGGCACTGGAGGGCTTGAGCGACGTCACGATGGCGTAGTAGAACGGGAAGATCGCGTAGAACAGCAAGATCCCGACAAGGCACCAGAAGCCCAGGCGCAGCAGTGCTTTTTTCAGTCGGCGCAGGTTCATGAGCGCACCTCCAGTTGACGACGTCCGAGGTACAGATAAAGCATGGCAATCACGGCCACGACCAGAAACAGCAGGGTAGAGGCCGCGCTGCCATAGCCCACATCCTGAAACTCCACCAGGTGCTGGCGGGCATAGACCGACATGCTCATGGTGCTCGAAGAGTTGGAGGTCAGGACATAGATGACGTCGAATACCCGCAGTGAATCGAGGATGCGAAAGATCGCCGCAACCAGTAAGGCCGGCATCAGCAGCGGCAAGGTGACACGCCAGAACACCCGCAACGGATGAATGCCGTCGACCCTGGCGGCTTCGTAGCAATCGCTCGGCAGCATCTGCAGGGCCGCCAGCATCAGCAGGGTGACGAAGGGCACGGTTTTCCAGACGTCGACGATGATGACGGCCCACATCGACAGGTCTGCATCTGCCGTCCAGGCCAGAGGCGCGTCAATCAAGCCAAGGCTCAGCATCAGGTGGTTGATGATGCCGAACTGGTCATTGAGCATCCATGACCAGATCTTCGCCGAGACAATAGTCGGAATCGCCCAAGGGATCAGAATCAGCGCACGGACCAGCGCGCGGCCGGTGAACTTGACGTTCAGCAGTAACGCGACCAACAGCCCCAGGACCATTTCCAGACCTACCGACACCACCGTGAAATACAAGGTGTTGCGCACCGCGTTCCACCACTGCGGATCGACCAGCACGCCTGACCAGATGGCACCGTCGTAAAACAGATAATTGCTCAGGCCAACGAATGAGCTGCTTTCGATGTCCGACAGGTCGGCATCAGTCAGGCTGAACCAGAATGTGCGCAGTAACGGCCAGGCTGCCACCAGCGTCAGGCACACCAGCATCGGCGTCAGAAACAGCCACGCAGCGCGTACCCTGCGACGTTGTACAGGCGTTTCCCGAGTCATGAGAACGTCGTCACGGGGGAAGTCGATAGAGGAGGAAGGCATGGTGATTTCCTTGCGTGTGGCTTACCAGTTGCGGCGTTTGATGCGCGTTAGTTCGGTTTCCAGTTCAAGCAGTGCCTGATCGACCGGCAAGTCGCCCGCCAGCACGCTATGTACCCGGTCAAAGAACGCGTTGGATACGCGTGGGTAGCCGCTGCCTGTGATGGCGGCGGGGCGCATCACCCCATTGGCGAGGATGCTGTGCAACTGGTTGTAGTAAGGCATTGCCGCGAGCAATTCGGGATCGTTATAAAGCGACTCGATCACCGGGTTGTAAGCGCCTGCCAGGGCGCGATGCTTTTGCTCTCGGGCGCTGGTCAGGTAAGCCACCAGCTCTGCCGCCAGCTTGGGGTTGGCGCTGTATCGCGAAACGGCCAGGCCCCAGCCTCCGAGTGTGGAAGCGTGGGTGCCGTTGGTTCCGCCGCGGGGCAGGGGGGCGATGCCGACCTTGCCTTTTACCGCGCTGTCCGGGCTCTGCACCAACGCCCAGACATAAGGCCAGTTGCGCATGAACAGTGCATTTCCCGACTGGAATACGCCGCGCCCCTCTTCCTCGGTGTAGTTGAGTACGCCGCGCGGAGAAATGTCGCCGACCCAGCTTTTCGCCAGGGTCAGCGCGGCTTTCGAGGCCGTACTGTTCACCACAATGTCCCCTTTCGGGTTGATCAACCCGCCTTCCGGCTGGCTGCTGATCCATTCGAGGGCGTTGCACGTCAGGCCCTCATAGGCGCGCCCCTGGAAGACATAACCCCACATATTGGCGTTCCCTGCCTCGCGTTCGGCTTGTTGCACGTGCCTGGCAGTAGCCGTCATGTCTTCCCAGGTCTGGGGAACCGGCTTTTGGTACTTATCGAGCAAGTCCTTGCGGTAATATAACAACCCCGAGTCGGTGAACCAGGGCATCGTCACCAGTCGGCCGTCAACGGTGGCGTTGTCCACCTGAGCCTGGAAATAGCCCTGTGTCGCATCCGCTGGAAGTAGCTCGCGCAGATCCGTCAGGTGTTTGGCGAGCATGCCGGGCCACACCATGTCGATTTGAATGATGTCGATGTCGGTGGACTTGGCACTGAGGATTTGCTGGTAGAACGACAGGCGCTCGGTTGCCGAGTTAGGCGTGGAGACCACCTGGACGTCGTTGCCGGTCTGTTTCGACCAGGTATCAACGGCCTCTTTGCACAGTTGCAATTCCGCTCCGACGGCCCCGCACGAGATCGTCAGATTTGCTGCGTTCGACAGCACAGAGAACCCTGCAGACAGGGTGAGCAGCGCCACAGGAAGAAGAGATTTCAGCTGTTTCATAGAGCCCTCTTTATTTTTGTTTTTATAAAAGTTAACGTTAACATCGTTAATGTAACAGCGTATTTTCGATGTGGCACCCTTTTTTCTTCGATTCGCACAATTCTGCGCTCAAGGAAAAAAGCTCGGCCAACGTCACAAAAACAATAAAAACAAAACAGGAAGTCCACATGCAGAACGCATCAAGATGGGTACTCGCAGGCGTGCTCGGCACCTCGACGGCGGTTTCTCAGGCAGCGACTCTGGAAGAGCGGATGGCTGCATTTGAAGCCCGTGCCAGCGCTGCTGAAAGGCGTGCAGCCGCAGCCGAACAGCAAACCCAGGCGCTCGCCAGGGAGCTGCAACAAATCAAACTTTCCAACCCTGCTTTGCAGCCTGCGGCGCCTGCTGTGGCGCCCACTGTGGCGGCCAGCCCAGCGCCTGCTCTGGATGATCGCGTGGCAAAACTTGAAGCCCGCCAATTGAGCATGGAGAAGCCAAGCGGTACCGGGCATCTCACCGACGGCTTCAGCTTCAAGGGCTACGCCCGTTCCGGCTTGTTGATCAACGACGGGCTGGGCGGTGGGCGCGGCGGGCCTTACACGACCCCGGCGGGTTCAGTCGGCGGTGCGGTCGGGCGACTGGGTAATGAAGACGACACCTACATGCGCTTCGACCTGTCGAAAGAAACCTACGCGCAGAACGGTACGCGTTCCAAATTCACGGTTTCCATCGCCGATGGAGTGGAAAGCTACAACGACTGGACGGCCAACGAGAGCAACCTGAATGTGCGGCAGGTATTCACCGAGCTCGACCATATCGCCGCGTTCAAAGGTAACCCGGTATTCGAGAACGCCACCCTGTGGGCAGGCAAGCGATTCGACAGGGATAATTTCGATATTCACTGGCTGGACTCGGATGTGGTCTTTCTGGCCGGTACCGGCGGAGGTATCTACGATGTTCAGATGAACAAGGGCTGGCGCTCCAACTATTCCCTGATCGGGCGTAACTACGGAGATTTCAGTGAGGGCGGCGTCGATGCCGATGTGGAAAGCTATATCCTGACCTCCAACCAATTCTTCGACAGTGGCCAGTGGCAGTGGATGTTCAACGCCATTGGTGCAAAGAAAAACGACGTTGGTACGCGCACCAATCAAGCGGGTTTTGCGCCCGCAGATTCAGGCCTGCACACCATGTTGGCCAATCACCAGAAAGACTTTTTCGGCCGGGAAGGGTTCTTCAAGACGGCCTTGCTCTATGGGCAAGGTCTGGGGGCGCAGGTCAAGGACATCGGCTCGGACGGTGAACTGCTCGACGACGCTCGCGCGGTGCGTCTGGCGCTTTATGGCGAAACCCCCGTTGCGCCGGGATGGCGCATCGGCCCAAGCCTGCTGGCAGAGCAGAGCAAAGACCGATACGTCAAAGGCGACGATTACCGCTGGCTCACGCTGAACATGCGCCTGGCCAACGAGATCAACAGTAATTTCGAAATGGCCTACGAGCTGAGCTGGCAAACCATGGACCTGGACCCCAAAGGCTACCTGCAACGCAACGCAGTCGATGGTAACTTCTGGAAGTTTACGGTTGCGCCGACGTTCAAGCCGGACATGGGTGACCTGCTCACGCGCCCCGAATTACGCGTGTTCGCAAGCCTCATGAACTGGTCTTCGGACCTGGACCGCTACAGCACGACCGGCAACTTCGGCAAAAGCGACTTCAGCGCCGGTGGCGTATGGCAATTCGGAATCCAGATGGAAACCTGGTTCTAGGCGCTGTAAGGCAGGTGACTGGGCCCGTAGAGCAGGGCGGCGGGCTTTTGCAGCACCAGCGCACAGGTGCGAAATGCACTGAACGCCGCCGCACGGTCTGACTCCAAACCATGCCCCGACGCCTAAAGCCAACGTATCGCGTCGGTGGGTGTTTGAACCCTCTGCCCACTCAAGGAATTCCCATGACCGACCCACGTAACGTCGCCCACGACAAAAAAGTTCAGCAAGAGAAAAAGAACCACGGCGAAGAAATCGCGCCCAACGCCGAACACGCGCCTCAGCCAGGCCTGAAGCCAGCCCTCAAGCACGACGATGATGACAAGGAAGACGAACAGGCTTGAGCCAGGCACCAGCCTGAATTGAAGATTGCCGTTGGCGGCGCTGGCAGATGTCAGTGGCCGCCCTATCACTGCCAATTCTCGCACCACGCCGGATTTTCCTTCGACTCGATTTTGGGCAGAGGGGGACTGGTCGCTATAGCCTGTTCTGAGAACACGATGTCAGGCATTTGAATTTCATTACACCTGCTACTTTTGCCCGGTTGTATGCGGGGCATCAGGACTTAACAAAAAAGACGTCTTTCTGAACGCCTTTTTGTCGGTTTCTATAAGTTCACTTGAACGCGATCCCAGATGTCTGTAACTGGCCAAGACAAGGTTTCAAGTGAACCCTCCTCAAACGGAATAAGCGTACAGTAGGCAGCGTTCAACCCGCCGCTGTGGGGGGCGCGAAGAGTCGGTTTTTTAGACGTGATCTTGGTTGGCGGGCTTGTCCACTTTTTTCGATGATTTAACGGGAGCAATGTTGGCTTTTTTCTTGGAGAATGCCTTTATTTGAAGATCCTGACTGTTTGCGAACGCAATAAAACTCTTCCAAGGTGCTGTATTATTTGACGGCTGATTGCGAGCACTGGCTGACGCGGCGTCGCAAACGCTAAAAGTGATATCGGCATCGGACAATTTTTGTATGCACTGCGTAAATTCGTTCCTGATCTTATCCGCCATGCTTGAGTCAGCATCTGAGTCAGACGAGCTTGATACGCCAGACGTACCGGCCATCGAAGCGGGTGAGCTCATTGCTATCTGGGGATAAGTTGCTTTGCTCATTACTGAGGAAGCTGCGCTCTCGTCAGTAGCCTGCAATACACCTGGAATATAAAAATTTATACGTTTTTTAAAGTCGGGTGTGGAGTAAACTCCGGTGTTGTCAACGACAAGCTTTTGATTGTCCAAGTCAACCAAGGTCGCAATATGCGTATCGACGCAAATAATTAAATTATTATCGTCGCGAAGCACGACGGGGTCTTGTTTTTTTTGCTGGTATATATTGTAAGTCCAGCATATTCGATACTATGTTTGGTCAGCTCGTCTTGAAAATAAGCTGCCCAGTTCCCGCAGTTAAAATTATAACTGCCCCAGTAGGATGGTTTGGCTTTGATGTTGATTTTTTCGGTAATGCCATTTATAAAATCCGGTGTCTTGATGTGGTTCTTTACATGAAATTCCCAATAGTCGCTCTTAAATTTTAAATGGTGGCGGCGGCAAAAACTGAGCGCAACACCTGACCAATCCGGTACGGTGAACCTATGTCATATCATGAACTCAGCATTGAAGAAC
>NZ_ATDK01000254.1 GCF_000444135.1 Pseudomonas avellanae BPIC 631
AAACTCAAGAGAAACTATGAAAGCGTCATAGCAATGGCCTGCGCTTTTCTGTGGCTACCAATGTGAAACGGGAACAGACCCTAGGCCTCCATGTGCCTGGCCCAATGAAAAACCCCGCCGAAGCGGGGTTTGGGGTGGGTTCGATTGGTCGGTTGGCGCTGCTGAACAGCCTGCGTTCGGCTGCAGCCCTGAGGCGCAAATCGCATATCGTGGGACATTTTTACCCCCCTCCGGAAAGCCTGGGAAGGGGCAGTTTCGGGGTGGGTCGAGTTTGACCGGAGTTCAACACGAGTTCGACCACAGCTGTGCAATCGACCCGGATAAACGGTGCCGGGCACCGTGTTCATGAGCACTTATCCGGCCTTGCTCGCGGTGGCTTTATTGCTTCTGGAAGCACTGCGCTCGGCAAGAATGGCCAGCACTTGCTGGTGAAGCTTGTTGATCCAGTTGCGATAGGTGCGGTCTGCGCCTTCATTGATGCCCACCAGACGCATCTGCTCGCGCACCGGCAACGACTCGACATAACGCAACGTCGCCAGTTGAGCCAATTCAGGCCCACGGCCTTTCGCAGGGCTGCGGGCCATTTGCGCAATGGCCGCTTCCACTTCGCTGCTTATATAGTCCATGCCGCTGCCATTGCCGATCAGCGCCCGCGAACCCGGTGTACGACGCGGAATGTAAGCGCCCCATTCCATGATCACGGCCATCGGACTGCTCAACCCACCGCCCAGACCTACCCGCATGCGCTGCTCGCCCCAATGCTGCATTACCGCTTCCACTTTCTCGATCATCGTGTGTCTCCTGTCAGACCTTTCTGAAAATGCCGTGCGACTCTTGCGATCGCACCGCTCAAGGCCGAACAATACATTATGTATATTTTCAGCACAACGACGCTTTACATTATGTATATTGATCCACACCCTACAGCCTGTATGATTCGACGCATGAACAGAAAATGGTATGAAGTCGCAAGACAGGTCATGGAAACCCAGGAAATCAGCCAGGAAGAAATGGCTGAGCGCATGGGCGTTACACCCGGCGCGGTGGGGCATTGGCTGAACGGCAAACGTGAACCGAAGATCGAGGTCATCAATCGATTGCTGGGCGAGCTGGGCCTGCCAATCCTCGCGACCTCGATCCCGTCGAGCGAGCCGGGCATGCACAACGTGGCGCCTACGGTGCAGCCTTCGCGTTTCTATCGATACCCGGTAATCAGCTGGGTCGAGGCCGGCGGCTGGAGCGAGGCGGTCGAGCCCTACCCTGCCGGTTATTCCGACACCTTCGAGATCAGCGACTATAAAGCCAAGGGCCGCGCCTTCTGGCTGGTGGTGCGTGGCGACTCGATGACTGCGCCCGCAGGCCAGAGCATTCCTGAAGGCATGCTGATCCTGGTCGACACCGGTATCGAGCCCACGGCCGGCAAGCTGGTGATCGCCAAACTCCCGGAAAGCAACGAGGCCACCTTCAAAAAACTGGTCGAAGACGCCGGGCGCTATTTTCTCAAGCCGCTGAATCCGGCTTATCCGACCCTCCCGGTGACCGAGGACTGCAAGCTGATCGGCGTCATCAGGCAAATGACGATGCGCTTGTGATGCCCGCCACATCTGCCCAAGCCCCGACCATCGGGGCTTTTTTATGCGTCCTGTCTGAGCAAAGATCCACATACCGGTAGGAAACATTTGTCGCTTGCGTGAGAAACACCCCTCAATTACTGTATGCACACACAGTAAAAAGGAGTTAACGCATGCTCAATCAGTCCCCCGGCAATTCGCAACACGACGCTTACCTCGCTCTGGCACAGCGTATTCAGGACGCCATCGCCAGCGACAAGGCGCAGATCGAGCATCAAGTGCTGCTGATCAGAGAGCCTGGCGAATCCGCTGCCCATTGGGAGCACATCGTGGATCAGATCAGCGAAGCCGAGGGCATCGTCGTGACCCGCAGCCCTGAAAATGGCACCGCGCACGTGTCCTGGTACATCGACTCCCTGTAAAGCAAACAAGACAAATTGTATTTAAAATACAAACTGTATTGTAACGCAGCCCTACATATCGTATTGTTTGTCTGCACCTCATCTCGGGAGTGCCTACATGCAAACCACAGGGAGTCATGGAATGAACGAAATACTCGATCAACTTCGCAAAGAATTCGCCACGCCGTGCCCTTCGTTGAGCGCCGTCAGAGAGCGATATTTTTCGCACCTGTCGAATGATCGCAATCTGCTGCGCAAGATCAACGCAGGCCGTATCGCCTTGAAAGTCAGCCGCACAGGCGGCACTCGCCAGGGCCACCCGTTCGTCTATTTGCACGATCTGGCCAATTACCTGAGCGACATCGTGACCAGCAGGGCCGCATGAGTTCAAAAAAGCGCCGCAGCCGAGCAAAAAGTCTCGGCTGACCTTTGCAGTCATGACAAATCTTGGTACGTTTCCGCTACAAAATAACAACAATCAGGACTATTTCATGACCAAGACATCAAGGCGCTGGCCCTTCGCGGCCTGTCTGCTATCGCTGGCCTGTGGCACTGCCACTGCGGGGCCCTATTCGACCATGGTGGTGTTCGGCGACAGCCTGGCAGATGCCGGACAGTTCCCGGACACCGCTGGCCCCAGAGGCTCTACGTTGCGCTTTACCAATCGGGTCGGCCCGACGTATCAGGATGGCAGCGGTGAAGTGTTCAACCTGAACTCATCGACGCTGATCGGCAGAATGCTCAATGTCTCGGCGGGCGATCTGGCAGCCTCCACCTCCCCCGTCAACGCCGCGCTGGGTCTGGCGGATGGCAACAATTGGGCTGTCGGCGGTTACCGAACGGACCAGATCCTTGATTCGATCAACTCGCAATCCACTGTGGTCGATCCGAACTCAGGCACGCTGTTGCGCAGCCGGACCGGATATTTGCCCGCCAACAGCTTTCGCGCCGATCCCAATGCGCTGTATTACCTGACCGGCGGCGGCAACGACTTTCTGCAAGGTCGCGTGTTGAGCGCCAGCAGCGCGGGACAAGCCGCCAACCGCCTGGCTGACAGTGCACTGGCACTGCAACAGGCCGGGGCGCGCTACATCATGGTCTGGCTGTTACCCGACATCGGCCAGACGCCAGCCTTGAGCGGTACGCCTCTGGCGTCAGCGACCTCAGCCCTCAGCGCCGTGTTCAATCAGCAACTGATCAGCCGCCTGGCGCAGATAGATGCACAGGTCATTCCGCTCAACGTGCCACTGCTTATATCTGAAACGCTGGCGGCTCCGGCACGCTTCGGTTTCGACCCCAACGAGAATCTGGTCGCCACGTGCTTCAGTGGCGACAGTTGCAGAGAAAGTGCAGCCAACGGTCGGTCCAGCGCGACGCCTGATCCGAGCCGGGTGTTTTTCAATGACCGCGTCCACCCTACCGAAGCCGGACAGCGACTGCTGGCCGACTACGCCTATTCGCTGCTCTCGGCCCCCTGGGAAATCAGCCTGCTGCCGGAAATGGCCAATGGCACGCTGCGCATGCATCAGGACGAACTGCGCGCGCAATGGCTCAGCGACTGGGGCAACTGGCAGGGCGTCGGCCAATGGCAGAGCATTATTGCGGCGGGTGGTCAGAAAATGGACTTCGACGCGCAGGACAGCTCGGCCGATGCTGACGGCCGGGGCTACAACCTGACCATTGGCGGCAGCTACCGTTTTGCCGAACACTGGCGCACGGGCGTCGTTGCGGGTGCTTATCGACAAAACCTTGAGGCCGGTGCCAGAGACTCGGACTACAAACTCAACAGCTATATCGCTACGGCCTTTCTGCAATATCAGGCCAACCACTGGTGGGGTGACCTTGCGATGTCAGGCGGCAAGCTGGATTACGAAAACGCCGAGCGCAAGTTCGCGCTGGGCGTGAGCGAAGGTCAGGAAAAAGGCGACACCGACGGCAAGATGTGGGCCGTCAGCGGGCGCGTCGGTTTTGATATCGCAGGGGCTGCCAGTCGCTGGCACCTGTCGCCTTTCGTCAGCGCCGACTACGCGCATATCGATGTGGATGGCTACTCGGAAAAAGGCAACCGCTCGACTGCGCTGACGTTCAGTGATCAGACGCGCAAGTCGCGTCGTGCAGGCGTTGGTTTGCAGGGCAAATTCGAGGTGACGCCCGCCACGCAACTGTGGGCAGAAGTGGCACGGGAGCGGGAGTTCGAGACCGATCAGCAGGACGTGACCATGGCCCTCAACAGCGTGCAGTCCGTCGACTTCACACTCGAAGGCTACACCCCGCAACGCGACCTGAACCGGGCGACTTTCGGCGTCAGCCAGAAACTCACCCAAGACTTGACGCTGCGCGGCAACTACAACTGGCGCAAGAACGACGACGTGACTCAGCAAGGGGTCAATGTGGCGTTGAGTATGAGTTTCTAGATAGAAGCGGCGCAGGTTTGTGACTTGTGGGAGTGAGCTTGCTCACGAAAGCAATAGCCCAAACACCCTATTTCCGGGGCTGTGCCTGCCTCTTCGCGAGCAAGCTCCCACAAGACTTACGTATAACGTTCTGCGTCCGCTATGGGACGCAGGGCATCCAACCCGCTCAGTCCTCGGCAGTCTGCGAGGCCAGGGCCACGGCGCGGAACATGGCGCGGCGTTTGTTGAGGGTTTCTTCCCACTCCAGTGCTGGCACCGAGTCAGCGACGATACCGCCGCCAGCCTGCACGTGCAGCTCACCGTTCTTGATCACCGCCGTCCGAATCGCGATGGCGGTGTCCATGTTGCCGTTCCATGCCATGTAGCCCACCGCCCCGCCGTAGACGCCACGCTTGACCGGCTCCAGTTCGTCGATGATTTCCATGGCGCGAATTTTCGGCGCACCGGACAAGGTGCCTGCCGGCAAAATCGCGCGCAGTGCATCCATCGCCGTCAGGCCGTTTTTCAGCTCGCCGGTGACGTTGGAAACGATGTGCATCACGTTGGAATAACGCTCGATAACCATCTTCTCGGTGAGCTTGACCGTACCGATCTCGGACACCCGCCCGACGTCATTGCGACCCAGGTCAATCAGCATCAAGTGCTCGGCGATCTCCTTGTGATCGGACAGCAGATCCTCTTCAAGCGCACGATCCGCTTCTTCAGTGGCCCCGCGCGGACGCGTACCGGCGATTGGCCGAACCGTGATCAGGTTGTCCTCGACGCGCACCAGCACTTCCGGCGAACTACCGACAACGTGGAAGTCGCCGAAGTTGAAGAAGTACATGTAAGGCGTCGGGTTGAAACAGCGCAGCGCACGGTACAGGTCGATGGGCGCGGCAGCAAAATCAATGGACATACGTTGCGATGGCACGACCTGCATCACGTCGCCCGCCAGGATGTACTGCTTGATTGTGTCGACTGCGGCTTCGTAATCATTTTGCGTGAAGCTTGAGCGAAACACCGGGTCGGCAGCCGGAGGCCGGTCCAGATCCAGGCCACGACGCGGTGTGATCGGCTGACGCAGCTTGTGCATCAGCTCATCAAGCAGTGCAGCGCCACTTTCGTAAGCGTCCTGCTGCGCCGGATCGGCCAATACGATGGCGTGCATCTTGCCCGCCAGATTGTCGAATACCACCACGGCATCGGACACCATCAACAGGATATCCGGTACGCCCAGCGGATCAGGGTTTGGGCAGTTGGCCAGACGCTTCTCGACGTAACGTACGCAGTCATAACCGAAGTAACCGACCAGCCCGCCATTGAAACGCGGCAGACCGGCGATGGTCGGCACGTTGTAACGCGCCTTGAAGGTCTCGACGAAGTCCAGCGGGTCTTCTACATCCAGACTTTCGATCTCGACGCCATCGTGGGTCACGCTGACGTGATGGCCATGTACGCGCATCACGGTGCGGCAGGGCAGGCCGATGATCGAATAACGCCCCCATTTCTCGCCGCCCTGCACCGACTCCAGCAAGTAGGAGTTCGGCTGATCGGCAAGCTTGAGGTAGATCGACAGCGGCGTGTCGAAGTCAGCCAGGGTTTCGCGGGCAAGCGGGATGCGGTTGTAGCCATCAGCAGCCAAACGCAGGAATTCTTCACGGTTCATGAGCAACCTCGTGGTTTGAGGGTAAACGGTCAGGTAGGCAAACGTGCCGGCAGGCCGGCCAGAATCAAGTCAGGCGCGCCAACGCCAGCGGGCCAGGGCCTTGATGACTTTCATCCAGAGTTTGCGAGTGACCACCACGATGGATTCTCTTGAGGAGGGACGTTTGATGTCGGGCAACAGTATCTCAGCGTCCAGATCCAGGCAACCGGGAATCAGCCTGCGCAGATCATCTATTACCATCGCCGGATTTTCCTCGGCAATCGGCCTGCCGTGGTTGTAGCCATAACTCAGCGCAACGCAGGCCACACCGGCAGCCTTGGCGGCCTGCACGTCACTGCGCGAGTCACCGACAAACAGCGATTGCGAGGCCGGAACACCGGCCATTTTCATCACGAAAAACAGCGCGGCAGGGTCAGGCTTTTTCTGCGGCATGGTGTCGCCACCGATGATCCAGCGAAAAAAGCGGCCCAGCTTCATTTCATCGAGCAGCGGCGCAACGAAGCGTTCCGGCTTGTTGGTGATGAGGGCCATTTCGACACCCATCTTCTGCAGCCACTTGAGGGTTTCACGCACGCCGGGGTAGACCACGGTGAACTCGTGCTTTTCAGCGTAGGCGCGCATGAAAATGTCCAGCCCCTGCTCGGCAAGGGCTTCATCGACACCGCTGTGGTCGAGGTTGTTGGCCAGCGCACGACGCACCAGCACCGGCGCACCGTTGCCGACCCAGGCGCGGACCGATTCCAGCCCGGCTGCCGGCCGGCCGAGTTCAGCCAGCATGGTGTCCACGGCGACGGCAAGATCGGGGACCGAGTCCACCAGCGTGCCGTCCAGATCGAACATGATCAGCTTGGGCAGCTTGCCGGCAAACAATTGCTCGAAGCCGCTCATGCGCGGGATAACGCCAGTTCTGCGCGCATCTTCTCGATCACTTCACGGTAGTCCGGGGCGTTGAAAATGGCCGAGCCGGCGACGAAGGTGTCAGCCCCAGCGGCGGCGATTTCGCGGATATTGTTGACGTTGACGCCACCGTCGATTTCCAGACGGATATCACGGCCCGAGGCATCAATCAGCGCCCGCGCTTCGCGCAGCTTGTTGAGTGTACCGGGGATGAACTTCTGCCCGCCAAAGCCTGGGTTGACGCTCATGAGCAGGATCATGTCGACCTTGTCCATCACGTATTCCAGCAGGTTCAGGGGCGTGGCCGGGTTAAACACCAGACCCGCCTTGCAGCCGCCCTCACGGATCAACTGCAACGAGCGATCGATGTGCTGGGTTGCTTCGGGGTGGAAGGTGATGTACGTGGCACCGGCCTCAATGAAATCGCCAATAATGCGATCCACCGGGCTGACCATCAGGTGCACATCAATCGGGGCAGTCACGCCGTACTTGCGCAGTGCGCTGCACACCATCGGACCGATGGTCAGGTTCGGGACGTAATGGTTGTCCATCACGTCGAAGTGAACGAAGTCGGTGCCGCTGGACAGCACGTTGTCGACTTCCTCGCCCAGGCGGGCGAAGTCCGCGGAAAGAATCGATGGGGCAATAACGAAGGGCTGCATGACGCACCTGTTTGAGCAGAATCACGGTGGTGCGCATTGTACGCCAAGCTTCGCCTGGAGCGTTAAGGGGCAAGCTTCAAGCTTCAAGCATTTGATCTGCTTGTGCTTGTAGCTTGCCGCTTGAAACTTGCAGCTCTCAGCTCACTGAGCCGTTCTGAGTTTCTCGCTACGCCCTCTCAGCCATTCCAGCACCAGCAGTAACAGCACCGAGAAGCCGATCAGTAGCGTTGCGGCCGCTGCGATGGTCGGGCTGAGGTTTTCGCGGATGCCGCTGAACATCTGCCGAGGCAAGGTTGCCTGTTCCGGGCCGGCGAGAAACAGCGTCACGACCACTTCGTCGAACGACGTCGCAAACGCGAACAGCGCGCCGGATATCACTCCCGGCGCAATCAGCGGCAGGGTCACACGGCGGAACGCGGTCAGCGGCGATGCGCCCAGGCTTGCCGCAGCGCGCACCAGGTTGTGATTGAAGCCCTGCAAGGTCGCCGACACGGTAATGATCACGAACGGCACACCCAGCACGGCATGGACCAGAATCAGCGAGGTGTAGCTGTTACCCAGGCCCAGTGGCGCGAAGAACAGGTAACTGGCCACGCCGACGATCACTACCGGCACCACCATCGGCGAAATCACCAGCGCCATGACCAGCGCCTTGCCGGGGAAGTTGCCACGGGTCAGGCCGATCGCCGCCAGCGTGCCGAAGCCCATTGCCAACAGGGTCGCGGCCGGGGCGACGATCATGCTGTTCTTCAGTGCGCGCATCCACTCGGCGGAATTGAAGAAGTCCTGATACCACTGCAACGAAAAGCCTTGCAGCGGATAAACCAGAAAGCTCCCCGAATTGAACGACAACGGCACGATGACCAGCACCGGCAGCACGAGAAAGAGCAGGATCAGCGCGCAGAGGATGCGCAACGCGTAATACCAGATGCGCTCGATCGGCGATGTGTAGGAATTCAACATGGTGACGCTCCTCAGCTCAGTCGCAGGCGGCTGGCGCCGACCAGCCAGCTATAAATCAGGTACAGCACGATGGTCGCCAACAGCAGCAGCCCGCCGAGCGCCGTTGCCATGCCCCAGTTGATGCTGGTGTTGGTATAGAACGCGACAAAATAGCTGACCATCTGGTCGTTCGGGCTGCCCAGCAACGCCGGGGTGATGTAGTAGCCGATTGACAGAATGAACACCAGCAGACAGCCCGCCCCGATGCCGGCGTAGGTCTGCGGGAAGTACACGCGCCAGAAGCTGGCGAACGGGTGGCAGCCCAGCGAAATGGCGGCGCGCATGTAGGTCGGGGAGATGTTCTTCATCACGCTGTAGATCGGCAGAATCATGAACGGCAGCATGATATGCACCATCGAGATGTACACACCGACCCGGTTGAAGACCAGCTCCAGCGGCTTGTCGATGATGCCCATCGCCAGCAGCGCACTGTTGATCAGGCCGCTCGACTGCAACAGCACGATCCAGGCGGCGACACGTACCAGAATCGAGGTCCAGAACGGCAGCAGCACCAGAATCATCAGCAGGTTGCTCTGCCGTGCCGGCAGGTTGGCCAACAGGTAAGCCAGTGGATACGCCAGCACCAGGCAGACAGCGGTGATCACCAGGCCCATCCAGAAGGTGCGGGCGAAGATATCCAGGTAAATCGCCTGATCCGGCGTTGCAGGGGCAACTTCCCCCAGGTCATCGACGCGATGGTCAACCGCCGCCAACAGGTAATACGGTGTGACACTGCTGGTGTTGCGGCGCACCGCCTGCCAGTAAGCCGGGTCGCCCCAGCGTTCATCCAGCGCTTCGAGCGCTTCTTTATAAGAGGCCGGCTCGGTCTTGAACGGCAGCGCGCGAGCGGTCTTGCTCAGCAGGCTGCGATAACCGGCCAGTTCCATGTTCAAACGCTTGGACAGGTCGCCCAGCGTGGAATTCTTGCGCGTTTCAGCCAGGTCCAGGCTTAACGCCTTATAGACCGACTCGGGCGGCAGCCCTTTACCGTCCCATTTCTGCACTTCGACCACGGTGGTCGGCAGCGCGGTAACAACTTCGGGGTTGCCGACGCTCTTGTAGAGCAGCGCGGCGATGGGCACCAGAAACACCAACAGCAGGAAAATCACCAACGGCGCGATCAATGCCTGAGCCTTCCAGCGGTTGACCCGCTCGGCACGAGCGAGACGTTGCTTCAAGGTAGGGCTGGCGCCTTCAGTCAAGGGCACGGCGATGGCCATAGTGAACTCCGAAATCTTTCAACAAGGGGGCGCTCCCCTACACAGGGAGCGCCCGGATCTGACTCAACGCAAACGGCTTACTTGGCAGCCCAGGCAGTGAAACGCTGCTCCAGGGATTCGCCATTGTCGGTCCAGAACGCCACATCCATCTGCACCTGATCCTTGATGTTTTCAGGCGTGGTCGGCATGTTCTGCAGCGTTTCCTTGTCCAGCAGCTTGACCGCCTGGGTGTTGGCCGGGCCGTAGGCGATGTTCTGCGAGTAGGTCTTCTGTTGCTCGGGGCTCAGCATGAAGGCGATGAATTTCTTCGCCGCATCGGCGTTTTTCGAGCCCTTTGGAATTGCCCAGGCATCGAAGTCATACACGCCGCCGGTCCAGACCACTTTCAGGTTGCTTTCTTTCTGCACGGCAGCGATCCGGCCGTTGTAGGCCGAGCTCATCACCACGTCACCGGAAGCGAGGTACTGCGGCGGCTGTGCGCCGGCTTCCCACCACTGGATGTTTGGCTTGAGTTCATCGAGCTTCTTGAACGCGCGGTCCTGACCCTCTTTGCTGGCCAGCACTTTGTAGACGTCTTTCGGCGCAACGCCGTCGGCCATCAACGCGAATTCCAGGGTGTACTTGGCGCCTTTGCGCAGGCCGCGCTTGCCAGGGAATTTCTTGGTGTCCCAGAAATCGACCCAGCCGCTTGGCGCGCTGGCAACCTTGTCGGCGTTGTAGGCCAGCACGGTGGACCAGACGAAGAAGCCCGCACCGCAGGTGGTGATGGCGCCAGGCACGAAGTCAGCGGCATTGCCGAGCAGTTTCGGGTCCAGCTCTTCGAACATGTCTTCATCGCAGCCGCGAGCCAGCTCTGGCGATTCAACTTCTACCAGATCCCAGGAAACGCTCTTGGTGTCGACCATGGTTTTGACCTTGGCCATTTCACCGTTGTACTCACCGGCAATGATCTTGCCGTTGCCGGCCTTTTCCCACGGCGCATAGAACGCTTTTTCCTGAGCGGCCTTGTTGGCACCGCCGAAGGAAATGACGGTCAGGTCGGTGGCGGCCATGGCTTGCGCGGCGCACATCAGGCCCAACGTGATGGCGGTGAACTTCAAAGACTTCAACATAGATTCTTTTCTCCACGAGCAGTGTTGGTAAGCGATTGGGATGGGCGATCAATTCGCCTCTGTTGTTGCTTTTATGTATAGATCAACGCTCTTGCTGCAGGGGATCGAGCGCACGTACGTGCTCGACTTGCCAACCGATGGGTACAACGTCACCCACGCTCAGCGTCGGGTCCAGTTCGGCAATCGGCTGCTTGACGAAGAAGTCGGTCTTACCGGCAACTTCCAGACGCACACGGACGTGGTCGCCGAGGTAAATGAACTCGGCCACTCGGCCGGAGAAACGGTTCACACAGCTTTCGCTGCGGCCATTTAGGTTGATGCGTTCGGGGCGAATGGACAGCGTCACCGGGCCGCCCGGCTGACCGACGTTGACCGCCAGCGCGTGCACTTTCTCGCCGCGCTCCAGCTCGACCACACAGCGGTCGCCGTCCTGGCTGACCAAGCGTCCGTTGAGCCGATTGTTCTCGCCGATGAAGTTGGCCACGAAGGTGTTCTTTGGCTCTTCATACAGGCTGCGTGGCGGCGCGATCTGCTGGATCTCACCCTGATGGAAGACGGCGACCCGGTCGGACATGGTCAGGGCTTCGCCCTGGTCGTGGGTCACGTAGACCACGGTCACACCCAGGCGCTGGTGCAGGTGTTTGATCTCCATCTGCATGTGTTCGCGCAGTTGTTTGTCGAGCGCGCCGAGCGGCTCATCCATCAGCACCAGTTGTGGCTCGAAGACCAACGCGCGCGCCAGCGCTACACGTTGCTGCTGGCCACCGGACAACTGCGCCGGGTAACGGTGCGCGAAGGTGTCGAGCTGGACCATGCCCAGCGCCTTTTTGACTTTCTCGCCGACGTCGGTTTTGCTCATGCCACGCACCGACAGCGGGAACGCGAGGTTCTCGGCAACCGTCATGTGCGGGAACAAAGCGTAGTTCTGGAACACCATGCCGATGTCACGCTTGTGCGGCGGCACGTTGTTGATGGCGCGACCACCGAGCAGGATTTCGCCAGCGGTCGGTGTTTCGAAGCCGGCCAGCATCATCAGGCTGGTGGTCTTGCCGGAGCCGGAAGGCCCGAGCAGGGTGAGGAATTCGCCTTTGCGAATGTCCAGGTTGAGGTCTTTGACGATCAGTGCTTCGCCGTCGTAGCTCTTCTGCACACCACGAAAGCTGACCAGAACATCACTCGCTCCAGCGCTTGTATCGACGTCGCTCATTACCCACACCCTTGTTTTGTCTGCGTGGGCTCAAGACTAGAGCAGCGTGATTGCCCCGCAAATCGGGGGCCGGGAGAGAATGGCCTAGGCGGGCTGGAAGGCTGGGGGTAGGGATTGCCCTACAGAGATGGCGCGATTGAGTATGTGAGCGAGCCTGATCGTTCCGCACGCTCCAGCGTCGCACGATAGTGATGAGCAGAGTGTCGTTTTCAGACTCAGAGCAGTTTGTGCTCCATCGCGTATTTGACGAGATCGGCCAGTGAGTTGAGTTTCATTTTCTGCATCAACCGCGCTTTGTGGGTGCTGATGGTCTTGCTGCTCAGGGCCAGTTGCTGGGCAATGTCATTGACGTTGGCGCCCTGCGCCAGGCGCTCGAACACCGAGAACTCGCGCTCAGACAGCAATGAGTGCAACGGCCGGCTATCGGTGAGACCTACTTCAAAAACCATGCGGTCGGCCAGGTCCGGGTCGATGTAACGCCCGCCCGCCGCAACCCGACGAATTGCAGTCAGCAGCAGTGCCGGGTCGCTGTCTTTTGTCGCATAGCCCGCCGCCCCGACTTTCAAGGCGCGTGCAGCCATCTGCGCTTCGTTGTGCATCGACAACACCAGAATCGCAGGCGGGTTGGTCAGTGCGCGAATCCGCGGGATCGCCTCAAGGCCATTCACGCCGGGCATGGAAATATCCAGCAACACCACTTCGCAGGCCACATGGCGCAGGGTCTCGAGCAGTTGCTCGCCGTTGCTGGCCTCACCCACCACTTGCAGGTCTCTGGCCAGACCAATCAACTGCTTGATCCCCTCACGCACGATGGTGTGGTCTTCGGCTACCAAAACACGAATCACTGGCGTCGCTCCTGTGCGGTGGGGTCCAACGGAATGTAGGCGCGCAAGGTTGTGCCCTCACCGGCCTCGCTGTCCAGTTCCAGTCTGCCGCCCAGCATCAACACCCGCTCGCGCATTCCGACCAGACCGAATGAAACCGCCCTGCCCGACTCGACGACAAAACCCTGGCCGTCATCGGCGACGGTCATGCACATCATGCCGTCTTGCAGCGTCAGGCTGATCTCTACCGTGTGCGCCTGAGCATGGCGCATGACGTTGGTCAGCGCCTCCTGAAGAATCCGGAACATGCCTGTGGCCCTGGCATCGCTAAGCGCCGGGAGGTTGTCCGGCACCTGCACCAGACAAGGAATCTGCGTACGCGCCTCGAAACGGCGCGCCTGCCACTCGATAGCGGAAGCGATACCAGCGTCGAGAATCGGCGGCCGCAACGCGGTGGCGACGTCTCGCACCAGTTGAAACAATTGAGAAATAAGGCGCTTCATGCTGTCCAGACGTTCACTCAAGCCTGGGTCAAGATCGGCATACGCCAGCTCGCACATCGATGTTTCCAGCTTCAAGACGGTCAGCATCTGACCCAGCTCGTCATGAACTTCCCTGGCAATACGCGCCTTCTCTTCTTCACGCACGCTTTCCAGGTGCGCCGACAGTTCACGCAACTGATCGTGAGCGCGGCGTCGTTCGCTGACATCACTGAGAAACACCACCAGGTATTCCGCCTCACAAAAACGCAGGAAGCTCAGCGAGACATCGGCAGGCAGAAGACTGCCATCGGCGCGCAGGCAGTGGGTCTCGAACACCTGCGCACTGTCCTCACTGGAGCGCGCGTTCTTCCACAGATTAAGCCAACGGTCCATGTGCAGGTCAGGCTCGAAGTCGATCAGTGGACGCTCGACCACTTGCCCCGGCGCATAGCCCAGCATGGACTCCGCCGCCCGGTTGGCATAGCGCACGCGACTGTCCCAATTGACCCAGAGAATACCGACGGTGCTCTGATCAATAGAGAATTGTGCCAGTCGCAGCGCCTCTTCGCTTTCAACGCGACGGGCCAGATCTTCACGCCCGGCCAGCAGTTCCTGCTCCAGCGCCTGCTGCTGACGACGCTGCCAGATCACGATGGCGAAACAGGCCAGCAGCATCACCAACAGTAAAATGCACAGGTTTTTCCAGAGCTTGGTCGACTCGCTGAAGTGCGACGGGGTCAGTGGCATCCAGCGCGCATGCAGTTGCTCCAGTTCCTTGGCAGGAATCGCCCGCAAGGCTTCACTGACGATTGTCGCCAGCTCTGGCGCGTCACGGCGCGAAGCCACCCGTAACAACTGTGGCAGGCCGGTATCACCGACCACCGCCAGGCCTGCAAATTCCGGCTCACGCAGCAAGCGACTGAGTTGTGCTTCATCCACCACGGCATAGCGTGCCTGCTGGCTGATCAGCAATTGCAGCGCCTGACGCTCCAGCGGCACGCCTTGCAGGTTCAGGTGCGGAAAATTGCTGCGCAGGTAATCGGCAGTCGCGCTTGGCATACGCACCGCGACCCGGGAAAGGCTGTCGAGTTTTTCCAGGTCCACGGCGGTGCTGCCGTCACGTTCACCGATCAACAGTTGCGATACGCGCAGATACGGATCGGAAAACAACCACAGGCGCAAACCCGCCGGGGTCTGCATCAAGCCGGGAGCAACGTCGATTTCCCCGTTGCTCAGGGCTTTTTCCAGTGAGGCCTGATCGACAAAGTTTCGCCACAGCAACTCGACCGGCAGCGTTGCCGCCAACGCGTTCATCAGGTCGACGTTAGCGCCGGACAGTTGCTGCAAACGCTGATCGAACTGGGCGTAAGGCGCACGCAACACCAGGCCAACCCGCAACGGCCCATGCTGATCGAGCCAGCCACGCTGTGCCGGGTTCAGTTGTGCAAGCGCGGGCGATTGCGGCTCATCGGCCTGTGTATTCGCCATGTGGGCCATCAAGAGCAAAGCCATGCAGCCGATAAAACCGGTGCGCAGAAGACGAATGATCACTGTGTCGCTCTCGTGTGTTTGCATGGCAGCCATGTGCCACTCAGGCTCAGGACTGACAAAAGCCGATCAACCCATTAGGCTGCCGGTATAGTTTCCGGCTTGGAATATCCGATGTCCTACACCTTTCGCGCAACGTTTCCTGCACTGTTTTTGTCATTGATACTGCCTTGTGCCCTGCCCGCGCTGGCAGCCGACCCGGCGCCGGCCAAGGATGCCGCTGCCCAGGCACCCGTCGAACGGGCACCGCTGCTCAGCCGCTCGCAGGAAGACGCCATAGCACTGGAACGTCATCTGCCTCGCGAGGATCAGCAGCAACTGCAGGCCGGAGACGAAAGCTTTCTCGCGCTCTGGAAGCCGGCAAACACTGACGCGCCACAAGGCGCGGTCATTATCCTGCCGGGCGACGCCGAATCACCGGACTGGCCGGACACCGTTGGCCCGCTGCGCCGCAAGTTTCCCGATGTCGGCTGGTCCAGCCTGAGCATCACCCTGCCGGACGCGCAGGACAACACACTATTGCCCCGCGAACCTGATGCCGCTGCGGGCGATGCGAACGCAGCCAAACCTAAAGAAGCGCCAAAGGACGTCGCCGCAAAAGCGCCAGACCCTGCTGCTGAAGCTGAAGCTCTGGCGGCAGCAGCAACCGCAAAGGCAGCGGCTGACGAAGAGCGCAACAAGGCCCAGGCCGAGCTGATTTTTGCGCGAATTGAAAGCGCGATCAGCTTTGCGCAACAGAACAAGGCACGCAACATTGTGTTGCTCGGCCATAGCAGCGGCGCGTATTGGGCGGCCAGGTTCCTCAATGAACGCCCCTCGCCCGCCGTGCAGAAACTGGTCATGGTCGCTGCCCGCGAGCCCGTCGATGCGGCGCCGTCATTGCTGGCGATGGTGCCCAGCCTGAAAATCAAGACTGCCGACTTCATCTACAAGAATCCGGAGGACCAGGCAGCCAAAGCACGTTTGCAGGCCAGCAAGCGCGCCAAAGGGCCAGGTTTCACGCAGATAGGGCTGATCAACATCGTAGGTAATGAAGAAACCGAACAGGAACAGATGTTTCGCCGCATTCGTGGCTGGGTAGAGGCTAAAGAGGAGAAGTAAGCGCCGGCATGTGGGCCGGCGCGCAGTCAGTCATGCAAAGCCGCGCCGGGCCTTCACCACCAGATAGGCATTGTGCAGCTCGCTGGTTTTCTCGGTCGCCACCCGCACTTGCTGCGCGTTGGCACCCGAGCCTGCGATCTTGTCCGGGTGATGCCGACTGAGCAGCCGCCGATAAGCGCGCTTGATGCTCAACGGGTCGGTGTCCGGTTTTATCCCCAACAAGGCCATCGCCCCTTTGTAGTCATCGCCGCTGCTGATGGGCGCACGCTTCATGGGGTCATGATCGGCCGCCAGCGCTTCAATCTGCTGTTGCGACCAGCCCAGCCACATGCCCCACACCCCGATCAGTTCACGCTTGACCCGCGAGGCCTTGCCATCCGCCCAGGCCATGCGCCAGCAGGCGCGCAACATATCCTCGGCAATGTCCGATTGACCCTGCAAGCCACGCAGGTAACTGCGCAAGCCATCGGCGCCATCCCGGCCTCGCTTGAACGCATTGATGGCGCGCAACTGGTCGGCTTCTTTCAGATTGATGCGGCGCATCTCGGCACGTGCCTGTTGGATATGACTGGCCACAACCCGCCCGTCACTCTTGGCCAGACGACCCAGCAGCACGAACAACAGCTCGTCCTCAGGTATCGCCGCCTGCCCGCCGAGACGTTCGCGCAGGTGCGCCCAGCTCTGCAGCTTGAGCCGCCGATCCAGCGCCTGCCCCAGTAGCGCCCCGAGCATGGCGCCCGGAATACTGGCGATCGCATAACCAACGCCAGCGCCAATCAGTGTGCCGGTCCAGAGCATTCAGCGCGTCTCCGCAAGCAACTGCTCGACTTCTGCCAGGCGTTCGTGGGTGCCGACA
Source organism: Pseudomonas avellanae BPIC 631 (assembly GCF_000444135.1). Taxonomy (GTDB): domain Bacteria; phylum Pseudomonadota; class Gammaproteobacteria; order Pseudomonadales; family Pseudomonadaceae; genus Aquipseudomonas; species Aquipseudomonas avellanae. The sequence goes on from NZ_ATDK01000254.1 coordinate 16,946, forward strand.
TCGACCCAGCGCCCTTTGAAGTGCTCACCCGTTACCAACCCTTGGTGCATGGCCTCGCGCAATAACGGCGCAAGCTTGAACGCACCGGGTTCGCAGTCGGCAAACAGTTGCGGATGCAGGATGGCGATGCCGCTGTAGGTCAGGCGCAGGCCAGCCGAATCGTCATCGCGCACCTGGCCGTCGACCAGCGAAAAATCGCCGGTAGGGTGGTGTGCAGGGTTGTCGATCAGCACCAGATGCGCCAGGCCGGCAAGCGGCATGCGCAATGCGCCGAAATCGTAATCGGTCCAGACATCACCGTTGACCACCACAAAAGGCTCGGTGCCCAGCAGTGGCAGCGCCCGCTGGATACCGCCGCCGGTTTCCAGCGGCTGACCTTCGGCGGAATAGCGGATGCTCAGGTCGAAACGCTGACCGTCCCCCAGGTAATCCTCGATCTGCTGGCCCAGCCACGCATGGTTGATCACCAATTGGTGAAACCCTGCTGCACGCAAGGCGTTCAGATGGTATTCGATCAACGGAATGCCGCCCGCACGCACCAACGGCTTGGGTGTATGCAGGGTCAACGGGCGCATTCGCTCGCCTTTACCGGCGGCGAGAATCATCGCTTTCATGCAGTCCTCTTCAAACAATCAATCTCTCATTCAACCTGACAGTCTTTAAAAGCGGCCGCTTTGCAAAACGGCCAGCCTCTCAGACAGCTGTTTCTGCCGGCTGCTGCAAACTGGTCAGCAATTGACCCAGTTGGGCCAGCTCCGGGCACTTCGACAACACCGCCTCTATATAGGCAAAGAAGCGCGGGACGTCTGCCAGATAGCGGGGCTTGCCGTCTCGATGACAGATCCGCGCAAAAATCCCGATCACCTTCAGATGACGCTGCACACCCATCAGATCACTGGCGCGCTCGAAGGCTGCAAAATCTTCCTGCACCGGGATCCCCAGCGTACGCGCCTGATCCCAGTAAGTCCTGAGCCAGTCGCTGACGCGCTCTTGTGGCCAGCTCAAAAATGCATCTTTGAACAGGCACGTCACGTCGTAGGTGACCGGCCCGTACACAGCGTCCTGAAAATCCAGAACGCCCGGGTTGGGTTCGCTGATCATCAGGTTGCGGGGCATGTAATCACGGTGCACCAGCACTTTGGGCTGCGCCAGGGCGCTGTTGATCAGCAACTGGCTGACCTGCTGCCAGTCGGCCAGCTGCGCCTCGTCCATCTCGACACCCAGATGGCGCTTCACGTACCACTCAGGGAACAGCTCCAGCTCACGGCGCAGCAAGGCTTCGTTGTAGCTGGGCAGTGGCGCATCCATCGGCAATTGCTGGAAAGCCAGCAGCGCCTCGATTGCTTCGGCAAACAACCCATCGGCGTTGTCCGCATCTATCACATCCAGATAGGTCTGACGGCCCAGATCGTTGAGCAGCAAAAAGCCTTGCGTCAGGTCTTCGGCATAAATTTTTGGAACATTAATGCCCGACTTTTCCAATAAATGAGCGATATCCACAAACGGTTTGCAGTTTTCCTGCGGTGGAGGGGCGTCCATGACAATAAAAGTTCGGGCCCCACCCTCCCAGCGAAAATAACGACGAAAACTTGCGTCACTGCTGGCCGCAGTCAACGTGGCCGGGGGCACAGCGCCCCAATTTTGCGCTGCAAACAGCGCTGGCAACTGCTCATCGAGCCAAACTTTCAGGGATTGCAGGCGTATATCTTGATCTGACATTACAAGGGTCTCCGACGGCGCTAGCCGTCAAGCGGGTCATGCTTTATTATCCGGAATCTTCTTCAGCCCATCGAGAGGCGTGCGGCCCCCCCGCGGGCAGATGGCGCGCAGGAAGCCCGGACTAATAAGATGGCATTGAAATCCCCCGCGTTTCGTAAAAAATTTCCGTTGCTCGTAACCGGCAGTCTGCTGGCGATGCAACCTCTGGCCACTCAGTTCGTGGTCGCCGCGGAACAGTATGACTGCTCAGTCTCTGCTTCGGGTGCCTGGAACTGTGCGCCGAAATCCACTGCCGCTGCTGTAGAGCTGCCTCCACGCCCCGTGCACAGCACAGCGTCGGTCAGTTCCAACGGTACGGTGACGTCCGAAAGCAGCTCTTCGGGTGAGCAGGTTGCGGGTACGCAACTGGTTACCGAAGCCAAGGGCAAAGGCTTGAAGTCGCGTAGTGCTGACTACAGCCACCTCGATTGGGTTCCTCGCGAAAAGCTCACCGCAGCGCAACTGGCCGAGACCGGCCCGTATTGCTCGGGTGCCTACGTCGAGCCGATTCGTCCTGGCATGGACGACAAGACGCCGATGAAAGACGCGCCAATGTTCGTGGGAGCCAAGGCTTCGCGTTACGAGCAGGAAGCGCAGGTCGCGACGCTGGCTGGCGATGTGGTACTGCGTCAGGGCAGCATGCAGGTGCAGGCCCAGGAGGCCGCACTGCATCAGGCCGAGAACCGTGGCGAGCTGAACGGCGACGTCCGTCTGCGCGACAACGGTGCGCTGATCGTCGGTGACAAGGCCGAACTGCAACTCGACACCGGTGAAGCCCGTGTCGACAACGCCGAGTACGTCCTGCACAAGTCGAACATTCGCGGTAACGCCCTGTACGCCAAACGTGCAGAAAACGCGATCATCCGGCTCAAGGACGGCACGTACACCACGTGCGAACCGAACAGCAACGCCTGGACGCTCAAAGGCAACAACATCACGCTGAACCCGGCCACCGGTTTCGGCACAGCGACCAACGTTACCCTGCGGGTCAAGGACATTCCGGTCCTTTACACGCCGTATATTTACTTCCCGATCGACGACCGTCGCCAGTCCGGCTTCCTGCCGCCGACCATTGCGGCAGGCGGCGATAACGGTTTCACGCTCGTTACCCCGTACTACTTCAACCTGGCGCCGAACTACGACGCCACGTTGTACCCGCGCTACATGGCTGATCGCGGCTTGCTGATGGAAGGCGAGTTCCGCTACCTGACCAAAGGCAGTGAAGGCCAGTTCGGCGGCGCGTACCTGAACGACGAGAATGACGACCGCAAGCTGCAGTCCGATTATGACAAGACCCGCTGGATGATCAACTGGCAGCACAAGGGCGGCCTGGATACACGCTGGCTGACCCAGGTTGATTACACCGACATCAGCGATCCGTATTACTTCCAGGACCTGGAAACCGATCAGATCGGCGTTAAACGCACTGACTTCCTCAACCAGCAGGGCTCTTTGACCTACCGTGGCGACAGCTACTCGGCAGTGTTCAACGCTCAGGCTTACAAGCTGGCGACGGTTGCGAACGTCACGCCTTATAACCGTCTGCCACAGCTGACGCTCAACGGTACATTGCCTTACAACCCGGGCGGCCTGAAGTTCGATTACCAGACCGAAGCTGTCCGCTTTGAACGTGATCTGCGCAGCGGCTCGTTCATTGATGAAAACGGCAACTCGGAAACACGCCTGGACAACAACATCACGGGCCTTGCCCGGGCAAACGGTGACCGCCTGAACCTGGCGCCCTCCGTGAGTCTGCCGATGAACTGGTCCTATGGTTTCCTGACGCCGAAGCTCAAGTACGTCTACACCCAGTACGCACTGGATCTGGACAGTCAGGGCAAGTCTTCGTTGCTGGCTGGCGAAGAGTACAACAGCAGTCAAAGCCGCAGCGTACCGATCTTCAGCGTCGACAGCGGCCTGTACTTCGACCGTGACACCAACTGGTTCGGCAAGGACTATCGTCAGACCCTGGAACCCCGCCTGTTCTATCTCTATGTTCCCGAGAAAGACCAGACCGACATTCCGGTCTTCGACACCAGCGAGAGCACATTCAGCTACTCGTCGCTGTTCCGCGACAACCGCTTCACCGGCTCCGATCGTATCGGTGACGAGAACAAACTGTCGCTGGGCATCACCAACCGCTGGATCGAAGACAACGGCTTTGAGCGTCAACGCTTCAGCATTGGTCAGGCGCTGTACTTCGAAGACCGCAAGGTGCAACTGCCAGGCGTCGCCTTCGCAGATCGTGATGATGCGCGCGCCAACGTTTCGCCTTATGCACTGGAATACGAGTACCGCTTCAACCGCGACTGGCGCTTCAACTCCGATTTCAACTGGGATCCGGACAGCAAGAGCACCCGTTCGGGCAGCGCGATGTTCCATTACCAGCCTGAAGCCGAACCCAACAAGATCGTTAACTTCGGCTACCGCTATCGCAACGACCAGATTCGTTACGACGAAAGTACCGGTCGCTGGGTCGTGGGTGGTGGTGACTACGGACGTCCGGGCGATGCCAACTACGTGAAGGACTACTACAAGATTCAGCAACACGATTTCTCGGTCATCTGGCCAATCGTGCCGCAGTGGAGCCTGATCAGCCGCTGGCAGTATGACTACAACCGTGAACGCACCATCGAAGCTTTCGGCGGGTTCGAGTACGACAACTGCTGCTGGAAAATGCGTCTGGTCAACCGTTACTGGATCGACTACGACGAATTCAGCCAGGCAGCGCCTCAGAACGAGAAAGGCGACCGCGGCATATTCCTACAAATCGTGTTGAAGGGGCTTGGCGGTGTTACTGGCGCCAAAGTAGACAGCTTCCTCGACAAAGGCATCCAAGGTTATCGTGAACGTGAAGACCAAGCTTTCTGATTGTCTGCGCCCGCTGATGCTGGGCGCGTTACTCCTGAGCGGCGCAGTGCATGCAGCGGTTCAACCTCTGGACAGTGTCGTGGCCATCGTCGACAACGACGTGATCATGAAAAGCCAGATGGACCAGCGTGTTCGTGAAGTTCAGCAAACCATCGCCAAACGTGGTTCTGGCGTGCCTCCTGCAGCCGATCTTCAACCACAGGTTCTGGATCGTCTGATTCTGGAAAACCTGCAGTTGCAGATGGGCGAACGGTCCGGCATTCGTGTCTCCGATGACGAGCTGAACCAGGCGATCGGCACCATTGCCCAGCGTAACAACATGAGCGTGGATCAGTTCCGCGCCGCGCTGGCTCATGACGGCTTGTCCTATAACGATGCGCGCGAGCAGGTTCGCCGGGAAATGATCATCAGCCGGGTGCGTCAGCGCCGGGTGGCCGAACGTATCCAGGTGTCCGAGCAGGAAGTGAAGAACTTCCTCGCGTCCGATCAGGGCAAGGCTCAGTTGTCTGAAGAGTTTCACCTGGCCAATATCCTGATCGCCACGCCTGACAGCGCTTCTTCGGATGCCATTCAGGCCGCAGCCGTCAAGGCCAAGAGCATTTATGACCAACTGAAGAAAGGTGCGGACTTCGCCAAGATCGCCGCCACCACGTCTTCCAGCGAAAACGCACTGGAAGGTGGCGACATGGGCTGGCGTAAAGCGGCTCAACTGCCGCCGCCATTCGGTGACATGCTCAGCTCGATGCCAATCGGTGACGTGACGCCTCCGGCACGCACACCCGGCGGTTTCATTATCCTCAAGCTGCTGGAAAAACGTGGCGGTCAGGGCCAGGCACAGATGCGTGATGAAGTGCATGTGCGTCATATCCTGATCAAGCCAAGTGAAATCCGCAGCGAAGAAGCCACCAAGCTTCTGGCGCAGAAAATCTACGAGCGTATCGAGAATGGCGAAGACTTCGCCACGCTGGCCAAGAGCTTCTCGGAAGATCCTGGCTCCGCGCTCAACGGCGGCGACCTGAACTGGGTTGATCCCAATTCGCTGGTTCCGGAGTTCCGCGACGTCATGAGCAGCACACCGCAGGATGAACTGTCCAAACCGTTCAAGACCGCCTACGGCTGGCATGTTCTGGAAGTCCTTGGCCGTCGTGCCACCGACGCAACCGGTCAGGCCCGCGACCAGCAGGCGTTGAGCGTACTGCGTAACCGCAAGTACGACGAAGAGCTGCAAACCTGGCTGCGTCAGATCCGTGACGAAGCCTACGTTGAAATCAAACTCCCTGGCGCGACCCAGGCTGCACAGTGAAACCAAAGCGTTTCGCACTGACACCCGGCGAGCCGGCCGGCATTGGTCCTGACCTTTGCCTGCTGCTCGCCACGCAGCCTCAGCCCTACCCCCTGATCGCCATCACCAGCCGCGACCTGCTTACCGAGCGGGCCGCGCAACTGGGTGTGGCGGTCAGTCTGCTCGACGTCACGCCCGACACCCTTCCCGATCACCCCGCGCCTGCCGGCAGCCTGTACGTCTGGCACACCCCGCTGGCGGCTCCGGTAGAAACCGGCGTGCTGAACAAGGCCAACGCCGCCTTCGTTCTGCAGACCCTGACGCGCGCCGGGCAAGGCTGCCTGGACGGGCTGTTCAGCGGCATGATCACCGCGCCGGTGCACAAGGGCGTCATCAATGACGGCGGCATCGCCTTTTCCGGGCACACCGAATTCCTCGCCGAGCTGACTCACACCGAACAGGTGGTGATGATGCTGGCCACTGGCGACCTGCGTGTGGCGCTGGTTACCACTCACCTGCCGCTGCGCGAGGTGGCCGACGCCATCACGGCGGATCGACTGGAGCGCGTGACACGCATTCTGCACGCCGATCTTGTGAACAAGTTCGGCATTGCGCACCCACGCATTCTGGTCTGCGGCCTCAACCCTCATGCTGGCGAAAGCGGGCATCTGGGGCGTGAGGAAATCGACATCATCGAACCGACTCTGGAGCGTCTGCGCAGCGAAGGGCTGGATTTACGCGGCCCGCTGCCTGCGGACACTCTGTTTACCCCCAAATATCTGGAGCACTGCGACGCAGTGCTGGCGATGTACCACGATCAGGGCTTGCCCGTGCTGAAATACAAAGGTTTCGGCGCAGCAGTCAATGTGACGCTCGGCCTGCCGATCATCCGCACCTCTGTCGATCACGGCACGGCGCTGGATCTGGCCGGCAGCGCGAACATTGACACCGGCAGCCTGCGCGTCGCACTGCAAACCGCCTACCAGATGGCCGAGACCCATTCATGACCGAGCAATTCCAACACCGGGCGCGCAAGCGTTTCGGGCAGAACTTCCTGCACGATGCAGGCGTTATCGACAAGATCCTGCGCGCCATCCGCGCCAAGCCTGAAGACCGCCTGCTGGAAATCGGACCGGGCCAGGGCGCATTGACCGAAGGGCTGCTCGGCAGCGGCGCGCAGCTGGACGTGGTCGAGCTGGACAAGGACCTTATTCCGATCCTCAACAGCCAATTCGCCAGCAAGCCGAACTTCAACCTGCATCAGGGTGATGCACTGAAATTCGACTTCAACACCTTGGGTGCCGAGCCCCGCAGCCTGCGTGTCGTCGGCAACCTGCCGTATAACATCTCTACCCCGCTGATTTTCCATCTGCTGCAGAACGCCAGCCTGATTCGCGACATGCACTTCATGCTGCAGAAAGAAGTCGTCGAGCGCATGGCCGCAGGGCCTGGTGGTGGTGACTGGGGCCGTCTGTCGATCATGGTTCAGTACCATTGCCGCGTGGAACACCTGTTCAACGTCGGACCAGGAGCGTTCAATCCGCCGCCGAAAGTGGACTCGGCCATCGTGCGGCTTGTGCCTTACGAAACGCTGCCACACCCTGCCAAGGACCACCGCGTGCTTGAGCGGGTGGTACGCGAAGCGTTCAATCAGCGCCGCAAGACCCTGCGCAATACGCTCAAGCTGCTGCTGAGCAGCGACGAAATCACAGCGTCCGGGGTAGACGGCAGCCTGCGTCCCGAGCAGCTCGATCTGGCCGCATTCGTTCGTCTGGCAGACACTCTCAGCGAAAAAGTTGTGACAGAGTGACCCCCTTGGGCAAGTAAACGGCGCGATCAGCCGCCATTTTCCGTTTACTTGTCCTAGACTGATCTACCTGCCGCACACGCCCTTTTTTTGCTACGGATTTCAAGGCCTACTGCATGTCCGATTCTCGTTACAAGGTCGACGTCAGCGTCGTCACGCGCTTCCTCGCAGAACAATCGCAACCCGAGCAGAACCGCTTCGCTTTCGCCTACACCATCACCGTGCACAATAACGGCGAGTTGCCTGCCAAGCTGCTGTCACGGCACTGGGTCATCACCGATGGCGACGGTCATGTCGAAGAAGTGCGTGGCGAAGGGGTGGTCGGCCAACAACCGTTGATCAAGGTCGGGCAAAGCCATACCTACAGCAGCGGTACGGTCATGACCACCCAGGTGGGCAATATGCAGGGCAGCTACCAGATGCTGGCTGAGGACGGCAAACGCTTCGATGCGGTGATAGAACCCTTCCGTCTCGCCGTTCCGGGCTCACTGCACTGATGGCGGTGTACGCCGTCGGTGACCTGCAAGGTTGCCTCGAACCTCTGGAGTGCCTGCTTGAACACGTCCGTTTCGACCCGGCCAAGGATCGACTCTGGCTGGTGGGCGATCTGGTCAACCGGGGTCCGCAGTCATTGCAAACACTTCGTTACCTGTACAGCATCCGCGAGTCCCTGGTGTGCGTGCTCGGCAACCATGACCTGCACCTGTTGGCCGTCGCGCGCAAGAACGAACTGCTCAAGAAAGGCGACACACTGCGCGAAATTCTTGAAGCCCCGGATCGCGACGAACTGTTGCGCTGGGTGCGCCAGCAAAAGCTCATGCATTACGATGCCGAGCGCAACATCGCCATGGTTCATGCGGGCATCGCGCCACAGTGGTCAGTGAAAAAAGCCCTGAAACAGGCTGCTGAAGTTGAACACGCGCTTCAGGACGACTCGTTGTATGGGGATTTCCTCGACGGTATGTATGGCAATGAGCCCGCCAAGTGGAACAACGACCTGCAAGGCGTCACACGCCTGCGGGTCATCACCAACTATTTCACGCGTATGCGCTTCTGCACCAGCGATGGCAAACTCGACCTCAAGAGCAAAGAAGGCGTCGGCACCGCAATACCCGGTTACGCCCCCTGGTTCAGCCACCAGAATCGCAAGGCGCGCGATGTGAAAATCATCTTCGGCCACTGGGCAGCGCTTGAAGGCCGTTGCGACGAGCCGGGGGTGTTTGCGCTGGACAGCGGGTGTGTCTGGGGCGGCGCCATGACGCTGCTCAATGTCGATACGCTTGAACGTCATCAGTGCAATTGCGATGCTGTCGGCAACGCAGCCACCGGGATCATCGCCAGTGCGCAGCCCGGTAGCGCCCATACTCAGCAAACCCCGGCTCAGGAGCCCAAGCAATGACCGAATTCAAACGTATTCCGCCTGAACAGGCTCAGGCATTGCGCACTCAGGGTGCCGTGCTGGTCGATGTTCGTGATGCGCAGGCGTTTCAGAGCAATCACATTCCTGACTCTCAGCACCTGGACAATCACTCGATTGCCGACTTCATCGCCAACGCCGACCTGGACAAGCCGCTGGTGGTGGTCTGCTACCATGGCAACTCCAGCCAGAGCGCTGCCGCCTACCTGGTGGGCCAGGGTTTCTCGGACGTCTACAGCGTGGACGGCGGTTTTGAACTGTGGCGCAGCACTTTTCCGGAAGAAACCGCGCAAGGCTGATAGAAAATATTTTTATGACAGCTGATCCCGCGTTCTACGCGGGCTCGCGCGCGATCTGACGAACGGTCAGCCCCTCTTCTCGCGCAACCCTTCTTTATCTTTCCGAATCCGAACTATCCTAAGACCAGGCCATCCGTATTCAGGGGAGAGCCGGTACACCGGCGCGTGGGTCATCGGTAGTTACTTTTAAGGTGTTCTGGGGGGTAAACAGCAGCCGGGCAATCGGTTGTTGCCAGCATCGACTGAGATCCGCCGCCGGCTCTACGTATCGAGCGAGGTGACGTCATGAGTATATTCAGCCACTTCAAAGACCGCTTTGAAAGCACACGCCAGGAAGAGCTTTCGCTACAGGAGTATCTTGAGCTCTGCAAACAGGATCGCAGCGCCTACGCTTCTGCCGCAGAACGTCTGCTGCTGGCCATTGGTGAACCCGAACTGGTGGACACTTCCGCCAATTCACGGTTGTCGCGAATTTTCTCCAACAAGGTCATACGCCGCTATCCAGCCTTTGCTGATTTCCACGGGATGGAAGAATGCATCGACCAGATCGTTTCGTATTTCCGCCATGCCGCCCAAGGCCTGGAAGAGAAGAAACAAATCCTTTATCTGCTCGGCCCGGTAGGTGGCGGTAAATCGTCTCTGGCGGAAAAACTCAAGCAACTGATTGAAAAAGTACCGTTCTACGCCATCAAGGGCTCACCCGTTTTCGAGTCGCCCCTGGGCCTGTTCAACGCCAGTGAAGACGGTGCGATTCTGGAAGAAGACTTCGGGATCCCGCGGCGCTACCTGAGCACTATCATGTCGCCCTGGGCGACCAAGCGTCTGGCTGAGTTCGGGGGCGACATCAGCCAGTTCAAGGTCGTCAAGCTTTACCCTTCAGTGCTCAACCAGATTGCCGTGGCCAAGACCGAGCCAGGTGACGAGAACAACCAGGATATTTCCGCGCTGGTCGGCAAGGTCGATATCCGCAAGCTGGAAGAATTCCCACAGAACGACGCCGATGCCTACAGCTACTCTGGCGCGCTGTGCCGGGCCAACCAGGGCCTGATGGAATTCGTCGAGATGTTCAAGGCGCCGATCAAGGTTCTTCACCCGTTACTGACCGCCACGCAAGAAGGTAACTACAACAGTACCGAAGGGCTGGGCGCGATTCCGTTCACCGGTATTCTGCTCGCCCACTCCAACGAATCGGAATGGCACAGCTTCCGCAACAACAAGAACAACGAAGCTTTCATCGACCGTATCTACATCGTCAAGGTGCCTTACTGCCTGCGAGTCAGTGACGAGATCAAGATTTACGACAAGCTGTTGTTCAACAGCTCGCTGGCCAAGGCGCATTGCGCCCCCGACACCCTGAAAATGCTCGCGCAGTTCACCACACTGTCGCGCCTCAAAGAGCCGGACAACTCCAACATCTACTCCAAGATGCGTGTGTACGACGGCGAGAACCTGAAGGATACCGATCCAAAGGCCAAGTCGATTCAGGAGTACCGCGACAGCGCAGGCGTCGACGAAGGCATGAACGGCCTGTCCACCCGCTTTGCGTTCAAGATTCTGTCCAAGGTCTTCAACTTCGACCCGCACGAAATCGCTGCCAACCCGGTGCACTTGCTCTATGTGCTTGAGCAGCAGATCGAACAGGAGCAATTCCCTGCTGAAACGCGCGAACGCTATCTGCGCTTCATCAAGGAATACCTGGCACCGCGCTACATCGAGTTCATCGGCAAGGAAATCCAGACCGCGTACCTGGAGTCCTACAGCGAATATGGTCAGAACATCTTCGACCGCTACGTGCTGTATGCAGACTTCTGGATTCAGGACCAGGAATACCGCGACCCTGAAACCGGCGAGATTCTCAATCGCGTCGCCTTGAACGAGGAACTGGAGAAGATCGAAAAACCGGCCGGCATCAGCAACCCGAAAGATTTCCGCAACGAAATCGTCAATTTCGTGCTGCGCGCCCGCGCCAACAACAACGGCAAAAACCCGACCTGGCTCAGCTACGAGAAGCTGCGGGTGGTGATCGAGAAGAAAATGTTCTCCAACACCGAGGACCTGCTGCCGGTCATCAGCTTCAACGCCAAGGCCAGCAAAGAGGATCAGCAGAAGCACAACGACTTCGTCACACGAATGGTCGAGAGGGGCTATACGGACAAGCAGGTACGTCTGCTTTCCGAATGGTATCTGCGCGTGCGGAAATCGCAGTAAAGCAGGTGCAAGCTTCAAGCTATCAGCTGCACGCGAGCAGCGGTCCAGCCTTGGATAACAGGCTGACAGAGCACTCGCATGCAGCTTGAAGCTTTCAACTTGAAGCTCCCCGGAGGGGCCTATGAGTTATGTGATCGACCGACGTCTCAACGGCAAGAACAAGAGCACGGTAAACCGGCAGCGGTTTCTGCGGCGCTACCGTGACCACATCAAGAAGGCAGTGGAGGAAGCCGTCAGCCGGCGCTCCATTACCGACATGGAGCACGGGGAACAGATCAGCATTCCCGGACGCGACATCGACGAGCCGGTGTTGCACCATGGCCGTGGCGGCAAGCAGACGGTGGTTCACCCCGGCAACAAGGAATTCACGCCTGGCGAGCACATTGCCCGTCCTCAAGGCGGTGCGGGCGGTAAAGGGCCTGGCAAGGCGGGCAATTCCGGCGAGGGCATGGACGAGTTCTCGTTTCAGATCACTCAGGAAGAGTTTCTCGAGTTCATGTTCGAAGACCTCGAACTGCCGAATCTGGTCAAACGCAACCTGACAGGTACGGACACCTTCAAAACCGTGCGCGCCGGCATCAGCAACGAAGGTAATCCTTCGCGCATCAACATTATCCGCACCTTGCGCTCCGCCCATGCGCGGCGCATTGCCTTGTCGGGCAGCAGCCGCGCGAAACTCAGGGAAGCGACCGGTGAGCTTGAGCGCATGAAGCGCGAAGAACCCGACAACTTTGGCGACATTCAGGAGCTGGAAGTCGAGATCGACAGGCTCAAAGCACGTATTCGTCGTGTGCCCTACCTCGATACGTTCGACCTCAAGTACAACCTGCTGGTCAAACAGCCCAACCCCAGCTCCAAGGCGGTGATGTTCTGCCTGATGGACGTTTCCGGCTCCATGACCCAGGCAACCAAGGACATCGCCAAGCGTTTCTTCATCCTGTTGTACCTGTTCCTCAAGCGTAACTACGACAAGATCGACGTCGTGTTCATTCGCCACCACACCAGCGCCCGCGAAGTGGACGAAGAAGAGTTCTTTTATTCACGTGAAACCGGCGGCACCATCGTTTCCAGCGCCTTGAAACTGATGCAGGAAATCATGGCTGCGCGCTACCCCAGCAGCGACTGGAACATCTACGCGGCCCAGGCCTCGGACGGTGACAACTGGAATGATGACTCGCCTATCTGCCGGGAAATCCTCACCAAACAAATCATGCCTTTCGTGCAGTACTACACGTACGTGGAAATCACGCCGCGTGAACATCAGGCTCTGTGGTACGAATACGAGCGCATCGGTGATGACTTCGCCGACACGTTCGCCCAGCAGCAGCTGGTCTCTGCCGGTGATATCTATCCGGTATTCCGCAAACTCTTCCAGCGAAGGTTAGTGTCATGACCGCCAGAGAGCAGAAGCGCCAACCCCTTTCCACGGGTTCAGAGTGGACGTTTGAACTGATCCGGGCCTACGACCGCGAAATCGGCAGAATTGCCGAGCGGTACGCTCTGGATACGTACCCCAACCAGATCGAAGTGATCACCGCCGAGCAGATGATGGACGCCTACGCCTCGGTGGGCATGCCACTGGGCTACCACCATTGGTCCTACGGCAAGCACTTCCTCAGCACCGAAAAATCCTACTCGCGAGGTCAGATGGGCCTGGCCTACGAGATCGTCATCAACTCGGACCCTTGCATCGCCTACCTGATGGAAGAAAACACCATCTGCATGCAGGCGCTGGTTGTCGCCCATGCGTGCTATGGGCACAACAGCTTCTTCAAGGGCAACTACCTGTTCCGCACCTGGACCGACGCCAGCTCGATCATCGATTACCTGGTGTTCGCCAAGCAGTACATCATGCAGTGCGAGGAACGCCACGGCATCGATGCCGTGGAAGACTTGCTCGATTCCTGCCATGCGCTGATGAACTATGGCGTGGATCGCTACAAGCGCCCGTATCCGATCTCTGCCGAAGAAGAGCGGCGCAGGCAGAAAGATCGCGAGGAACACCTGCAGCGGCAGATCAACGACCTTTGGCGCACGATTCCGAAGAATGCCGATAAAAGCAGCAAGGAGGACAACGCGCGCTTCCCCGCTGAACCGCAGGAAAACATCCTCTATTTCATCGAAAAACACGCGCCGTTACTGGAACCCTGGCAGCGCGAAGTGGTGCGAATCGTACGCAAGATCGCCCAGTACTTTTATCCACAGCGCCAGACTCAGGTGATGAACGAAGGCTGGGCGACGTTCTGGCACTACACGCTGATGAACGACCTGTATGACGAAGGCCTGGTCACCGACGGCTTCATGATGGAGTTCCTGCAGTCGCACACCAGCGTTATCTATCAGCCTGGCTTCGACAGCCCGTATTACAGCGGCATCAACCCCTACACGCTTGGCTTCGCGATGTATCAGGACATCAGAAGGATGTGCGAACGCCCGACTGATGAGGACCGCCAGTGGTTTCCGGAAATCGCCGGGACCGACTGGCTGACTGCGGTCAAGTTTGCGATGAGCAGCTTCAAGGATGAGAGCTTCATCCTCCAGTACCTGTCGCCCAAGGTCATTCGTGATCTCAAACTGTTCAGCATCATGGACGACGACCAGAAAGAAGACCTGCTGGTACCTGCCATTCATGATGAGAACGGCTACCGGACCATTCGGGAAATTCTGGCTGCGCAGTACAACCTCGGCAATCGGGAGCCCAACGTACAGATCTACAGCATCGACCGCCGTGGGGATCGCTCGCTGACCCTGCGCCACCAACAGCACAACCGCAAACCGCTGGGCGACTCGACCGACGAGGTGCTCAAGCACCTGCACAGGTTGTGGGGTTTTGATATTCATCTGGAAACCTTGCAGGGCGACCAGTTGATCAAGACCCATCACGTCCCTCCCAAAGGCGAGCATGCCGATGGGGAATATCCCCGGCTTGATATGGCGGTCGTCCACCTTTAAGCCCTAGGGGCAAGCGGACCTGAAAGGATGTTCATGCAGTTTTAGCCTCCGCAAGCGCGACGCAAGGTTTATCCTGTCGCGCTTACGGAGGTTTTTTATGCAGATTTATAAAGTTGGTGGCGCTGTACGCGACCGCCTGCTGGGTCAACCTGTCACTGATATCGATTGGGTGGTGGTCGGTGCAAGTACCGAGGACATGCTGGTCAAGGGCTATCGCCCGGTCGGCACAGACTTCCCGGTGTTCCTGCACCCGCTGACCAACGAGGAATACGCGCTGGCGCGCACCGAGCGCAAGAGTGGCGTGGGCTACGGAGGCTTTGTGTTTCATGCAAGCCCAGACGTCACACTGGAGCAGGACCTGATTCGCCGCGACCTGACGATCAATGCCATGGCCGAAGACAAGGACGGTAATCTCACCGATCCCTACAACGGCCAGCAGGATCTTGAAGCACGAATATTACGTCACGTTTCGCCCGCTTTCGCCGAAGATCCGCTCAGGGTTTTACGTGTACCCCGGTTCGCCGCGCGCTATGCCAGCCATGGTTTCACCATCGCGCCCGAAACCCTCGAGCTGATGCGCCAGCTCAGCGAATCCGGCGAACTCAAGGCGCTGACGGCCGAGCGAAGCTGGAAGGAAATCTCTCGTGCCCTGATGGAAGACCAGCCGCAGGTGTTCATTCAAGTGCTGCATGACTGTGGCGCCCTGAGTGAGCTGATGCCCGAGGTCGAAGCGCTGTTTGGCGTGCCGCAGCCGGCTGCACACCACCCGGAAATCGACACCGGCGTGCATGTGCTCAGCGTGCTTGAGCAGTCTGCCGTCCACAAATACCCACTGACCGTGCGCTGGGCCTGCCTGCTGCATGATCTGGGCAAGGGCCTGACGCCAGAATCCGAATGGCCCAGGCACATTGCCCACGAACACACCGGCCTGCGCCTGATAAAAGCGGTCAACGAACGTTTTCGGGCGCCAAGAGACTGCCAGGAACTGGCCCTGCTGGTGGGCCAATACCACACGCATGGCCACCGGGCGCTGGAACTGAAACCATCGACCTTGCTGGAGCTGCTGCACAGTTTCGACGTCTACCGCCGACCGCAACGCTTCGAGGAGTTTCTTGCAGCCTGTGAGATGGACGCACGCGGCCGCAATGGCTTCGAGCAACGCAGTTATCCACAGGCCGACTACCTGCGCGGCGCGGCACACGCCGCCCGAACCGTGCCAGTGCAGCCATTGCTGGAACAGGGCCTGAAGGGCAAGGAACTGGGTGACGCGCTGAAGAACGAGCGCTTGAAGGCACTGAAAACCTACAAGGCGGGGCACGCCGCCTGACAGGCTCGCGCACCAATTATGCTTTTGATTCTGGCCGCAGGCCGTGGGAGCGCAGCTCTGGAAGCTCTGCGCTCGAGCTGAAAGGCGAGGATGATCTCAGCTGCGCAGCAAATCCTCAGGTGTCAGTGCCACCCCACGCCACTCAAAAGCAACCGGCCAAAGCTGTTGGTCAATCTGCGCATCCGCCCACAATTTACTGAACGACACGCCCACCCCCGGATGCAGACGTTCAGGGGCGATCAGCGCCAATGGCCGCAAAACGAAGGCATTCTTGAGAATTTCCGCCCTGGGCAAAATCAGCCCGTCGAAGTTGCCGACCTGCTCGCCATACAGCAGCACATCGATGTCCAGCGGCAGACCGACTCGATCAGGCGCGTAGCGGCCATTGTCCGCTTCGATGAATTTCAGGCGGCGGTCCAGCTCTGTCAGCGGCAGGTCGGTCAGCGCCGAGACCACCAGATTGAAAAACGGCCCGCTCTTGATGCCCACCGCATGGCTTTCAAAAACCGGCGAGCAGCTCATGTCCGTCAGAAAGCCATCCAGCGCATCAAGCCCCGCATTCAGGTGCCGCTCGCGCTCGATATTGCTCCCCAGGCCGAGGAAAATCCGCGTCAGCGACATCCGCGCTCGATCTCCACGCCGACACCGGCAGCGGCGGCCACAGCACCCGGCTTGGTCAGTTTCAGATGCAGCCAGGGGATATTGAATTCGCTCATCAGCACTTCGGCAAGACGCTCGGCAAACGTCTCCACCAACTGAAACTGCGCCTGCTCGGCAAACGCCTGAATACGTGTGGAAACGCTGGCATAGTCAAGCGCCTTGCTCAGGTCATCACCCGCCGCGGCAGGCCGATTGTCCCAGGCAAAACTGAGGTCCAGACGCAGGCACTGGCGAATGCCACGCTCCCAGTCATAGGCGCCGATGACCGTATCGACCTCAAGGCCCTCGATGAAAACTCTGTCCAAGCACTACTCTCCACTGCACGACAAGGGCGCGATGCGCCGTTAGAATCAGGGCATCCTCGCCCGGAATGGTTAGCATGTTTTGGTTACTGGCGACTTTCGCCTACCTGCTCGGCTCGCTGTCCTTCGCCATCCTGCTCAGTCGCCTGAGCGGCAGCCCGGACCCGCGCGCCAGTGGTTCGGGCAATGCCGGTGCGACCAACATGTTGCGTCTGGCCGGAAAGAAACTGGCCGTCCTGACCCTGCTCGGCGACCTCTGCAAAGGCCTTATTCCGGTAGTGCTTGCCGGCGCCTGGGGCCTTGACCCATCGCAACAAGGCTGGATCGGCGTCTGCGCAGTGCTGGGCCATCTGTTTCCGCTGTACTTTCGCTTCCGTGGCGGCAAAGGTGTCGCGACCGCCGCCGGCGTGCTGCTGGGGCTTTACCCGCCCGCAGCGGCCCTGGCGATAGCGGCCTGGCTGCTGACACTCTACCTGACCCGCACCAGCTCGCTCGCCGCCCTGATCGCCACACCCCTGACGCTGCCATTACTGGCCTGGCAGGAACCGCACGCCTTGTTGCCGATGAGCGTGCTGACCCTGCTCATCGTCTGGCGCCATCGCGGCAATCTACGCGACCTGCTGGCCGGGCGCGAACGGCATTTCTGATACACAACCTGAAATCCGCTCAACAGCAGCACAGCCCACACCGCCCCGATAACTAGAGCCCCGACAACTGCTCCATGGGCCAGCGCGCCTGCACGCTGATGCTCAAATCTTCTTTCTGCCCGGCCTGCAAACGCTGGCAACCGGCAAAGGCGATCATCGCGCCGTTGTCAGTACAGAATTCCGGCCGCGCGTAGTAAACGTGCCCGCGCAGCTCTCCGAGCATGCTTTCCAGTGACACCCGCAGCGCCTTGTTGGCGCTGACACCGCCTGCGATGACCAGACTCTTGAGCCCGGTCTGCTTGAGCGCGCGCTTGCACTTGATGGTCAAAGTCTCCACTACCGCCTGCTGGAAGGCCAGAGCGATGTCGCAGCGGGTTTGCTCACTGTCGTCCCCGGCACTCTGGCACTGCTGCCAGGTGTTGAGCGCCGAGGTCTTCAAGCCGCTGAAACTGAACGCCAACCCGGGGCGATCGGTCATCGGCCGAGGAAAGACAAAACGCCCCGGCACGCCCTGCAGGGCCGCTTTCGAGATCTCCGGGCCGCCCGGATACTGCATACCCATCATCTTGGCGGTCTTGTCGAACGCCTCGCCTGCGGCATCATCCAGCGTCTCGCCCAGCAGCTCGTACTGACCAATGCCATCGACGCGCACCAGTTGCGTGTGCCCACCGGATACCAACAAAGCGACGAACGGGAACTGCGGCGGGTTTTCTTCCAGCATCGGGGCCAGCAAATGGCCTTCCATGTGGTGAACACCCAGCGCCGGAATATCCCAGGCAAACGCCAGCGCCTGCGCACACGACGCCCCGACCAGCAACGCACCCACAAGGCCCGGCCCTGCGGTGTAGGCGATGGCGTCGATGTCAGTTGCGACGCAGTCGGCTTCGGCCAGCGTCTGGCGGATCAGGGGCAGCATGCGCTTGACGTGATCACGCGAAGCCAGCTCCGGCACCACACCGCCATACGCGCGGTGCAGGTCGATCTGACTGAATAAAGCGTCCGCCAGCAAACCGCGTTCGCTGTCGTACAACGCGACGCCGGTTTCGTCGCAGGAGGTTTCTAATCCCAGTACTAGCATGGGGTTGCGCCTTGTAGGGGGCAGATTTGAAGGCGCGCATAATAGTCGTCGACCGAGGTGCCGACCAGCGGTTTTCGATCAGAGGCTTTGCATTCCTCTCAATGAGGGGTTAACATCCGCAACCCTTAAAAACCGACGTACTTTGTGCAGTGTTTGTACAGAGCGTTGACCCCGGTAATGAATGAAGGTAGCTCTGGATGCCAGCCGTCAAAGTTAAAGAGAACGAACCCTTCGACGTAGCTCTGCGTCGTTTCAAGCGCTCCTGCGAAAAAGCCGGTGTTCTGGCTGAAGTTCGTAGCCGCGAATTTTACGAGAAGCCGACTTCGGAGCGTAAGCGCAAGGCAGCAGCTGCTGTCAAACGCCACGCCAAGAAAGTCCAGCGCGAACAGCGCCGCGCCGTTCGTCTGTATTAATTTACAGACCTTCGTCGCAAGCTTCTGCCTTGCCCGGCCACACAGCCGGGCTGTCGGCAGTTACAGCTTTGCTGTTTTGCGTTAGCTAGATTGATTGACCTGTCCAAGCCGCAGATGCGACTCAGACAACCAGTCAAGCACGTCCCGCCTGTTTACAGGCAGCGTCTGCCATGCCCACTCGGGCAGCAATTGGTTGATGACAAGACGAGTATGCCTTGATGACTTCGCAAGAAGCTCAGCCAAGGCAGCGTCTCTCGCCCTATTCGAATGAGTATCGTCAACGCCCACGGCCTGATGATCGATTCGCAAAAACCATGCACCCGCTTTTTCAGCTTTCAGCACCGACCTTCGGATGCAAAGACGTGCCCGCTTATTGCTGTCGTCATACCAAAAGACGGCTGACAGGCTGACGGAACGCTCGTAGAGTCACTCGATATTTTCGCGACACGCTTGATGATGAGAACGCCATGGCCGGGCTGATCCCCCAGAGCTTTATCGACGACCTTCTGAACCGCACCGACATTGTCGATGTCGTCAGCTCGCGCGTGCAGCTCAAGAAAGCCGGCAAAAATTACAGCGCGTGCTGCCCGTTCCACAAAGAGAAAACACCCTCTTTCAGCGTCAGCCCGGACAAACAGTTCTATTACTGCTTTGGCTGCGGCGCAGGCGGCAACGCGCTGGGTTTCATCATGGACCACGACAACCTGGATTTCCCCCAGGCCGTCGAGGACCTTGCCAAAGCCGCCGGCATGGAAGTGCCTCGCGAGCAAGGCGTCAAGGGCCAGAAGCCGCGTCAGCCGACCGACTCACCGCTTTACCCGCTGCTGAACGCCGCCTCCGAGTTTTACCGCCAGGCCCTGAAAAGCCATCCGTCGCGCAAAGCCGCAGTGGATTACCTCAAGGGCCGCGGCCTGTCCGGTGAAATCGCCCGGGACTTCGGCCTGGGCTTTGCGCCACCCGGCTGGGACAACCTGTACAAGCACCTGAGCAGCGACTCGCTACAGCAAAAGGTCATGATCGATGCCGGCCTGCTGATCGAAAACGCTGAAACCGGCAAGCGCTACGACCGCTTCCGTGACCGGGTGATGTTTCCGATCCGTGACTCGCGCGGGCGCATCATCGCCTTCGGCGGTCGCGTATTGGGTGACGACAAGCCCAAGTACCTGAACTCGCCGGAAACGCCGGTTTTCCACAAGGGTCAGGAGCTGTACGGGCTGTTCGAAGCGCGCAAATTCAATCGCAACCTCGATGAAATCATCGTCGTTGAAGGCTACATGGACGTCATCGCCCTGGCCCAGCAAGGCTTGCGCAATGCCGTGGCCACGCTGGGTACGGCCACCAGCGAAGAACACTTGAAACGCTTGTTCAGGGTCGTGCCGAACGTGTTGTTCTGCTTCGACGGCGATCAGGCCGGACGCAACGCCGCATGGCGAGCGCTGGAGGCCGCGCTGCCAAACCTGCAGGACGGAAGGCGGGCGCTCTTCCTGTTTCTGCCCGAAGGTGAAGACCCGGACACACTGGTGCGCTCGGAAGGCACCGACGCCTTCAAGGCGCGCATCAATCAGCACGCCCAGCCGCTGGCCGATTATTTTTTCGAGCAACTGACCAAAGAATCCGACCCGCGCTCGCTGGAAGGCAAAGCGCACATGGCCACCCTTGCCGCGCCACTGATCGACAAAGTGCCCGGCGCGAACCTGCGGATTCTGATGCGTCAGCGCCTCAGTGAAATTACCGGGCTCACCGGCGAGGCCGTCAGCCAACTGGTGCAGAGCGCACCCGCGGACGCGCCGCCGAGCTACGACCCGTATGTCGATTACGACGCCATGCCCGACTTCGCCGATTACCAGCCACAAGGCGGGTACGAGGCGCAGCAGGAATGGACGCCAAAGAAAGCCGGCGGTCCGAATCAGAAAAAATGGGACAACACGTTCTCGGGCAAAAAAGGCAAGCGGCAGGATTTCAGACAGCGCGCGCCGCGCATACCGACCGCCGTCGAGCCTCCGATGCAGACTGCACTGAGAACACTGCTGCACCACCCGGAACTGGCCGAAAAGGTCGAAAATGCAAGCAACTTCGCGGCAGAAGACCACCCCAACGCTCAATTATTGATCGCGTTGATTGAAGCCAGGCAAAAGAATCCCAAACTGCGGTCGTTACAGTTGATAGCACGCTGGCACGGGACCGAACAGGGCAATTTGCTGCGAGCCTTGGCCGAAAAGGAATGGCTGATTGAGGCCGACAACCTTGAACAACAGTTTTTCGACACTATAACTAAGCTATCGGCAGGCCAAAGCTTGCGAAAAATTGATGAGCTGGTCAGAAAAAGCAGTGAAACCGGCCTGACGGCCGAAGAGAAAGCGCAGTTGGTAAAGCTGCACAGCCTTAATCATTCTGCACAAAACCCGACCTCAACTGGCGCGTGAGGTCATAGCTCGGGTATAATCCTCGGCTTGTTTTTTGCCCGCCAAGACCTTCAGTGGATAGGGTGTTATGTCCGGAAAAGCGCAACAGCAGTCTCGTATCAAAGAGTTGATCACCCTGGGTCGTGAGCAGAAGTATCTGACTTACGCAGAGGTCAACGACCACCTGCCCGAGGATATTTCAGATCCCGAGCAGGTGGAAGACATCATCCGCATGATCAACGACATGGGGATCCCGGTACACGAGAGTGCTCCGGATGCGGACGCCTTGATGCTGGCCGACGCCGATACCGACGAGGCAGCCGCAGAAGAAGCGGCTGCAGCGTTGGCAGCGGTCGAGACCGATATCGGGCGTACCACCGATCCCGTTCGTATGTACATGCGTGAAATGGGCACCGTTGAACTTCTGACCCGTGAAGGCGAAATCGAAATCGCCAAACGTATCGAAGAAGGCATCCGTGAAGTGATGGGCGCAATTGCGCACTTCCCAGGCACGGTTGACCATATTCTCTCCGAATACACACGTGTCACCAGCGAAGGCGGTCGTCTCTCCGACGTTCTCAGCGGCTATATCGACCCGGACGACGGCATCGCGCCGCCTGCCGAAGTCCCTCCGCCCGTCGATCCCAAAGCCGTCAAGGCCGAAGGTGCTGACGATGATGAGGAAGAGTCAGCAGACTCGAGCGACGAAGAAGACGAAGTCGAAAGCGGTCCGGATCCGGTCATCGCCCAGCAGCGTTTCGGCGCGGTTTCCGATCAAATGGAAATCACCCGCAAGGCGCTGAAGAAGTTCGGTCGCGACGACAAGCACGCCATCGCTGAACTGGTTGCCCTTGCCGAATTGTTCATGCCGATCAAACTGGTTCCAAAGCAGTTTGAAGGTCTGGTCGAGCGCGTCCGTGGTGCCCTCGAGCGTCTTCGTGCTCAGGAACGCGCCATCATGCAGTTGTGCGTACGTGATGCACGTATGCCGCGCGCCGACTTCCTGCGCCAGTTCCCCGGCCACGAAGTTGACGAAAGCTGGACCGATGGGCTCGCCAAAGGCAAAGGCAAATACGCCGAAGCCATTGGTCGCCTGCAGCCTGACATCCAGCGTTGCCAGCAGAAGCTGTCTGCACTGGAAGAAGAGACCGGCCTGAAAATCGCCGAGATCAAGGACATCAACCGTCGCATGTCGATCGGTGAGGCCAAGGCCCGCCGCGCGAAGAAAGAGATGGTTGAAGCCAACTTGCGTCTGGTGATCTCCATCGCCAAGAAGTACACCAACCGTGGCCTGCAATTCCTCGATCTGATCCAGGAAGGCAACATCGGCTTGATGAAGGCTGTGGACAAGTTCGAATACCGTCGTGGCTACAAGTTCTCGACGTATGCGACCTGGTGGATCCGTCAGGCGATCACTCGCTCGATTGCCGACCAGGCCCGCACCATTCGTATTCCGGTGCACATGATCGAGACGATCAACAAGCTCAACCGTATTTCCCGGCAGATGTTGCAGGAAATGGGTCGCGAACCGACCCCGGAAGAGCTGGGCGAGCGCATGGAAATGCCTGAGGATAAAATCCGCAAGGTATTGAAGATCGCCAAAGAGCCGATCTCCATGGAAACCCCGATCGGTGACGACGAAGATTCGCACCTGGGTGACTTCATCGAAGACTCGACCATGCAGTCGCCAATCGATGTCGCCACTGTTGAAAGCCTGAAAGAAGCGACACGCGAAGTGCTGTCGGGCCTCACCGCCCGTGAAGCCAAGGTTCTGCGCATGCGTTTCGGTATCGACATGAATACCGACCACACGCTTGAAGAAGTCGGTAAACAGTTTGACGTAACCCGCGAGCGGATTCGTCAGATCGAAGCCAAGGCACTTCGCAAGCTGCGTCACCCGACAAGAAGCGAGCACTTGCGCTCGTTCCTCGACGAGTAATCGCACCCGCGAGTCAACAAAACCCCCGGCCTGCCGGGGGTTTTGCGTTTCCGGCCCGGCAAAACCGAGACCTGCACCGAAAACGTGAAGCAGATCAAGTTACAAACTTTCAGACATTGGTCTGGTTGCGGCCACCCGCTAATTGACCTACACCTATGTATCACCCCCGGACACACGTTGTCGGGGCAAACCTTGGCTCGGCATGTGTTACCAAGGTCATATCAGCAGCAGCGGTCAAACACGGACGTGAGCCACTTATGACTGGATTAATGATCGATATCAGCGACCGGGAAGCGTTGCGACTGTCAGATGGCCGGTTCGCCTCGGTCTTCGCGCAATGCCCGGACGCCATGATCATAGCCAGCCTTATTGATGGGCACATCATGGATGCCAATCAGGCATTTGTTGAACACACCGGACTCTCCATCGAAGAAGTCATTGGCAAAACACCCACCGAGCTGGACCTATGGGCGGTGCCGGGCATTGGCCCGAAAGTGCTGAAGCAGTTACAAACAGGCAACATCCATAATCTCGAGATCCCCTTCCGCCGCAAGAACGGGCAAACCTTTTCAGGGCTGATGTCCGCCCAGCCTTTCGAGCAAGGTTCTACGCCAGCAGTGCTGGTCATAGTGCGTGACATTACCCGGCTCAAACTGGCACAGCAGCAACTGCAACTTTCAGAGGAGAAATTCGCCAAAGCCTTTCATGCCACGCCTGACGGGCTCGCCATTACTCGCCAACAGGACGGCATGCTTCTGGAGGTCAACGAAGGGTTCTGCCGGATTACGGGATACAGCGAACTGCACTGCCTTGAACATTCCACGTTCGACTTGGGCATCTGGGCTGATTTAAGCGAGCGCTCCAGACTTATCGAGCAGTTGAAGCAGCACGGCGTTGTGCATGGTTTCCGGGCACGACTTCGCAATGTCAACGGCAGCATCCGGGTATGCGAACTGTCTTCGCACCCGCTTCTCATCTCGGGTGACGCGTGCCTGCTGACGATTTCGCGGGACATAACCGAAAGCCAGTTGATGCAGGAAAAACTGCACCTGGCCGCCACCGTCTTCGAGAGCACCGCCGAGGGCGTGCTTATCACCGACACTGACCAACGTATCAGCGCTGTAAACCGCGCGTTCACTGAAATTACCGGCTACAGCGAGAGCGAAGCCATAGGCCAGACACCTCGCCTGCTCGCCTCCGGCCAGCATGACAGCGCGTTCTACGCCTCAATGTGGCATCAACTGACAGCCGAAGGCCACTGGCAAGGCGAGATCAGCAACCGACGCAAGAACGGCGAGCTTTATCCGAGCTGGCTGACCGTCAGCGCCGTACGCAACAAAGAGAACCTTCTGACGCACTTTGTCGCGGTATTCGCAGACATCTCCAGCCTCAAACACGCTCAGGCGCGTCTCGACTACCAGGCCCACCACGACCCGCTGACCGGCCTGCCCAATCGCACCCTGTTCGAGAGCCGCTTGCAGTCCGCCTTGCTGCACAGCGAAGAGTCCGGCAGCCTTGGCGCAGTGCTGTTTCTTGATCTGGATCGCTTCAAGCACATCAACGACAGCCTGGGCCATCCGATCGGCGATTTGCTGCTCAAGGGGATTGCTCACCGCCTCAAGGAAACCCTGCGCGACATCGACACTGTGGCGCGCCTCGGCGGTGACGAGTTCATCGTCCTGCTGCCCGGCCTGCTGCAGCCCAGCGATGCCAAAGCCATCGCCAACAAACTGCTGGCCTGCTTCAGTACGCCGTTTGAAGCCGGCGAGCACGAGCTGTACATAAGCCCCAGCATCGGAAGCTGCGTGTTCCCCACCGACGGCACCGACGTGGCAACGCTGGTCAAAAATGCCGACGCCGCCATGTACCGCTCCAAGGCTCAGGGCCGCAATCGGGTTGAAAGTTACACCCGCGACCTGACCGAGCAGGCCAGCGAGCGCATTGCGCTTGAGCAGGAGCTGAGAAGAGCACTGGACCGCAACCAGTTGAGCCTGGCTTACCAGCCCAAGATCAGCATTCTGACCCACACGCTGGTCGGCGCAGAGGCGCTGATACGCTGGAGCCACACGACCTTTGGCGAAGTGCCGCCTGAACACTTCATCCCCTTGGCAGAAGAAAACGGCATGATCCTGCAGATCGGCGAATGGGTGCTGGAACAGGCCTGCCGCCAAATGGGCGCAT
This sequence comes from Pseudomonas avellanae BPIC 631, assembly GCF_000444135.1. Classification (GTDB taxonomy): domain Bacteria; phylum Pseudomonadota; class Gammaproteobacteria; order Pseudomonadales; family Pseudomonadaceae; genus Aquipseudomonas; species Aquipseudomonas avellanae. Next base: position 42,489 of record NZ_ATDK01000254.1, read on the forward strand.
GGCGGAAAACCTGCACGCCATTCGGGCCGATGTCAGTCAACCTGGCCGGCGCCCAACTGCGCCAGCCCAATCTGGTCGAGCGCATCGAACATCTGCTCACCGACAACGGCCTGGTGCCTGATTGCCTGCAACTGGAGATCACTGAAAACTTCATCATGAGCCAGACACAGGATGCGCTGGCCGTGCTGCACAAGCTGAAGCAACTCGGCGTACAACTGGCCATCGACGACTTTGGAACGGGCTATTCCTCACTGAGCTACCTCAAGCGCCTGCCACTGGACATCCTCAAGATCGACCAGTCCTTCATCCGCGGCCTGCCCGAAGACACCCACGACGCCGCCATCGTCCGCGCCATCATCGCACTGGGCCGCAGCATGCAACTGACCGTGATCGCCGAAGGCGTCGAGACCCGCGAACAGCAGCAATTCCTCAGCGAAGAAGGCTGCGAACAGATCCAGGGCTACATCATCAGCCTGCCCCTCCAGCCCGATGAATTCAGCGAGAGATTCCTTCTTACGAATCTTTCGGACGTTTCGGATAGCACAGCCGCGAAACCGCCGTTATAATCCGCAGCCTACTGAGGGCCCATAGCTCAGTTGGTTAGAGCAGAGGACTCATAATCCTTTGGTCCACGGTTCTTATGTGGTATGGATCACAGTGTGGTATTTGAACTGTGGATTTGATAGCTTTACGCGGCAAATTCGGGCCTCTAGCTCATGTTGGTTAGAGCAGCGGACTTAACGGCTCAGAACCTCCCCCCTTCGCAGGGCACGGTGATGAGCAAATGGGTTGCCCTGGGATAAGTTGACTCTGTCCCTTGGTAGAATCGCTCAAATTCGGGGAAGCCTCTGCGTCAGCGTGGTAATCCCGAGCCAAGCCTTGAGATTTCAAGGAAGGTGTAGAGACTGTACGGGCGAGCCGAAAGGTAAGAGACAGTCCAGACCACGAACTCGAAAGAGGCAGTGAAAACTGAAGTGGTACGCATAATCCGTTGGTGCCCGGTTCGACTCCGGGGGGGCCCACCAATTCAAAAGCCGCATTCCATGAGTGCGGCTTTTCATTCAAAAATTCCCTTTCTATCCCACGCTCCCTAGGCTAGTGCTCGCTCATCGGTGAACGGCGCCATTAGGGCTGCGGTCAGTTCGCATCATTCTCGTCCGAGGCTGTTTTGGAGCGATCTCTTATCTAGTTGAGGTTCTTGCCTCAACGGCATCCAGGCTCCCGGTTGTCGTCTCTACTCGGCTACGCCACATTTCGCCAAGCCCTCGCGGATAACGGGCGATTTGAGACTCTCACACCGCGATGTTTGCGAAAGCAACAGGAAGAATCTTGCATGGCGTAAATGTTTTAGGCGCGCGATCCTCCCACTGCATTGAAGGGTATGCGCGACGCGAGCTCCCTGATGGGATAGACACCTCATCGCCGATACACTTCTCACAATCCTTCACCTGCCTAGAGTGCCCACGCCCAGGTACGTCCAAGCCCATATAAATACCAGAAACTTTTTCTCCGCTAATAGCAAGCGAAGCTAAGTCCTATCAAAACCACCCTTAATCTAAAAAGAATGATCACTGAGAACCGACTGCAGAGAATAAGATACACCTGCAACTTATTGGAAGGGTCAAGACTTTCGCGCTGCGCTCGAACCTCTATTACTCCTGCAAGGAGACCGATTTCGTATCTGAAAGCCGAGTTAGTTGCGAGCAAAGAAAAAGCCGAATGTGAACTATCCTGCACAATCCAGACGCCATGAGAACTACGGCCCGGCAAGCTCTGGGATCTAAAGGCCGCGTCAATATGAGCGAAGCGTCAAGTTGCAATATACGTTATAATCGATCATACATACGATAAGTATTTGATTTATAACGATATTTCATATCCATACCGTTGATAATAATGAGCGAATTTCACCTGTGATAAATAGTCCTTGAAACTAATTGGCCCATGATTTAGCTTCAATAGAAATTATTCACGTCTGGAACGGTGGAAATGAAAAACTTCATTTTGGTCGAGGCTCCCCTGACGACCGAGGAAAACTATCTTCTGCTTCAGCTCGACCCATACTTGCCGGATGAGTGCAGGGAATTCAAACCGTTTTCCCACTACAGCCTATGGCTAGCACGGAGGGGTTACGCTCCGAACACTGTGAAACTATACGCAGAGCACGTTGGCCGGTTTATTGACTATGTGTACGAAGCAGCACACACCCAATTCCCGGTTGATGTCGAGCTCACGACTGAGACCATCATTTACAGCTACCAGGCTTACCTCCTATTCGGCAAAGGAGCCTCAAACCCCATTGCCAGCACGCTGGCTGAGAGCCTTAGAAAAGAGAAACTCACCAGCCATAACTCCCTCGCACAGACTGTCGAATCATCGATCTACTGGTTCCTCAAAGTGTTAGAGGCCAAGAACAACATTGCTCCCGACCAATTATTCAGCCCGTTCTATCTCAATCGTGCCGAATACCGAAGCCAATTGGAAGTTTCTGCCCACAAGGCCAAATCTTGGCTGGCTGCAGTCATCAGTGACTCACTCAAATCCGTCCTGCCAAAGGAAAAAAAAGGCAGACTATTTCCGCAGGCGAAGCGCAGGGACAGGAAGAACGACAAGCAGGGATTCAAGACTATCGCCTACCCCATTGAGCGATCCGTTGATTTGGTTAAGCAGGCGAAGCCAAGGAGGTCGAAAACTTTTTATCGAGATATGACTTGCTACGCCCTGCTCGCTGCGACCGGTGCTCGTACCAGCGAGGCGCTCCAGATCAGAATGCCCGACATCGATGCTGATACGTTTGCAGTCTTCCTTCGAGACCCATTTGCCAGGAAGACCCCCGGCATTACTGAAAGCGAATATAAGCTTCTCTCATGGAAAGGCCGTGACACGGAGCTGACTTACATGATTGAACCATTCGCCAAGATCTTTTGGGAAAGTTTGGAAAAGTATTTGGCTCTGGAATACAACTCTAGCGTAGACCATGATTTTGTGTTTCAGAATTCTGACGCCAGGCCTTTTTTCGCTAGCGATAGAAGCAGCCGCGACAAAACCTTCAAGAAATACGCCCAGAGAGCAGGTTTGATGGACGTGTCTGGTATCAGTCCCCATTCACTTAGGCATATGTACGGAACGTACACCCTTAACTACATGCCAGTACCGGGCCAGAGCACTCCAGGCTTCCCACTTACATATGTGAAAATTCTCATGGGGCACTCCAGCGTCACCTCTACAATGAAGTATGCCAAACATGACACCGACATTATCGAGGCTTACTTGCAGCACGCAAACCAGTATGTAACTCAGCGGGGGGAGGACTCCCTTAGAACAATCCGCGAAGAGTTTCATGCTCGTCAGTTAGAGCTATTGAGAGACGAAGCACAACGTATCAAAGGAACCACAAATGATTAATCTTACCAAGGACATTATCATCGTTCAATCGGGAGATGACCTGGCGAGATCAATCAAGTCAGCTATCACTAAGGCTAAGGAATGCATCTGCCGAGAGCTTTTCCAAGCTAAGCATGTACCTCCTAGCAAGGTTACAAGCTCGCCTCGCAACGAGTTCTATACCGCGTCTACCATGCGATTGTTCGATGGCCATCTCAGCACGGTAAACGTCCCAGTATACGACGAAACTTGGGTACAGAATGCCTATACATGCTCAAAGAAAACACCCGAGCCTGAAATTGCAAAGGAAGTAATTCCAAAAGCCTCTCATAACTGGCTAACCAAAGCTTCGCTGGAAAGGCTGAGCAGAGACTGTGTGCTAATTCTTCACTTCCTCTGGCAGGAAAAAGCGGTACTTCTCCCGGTGGACATGAAGAAACCTATCGTTGGCAACCCTAGAACTGGGAAAAACCATTTCGAGGTCGCAGCAGCTTATTATCCTGAAGTGCTAGCACTAGTTAGGTTGCCTTTTGTGTCTCACGTTTCTTACACAGGCATACCAGACATTACCCTCGTAATGAACCCCACTGCCGTGAGCAATTTCGAATGGAATGCGTGGAGGATGATTCGCTCCACAGACTGGCACCGGATCGAGGATATCGATCCTGTCGACATTTCGGCCTTGGTGGGTCACTTGGTTTCATCACGAAATGGTGGTGTGAGCTGGTTCAAGTACCCTATCGCCCCTGCCGCATTTTGGGGCTATATACAACGTCTGTATCCTGATCGCTGCAGGCAGGGCGACTTAGAGAGACCAATCAAGAATTCAAGTCATGCAAACAGAAAGGCTCTCATTTCTGGTGAGTTCGCATATCCTCCGGCGCACAAAATGGTGGTTGAAACATGGTTAAAGCACCAGGACAAATTCATCAACCTGCTTAAGACTCGCGGGTTGAAAAAATATGGTGAGTATGCGAAGAGCTTTTCTATCCTCAATACATATTTGTTTAGCGAATTGTACGAATCGACAAAAAAAGCTCCACCAGCTCCGAAGGATTTTACTCGTCGGCATATTGAAGGTGACGGATTCGAGGGCTTAATTTCTTATCTGCATCGGGGGAGGACGAAGGGAACAGTTAAGAACACCCTGTACAGAATAGACGCACTTTTTAATTACTTCGTAGTAAACTCCAACATCGACAACGACCTTAACGGGTTCATAAATCCGATTTCCGACATTGACTACCCGGTAGTCAAAAGGAAAGCCGCATCCACCAAGCCGGCTTTCGGATCTGAACATTTCCCATACCTGCTGCAGTATTGCTATGCGATTGAATCCTTTTCAACATACCTTTCCGACAAAGTTTTTGAAGAGAAAGAAAGCTTGTATGATCCAAAATACAGGGCAGACATCGAAACAAAAAACTGGAACGATGCCCATAGGGTGGTACAAACTGAAAAACATGGCTACGTCCCACTAGTTTTTTATCGCAATCCTAATTTTGACACTTCGCAGCCAAAATCGGTATCAAACTCGCCGATTATGTACGAAGCCCTACGCCTTCTCCCCAGAGTCCTATTTCCACATGTTGAGCGCAATGACGACTGGACTCACTATCCCCAGTTAAACCATATTCGGCACAACATAGTTGCTCTGGAAACAGGCGTCCGAAGCTTACACATTCGTTGGCTGGATAAACGCACATATGATAAGCATATAGATCGGTCAAGGCCGCTGCCCCCACTGTGCAAGTTACATATCAACACAGATAAGGCCAACGGGCCATGGGATGCTACTGTTTCACGAAATGTCATTGAGGTGCTAGATCGGCAGAAAAAGATGATACTGCAAATCGGCGACGCCTCAATGGAAAGTGCCGTATGGTATGACAATCACGAGGACAGCCCATTTGAAAAAGTCGTTAGCATTTTCTCAAAAGGTGGCACCCCTGGAGTACTGGCTGCAGACTCGTATGCGAAATATTTCAGGAGACTCATTTACTCCTTCGACTTGTTCTGCAGATTCCAGCTAGTGTACTGTTTTCGAAATAAGTTACCCATAACCTGCAAGCTAAGCTATTGATAAGATTTGAATTTTCCGTTAGTTGGTGGCTGATTTTTTCGAAAACA
>NZ_ATDK01000255.1 GCF_000444135.1 Pseudomonas avellanae BPIC 631
TCCGCGTCACCCACCGCACCTGCCGCTTCACGCGCTTTTTTAAGCGTTCGGTTCATGTCGCCGACCACCTGCGCGGTTTTGTGTCCGCGAGGGATCACCAACACCAGATTGTCGCCCGTGGGCAGGCGAGTTGATGAGGGCGGTGGTGGGGCGATGTCGCCGAAGGGGGTTCCGTCGGCCCGCAGGTATTGGCCGTAGCGTGTTTTTGGCAATGACTCCCGGCCGGGCAGGTCTTCCAGGCCGAATACGTAGTGTTGCGGCGTGACCTGATTGCGCCGGATCAGGAAGGCCGCACCGAAATGCTCGGGCATCATGCTGCGCAGTTGTTGCACGCCCCCGCCCTGGCGGTTGACGTTGATCTTGTGGGCGTTGGCGCCGAGGCGTTCCTGCATCTGGGCCAGCCGGTCGTTTGCCGAGCGGACGTTGGCAGGGGCGCTGTTTACGTTGCCTTTTGCGGAGGCGAGTGCCTGGCTGGCTTTGTCGACTGCATTGGCAGCGCCATCCGAGGCGCTCTGCAGGTTTTCAAAGATCCCGACCAGCGCCGCCGTCGTGGCCTTGCCGTTGTTGATGAGAAAGAAGTTCTGCAGGCTGTCGCCCGCCAGCAGGTTGGCGAGGGTGGTGGCATCCAGCGTGACCTGATTGATGGGGTCAGGTGCCGGCTGGGTTTCGAAACGGGCCAGTTCGGTGGCGCGAAAACGGCCGTCGCCTTTGTTTTCGTCATCTGTATCCGGCACCACATAAGGCGCGCAAGCGGTCTGTAGATCGCACTCGGGCCAGAGCATGAGGTGCAGAGGCGAGGTGTCATCGCTGACGATCTGGTTCAAAAACTTCTGCCCAAGGCTCACGGCCTGATCCCACAGCCCAACACCCGTGACCGCATCCACCATGTCGCCTCCGGGGGCCAGCGGATCGACGTTGGACGGCAGCAGCGCGAGAGTCGCCAGCGTCCGGCTCAACTCATACATCGCTGCCACGTAGTCGAACCCCTCAAGGCTCAGGTGATCCGCCAGCATTTGCTCCGTGGCGCTCTGTTTCAGGCTGGCGACCAGCGCGTCCTGAGCACTGAGCATGTGCCGCCAGACCACCGCGCGCTGGACCGTGGCCGTGCATTGATTGATAGCTTGTCTGCCCGGCTCATGCAGCTTGGCCATCGCCGCGTGCAGCGGGTTTTCCTGACCGCGAATACTGCGTGGCACCACCAGTTGTTGCACCAGTAACGCGCTGGCATGGTGTGGGTGAAGAACAGCATGTCGGGCGCACAGCGCGAACAGTTGCTGGCAGGTATCAACCCGTTGCCGCAAATGGCGCAGTCGATAACAGGCATCGTCCAGCAGCACGCCGCAGACTTGCCGCTGACGGGCTTTGTCCAGCACATCGACGACACTGGCCTGCGCTTCCCAGAGCACGCCCGCATCTACGGGTTCGGCATCACCCTCGACCGGTAAACCGGTGAGCAGCGCGTCAGCCATCGCGGTCAACTCCAGGTGCCTGACATCCTGCACAGCAATGCCTCTGGCAGCCTCGGCCAGAAATGCCTTGGCCTGCCTGAAAGACTCGACCGGATACTGCCCCGACAGGTCACACAGATACCGCGCCGGATGATCAAGCAGCCTTTCAAAACCGGGCTGGCGGACGCGCTGCGGTGCAGCCAGGCTGATCGGAAACACGTTGTACTGCAGATTCAGCCGGGTCGCCTTGATCGGGGCGATGAGTGCCTGGGCGACAGGGTTTTTGGCATCAAAGCCGGAAAACGCATCAAGCATCGCGGTGCCATCGGGCTTGCCCTTGTACAGGTCCGTGAAGCGCTTTTTTGATCCGCTCAAGTCAGGGCTGTTGCAGCGCTGATCTCTGGACGCAGCGTCTTTTTCCAGGCGCTCAAGGCGTGCCGCGCTGAGCTGTATTTCCGAGAAACACAGTTGCAGTGTCTGTACAGGCCGATTGTTCCAGAGTGCCGGCAGCCAGATGTCTTCAAGCGCCACGCCAGTGGCTTTACGCTCGCCGGCTATAAATCCATCTTGCTGGCGATACCGGGCCACGTCGATGTCGTGATACGTGTTGCCGGTTTCGCTGACCTGAATCTCCAGCTCGCGCCACAGCTTCTGCTGATAAAACACATACACGTAACCTGCGCGAGCCAGAACCGGTGTGCCCATGTCATCCACCGTTTTCGAACCGGGCAATGCCACGAACGGCAACACCGGAACGATCTGGTTGAACTGCGCGTCGGCCTGTCGCGGCGTGACTTTCGTGTCGCTGAGCAACGGCAGGCGAATCGGCTCGCCTTCAAGGGTCGCGATCTGCAGATGAAGGTGCGTGCCCTCGATGTGATCCCAGACCTTCAGAGTGCTGCTGAACAGCTCCCTTTCCAGCACTTCCGATTTGAGTGGATGGATACGGGTTCCATCAGAACCGAGCAGCAAAACCTGCTGCTGGTCCGAATGCTTCTTGCCCACGATCTGGACGATCAGTTTGTCCATTTCGCAGGAAGGGCCATCGCTCAGTCTGCCGGTGGTCATTGTGCGAATTCCTTGTTCTGGCGTCGCAACGCGTCTTCTTGCCGCTGGTTTAAACCGAACGTCACTTGAGGTTGTGGCGGTTGCCAATCGGGTGCGTGTGGATTGCGAACGTCGAACCAGCGCTGCTTGCCTTGTGCAAGGTCCACCCAAGTGCCGCCGTACCAGCCAAGCCTGGAAATAGGGCCTAACCACTGGGCACTGGATTGAGGGGGCTCTGCCGTAAAGAAGTAGCTGGCGGTGACAGGGTGCGAATAGCGCAGCACGCCTCGGCGCTGCCCCTCGAACCTGACAAACAAAATGTGCCTGAGATGGGCGAGCACAACGTCGGCGGGCGAGACGCTTTCGATGATCAGGCCGGGCCAGGCGTCGGGTGCGTCATGAATGGCTTCCAGCATAGGGCTGGCCGCCTCCAGCCAGAGTGGGCTTTGCTCCCGGTAGGCGGCCAGTTCGGTCTTGTCGAACAGTGCTGTTGGCGCTGGGTCGGGCAGCAGCTTGTAAAGGTGTTCCAGTAACCGGTCGGTTCGTTCCAGCAGTACGTGAACGCTCATCGCTGGCCACCCGACAGCAAGGCTTTGCGACAGCCGCAATCGGCAAGTGGGCAGTCCGCAGGCTTTCCGCCCTTGGGTTTCTGACAAAGCTCCACTATCGGTCCAGGCCCGCTCAGGCGCTGCATCAGCAACTCTCCCGGTCCGTCGTTACTGGCCTGTTTCATCAGCCCCGGCAATAGAGGCGCTGCCTTCGTGCCTGTTGCCGGCTGGCCACCCGAATTGAGCCTTGTCAGCGGGCCTGCCACGGTCACACCGCTGGCGTCGATCTTTATAAAAGAGCCGCCGACGTTGATGGTGATCTCCATTCCCGACTCGATCACTATTTTATTCCCGGCGCTCAGGTGAATTTCCTTTCCGGCCTCTACCAGCAAGCCATCACCCAGCCGAATATGCCGAGTCCCACCCACGGTCAGATGATCGTCCGCTCTTACTTCTGTCAGCCGGTCAGCCTCGACAGTACGGTGTTCCTGAGCCTTGAACTCGCTGTAACTGTTGGCTTCGACCCGGTCGTGACGCTCATGGCCGACGTAGATGCGCTGGTCGTGCTCGACGTTCTGATCCCAGTCGCGTTGAGCATGAACATAGATCTGCTCCTGCCCGGCCCGGTCCTCGATGCGCAATTCATTGGAGCCCCCACCGCCTGGGCTGCTGAGGGTCTTGAACACGCTGCGCGTCTGGTGCGCGGGCAGTTCATAGGGCGGAACGTGCTCGGCGTGGTACAGGCAGCCGCTGATCAACGGCCGGTCAGGGTCGCCGTCAAGAAAAGTCACCAGCACTTCCATGCCGATTCGTGGGATGACCATGCCGCCATAACCATTGCCCGCCCAACTCGACGACACCCGCAGCCAGCAGCTGCTTTGACCTGAACGGTCCCAATGAAACCGCACCATGACCCGCCCGTGCTCGTCGCAGTGAATTTCCTTACCCTCCGGGCCGGCGACCACGGGGGTCTGGCTGCTGGATATTCGTGGCTTGGGGTGACGCAAGGGCGGGCGAAAGATTGCTTTCCAGGGCGTAGCCAAGAACGTATTGCGGTAGCCCTGATGAAAGTTGTCAGGGCTCTGGATCTCGTGCACGGACTCTTCAAGCACTTGCGGTTGACGGCCTTCATGGCGAACTTCAGTCAGCAGCCACAACTCGTTCCAGTCGTCGTTGGGATGTTCGCTCAGGGTCAGAAAATGGCCGCTGACCAGTCGCGGCTGATCGCTGTGCCCTTCGCCCAGCAAGTAGTCATGGCGATGACGTTCAAGTGCCCGCTGCGCCAGATGAGTGCCACGGTCCCGGTGCGTGAACCGCCCCGGATAATCGTAGTCTTCAAGCCCTGTGCTGTTGTTGCCAGCCGCCGCTCCCTCCATGGTCAGAAACGGCTTCACGAAATGGTAATCACGGCGAGCGGTGCTCTCGGGGCGAGTCTCCAGTCGGAGTTTGAAGCGCGTGATCACCGGCTCTTCGGCCAGCAGGGCGGTGTTCTGTTTATAGATCACAGTCCCCAGCTTCGGGAACACAGTCTGGTCGTCGCCGAACACCATTTGATGCGCCATCGGGCTGTGCTCGAAGTGATAGTGCAGACCTTCCTCTTCGCACAGACGCTGAATGAAGTGCAGATCAGATTCGTCGTACTGCACGCAGTATTCACGTTCGGCGTAAGGCGTAACCGTATGGAAGCGAAAGGCATTGGCCAGCAGGCCGTGGTCCTTGAACACCTGCTCGATGATCTGCGGCACCGTCAGGCTCTGAAAGATGCGCTGATTGGTGCGATGAGCAAGCCGGGCCAGATGCGGGCGTAGCATGATCGAATAATGGGTCAGACGTCGCCCGGAGTCGCCTTGGGCAATCCGGTCGATCAAGCCGTGAATACCCCCGCCCTCGTGCGCGAATTGCAGATAGGCTGGGCGATTCAGCAAACTCTCCAGATCCAGAGACGGGCGCTCGCTGACCAGCTCCAGCGTAAAGCAGAAAGGTTGGCTGATCGCTTCGTGGCCGGTGAACGACAAGACCTGAAAGTCGTGATCGATACCGTCGAGGATCAGACTGAAACGAGCCTGGTGGGCCGATGCAAGCATGCCGAAATCCCTCCGCAGAAACGGGCCGTGTGCCCGTTGAATGACGTGAGAGATAACAAGAAAGGTGCCAAGTGTTGTTTATCTATGTAGATCAACGGCTTGGGAGTTACGGGGGGCGTACGAGTGATCTTTCAGACGAAAAACCACTAAGAACCTGCGCAAGATTCTGCGTCCGTTTACGTAAGGCTGCGCAACGCTTCAAAGCGCCATAAAGCGAGGCCTGCAAGCGCTCAAGCGATCTGTAGCGAGCACAAATTGCGCAACCTGTTGCGCATCACTCTCCAAACAGCAACGTCGCTGCCTCTCCCCACAAAAAACCTTGTTCAACTCCATCGACGACCTTCGAGATTTTCTCGGGGCTTTACTTAGCTGGCCGTGGGCAAGACAAGAATGCTTCGACGTTGAAGGAAACCGATACCAGGGCGCTCAAATCGTAGCTTAGGTGGTGAGCCTGCCAGGTCTTGGTAACAGCACCATTTCCGCCCTGAACATTTTCTCGGCTCATAGCCCAGTGTGTAAACAGTCTGAAACTGAGAAGAGTGTCGTTTGTCGGATTGTGGATGAGTAAAAAGCCATCAGTCGATTCTATATTGACATCATGGGTGCGCGTCACCGACACTCAGAAGACGATCAACACATCGATAAGGATATCCCAAAATGAAAAAGCGCTCCTTTCTGGTTCCTTTAGCCACCCTGGCCACAGCCATAGCTACAGAACAGGCTTCTGCCCTAACTACTTACGACGTTGTCGAGCCCCACTCGGAAGCGAAGAATACATTTCAAGCTGAGGCTCAAAGCGAGAACCTCTCGGTTCGGGGTGGCAATGATCTGTTCGCTTTTGTTCTCAAACGAGGGGATCAAGGGCAGATGATGGCTTACCACAGCTCCCATAGTTCCCATTCTTCGCACAGTTCTACTCGGGTCGATAATGGATTTTTCTCATCAGCTCGTTTTTGACGAGCGACTTTATGATGCGCAGATTTTGCAGAAAGCTGCTTATCGATCAATTAATGCCCTGACGGTTGATATCACACCCGATGAGGGACAGTTAATCTGTGCTTTGTCTTCGAATATCGGCGTGGACGAGCCGACCTTTCTTTCTGCCATCCAAGACTTCAAGAAGGATGTGCTCGACTATCAGCTGCGCCACCAATTGGCAGTTGAGACACAGGCGGTCAAGAACCTGATCCTCGGACTGGCCTTTTCAAAAACTGGGCTTATTAGTGAGTAAATTCCAAAAGCTGGAGTTCTACACGCAGCAACGTATATACGAGTTGCTACCCTTTAAGTTTGATCGCCTGAATGACGATGAGTATGTCATTACCAATATGGCAGGCGAATTTCATGTGATACCGGTGCCAATGCTGGAATCGATCATTAGCAAGACGCTTCCGCTCTCATCAGAGCTGATCCCTACGCTTCGGTCCAAGCAGTTCATTCGCTTCACCAATGAGCAAGCACCACTTCAGCTCTTGGCACTCAAGATTCGCACGCGATTGTCCAGGCTGGCCGAGTTCACCAATTTGCATATCTTTGTAGTGACTCTTCGGTGTGACCATCGCTGTCCATATTGCCAAGTTTCAAGGCAGTCGGAGAGCAAAGGTGAATTCGACATGACCACAGCGATGGCAGACAAGTCGTTGGATTTCGTTTTTAGGTCTCCCAATCCAGCCATCAAAATTGAATTTCAGGGTGGTGAGCCGCTGCTGAACTTCGAGATGGTGATGTACATTGTTCTAGAGGCCAAAAAACGCAACGTCAAGGAAGGACGTGACCTACAGTTCGTCATTGCGACCACGCTTTCGTTACTGACCGATGACGTGCTCGAATTCTGTAAACAGCACAAAATCGTGCTTTCATCTTCGCTCGACGTGCCAATGGATTTGCATAATGCAAATCGCCCACGACCAGGTCGAGATAGTCATCAGCGCTTCGAGGAAGGTTTGAAGAAAGCTCGTGCAGCCCTCGGCTATGACCAAGTGTCAGCCCTGATGACAACCACAGATAAGAGCCTTCCACGAGCACGTGACATCATTGATGAATACTTGCGCTTGGGCTTTGATGGCATCTTCCTCCGCACGCTCTCCCCTTACGGCTTTGCGATAAAGACTAAGAAATTCATGTCGTATGACACTGAGCGCTGGCTGGAATTTTATAAGGAAGGTCTTGAGTACGTCATTGAGCTAAACAAGTCTGGCATACGATTTGTAGAACAGTATTCTTCGCTCGTACTAACAAAAATGCTGACATCAGGAGACCCAGGGTTTGTTGATTTGATGAACCCTGCCGGTACTGGTATCGCAGCCATCGTTTTCAACTATGACGGATCGGTCTACGCTTCAGATGAAAGCCGTATGCTTGCTGAAATGGGTGATCATACGTTCCGTCTAGGCAACATTCTTGAACATTCATATGAGGAGATCATCCTCTCTGATCAGCTTCTGGATGCACTGGAAAACTCTTTCACCTTAAGCGCTCCAATGTGCTCTGACTGTGCATTTGAACCTTACTGTGGCGCTGAGCCCGTCTACCATCACGCCATTCACAAGGACGTTGTAGCAAGAAAGCCTGAGTCCTCTTTCTGCAAGCGAAATATGGCTATTTTCAAACATCTCATTGAGCTGATGGGAAGTGATGAGCAAACAAAGCGGATTTTTATGGGGTGGGCCAACCGATGCTGAGACTCGGCGGAAAGATTATCCGGATCCATGCGGTTGATCTTAATAAGAACCTCACTCTGCTCAAAGTATCGACCAGCCGAAATCTGCCCGATGTCTTGCGGCGGGAAATGGCCTACTTGGTTTCCGATCAGCAGATCCCTCGAGGGTTTGCGCAATATCTTCTGTTTGAGAAACATCGGCAGTTTGTTGAGATACTGCCTTCCGATTCTGATTACTCGATACTACCAGATGATTACAGCTACATCGATGATGGCGACATTATACGGCTTTCGTCCGATCGTCAGAGCATTAGCGTACTGTTTCGAGCATCGTCGCTGCACAATAGCATCTTGGTCACCGAGCAGTGTAATCATTACTGGGCGGCGGCAAAAACTGAGCGCAACACCTGACCAATCCGGTACGGTGAACCTATGTCATATCATGAACTCAGCATTGAAGAACGCATCACGATCCAGTTTGGCCA
>NZ_ATDK01000256.1 GCF_000444135.1 Pseudomonas avellanae BPIC 631
TTTCGCTACAGTTGTCGTCACTTAGTCTGGCCACTGCTTTCAAGTGGCTGGTTTCGGCCCATGCCGGGCACACTGGGAGCGAACTTGTTCGCGAAAGGGCAGGTACATTCTCCAAAAATGTACCGGCTGAACTACTGTCTTCGCGGACAAGTCCGCTCCCACAAAAGCACGATTACTTGAGTTCTGCAGGACCGGGGTATAACGCTGGCGCGGAGCGTTGGCACGGAAATCAATAAACAACTACTTATCCGAATGCCCGTGTGCCATCGCCACCACGACTTTGCGTTTGCCGGTGAACGGCGCTCGGGAGTGGGCGGTGAGCATGTTGTCGAGCATCAGTACGTCGTTTTCCAGCCACGGGAAGCTGACGGTGCAGGCGTCGAGCACGCCGCGAATTTCGTCCAGCAGGGTTTCTTCGATGGGCGAGCCGTCGCCGTAGTAGACGTTACGCGGCAGGTCTTCCTCATCCACAACATCCAGCAGGGTTTCGCGCACTTCCGGTTGCAGGTTGGAGATGTGAAACAGGTGCGCCTGGTTGAACCAGACCGTGTCCTGGGTCACCGGATGGCGGGACACTGCCTGGCAGATTTGCCGGGTGCGCAGTTCGCCGTCGTCTTTCCATTCGCATTCGATGTTGTGTGCCCGGCAATACGCTTCGACCACACGTTCATCTTCGGTGTTGAACACCTGGCTCCACTCCACATCGAGCCCGTTGCCGTAGTTGCGCACGTACATGAGCTTCTTTTCGATGAAGCGATCACGAATGCGCGCCGGAATGCGTCGGTAGATCTCGCGACTGTCGGCAATCGGCGTTTCGCCGCCGGTCTGCGCCGCGATCATGCTGTAGAACCAGATCTTCATCGGCCAATCCAGCGTGTAGGCCTGCTCGTTGTGCAGCGGAATGCTCTGGTGCGCCGGGTATTCGGTGGAGGTATAAACGCCCTTGGTCACGTTGCTGCGTGGCGTGGAGCCGAATTCGTAGTTGAGCAGCGGATCGCCGAAACCCGCAGCGAACTCACGAAACGCTTCCGCACCGCCGACCGCGAAGCCGCGAAACAGAATGCCGCCCGCGCTGTACAGGTGCTCGGCCACCAGCGGCTTGAACTCGCCCAACGCTTCCATCAAGTCCAGACCTGGCTCGGGCGCCTGCACCACCATGGGCAAAGTGCCCGCCCCCTCCAGCAGTGGCCGGATATCCAAACTCAACGCATGACTCATGATGTCTCTCCCTGGATGGCAAAAGCGCCCGAACCCCTGCGGTCTGGCGCAACACCCATGTGCAGATTGAACGTACTTCGCGACTGAAAAATTAGCCGCCTCGCGCCATTTCCGGCCCGCCTCGCTTCGCCCTTGATGCCTCTGAAACAATTTTTTTCATTTAAACGCAAAATATTCCTACAGGAATCTCGTTCTCATTCGTCTTTAACTGAATGCGAGGCTTTATACCGCCCGCGCGTAAAGAACCTGCACGTAAAAAACAGGGAGCCCGGCCTTGCGCCCGCTCTACATCGTGAATCGAGATTGTTTATCCATGTCGAAGAAGTCCCGCTCAAAAATCTGGTTTCTCGTCCACAGCTGGCTGGCCCTGCCCATCTGGTTCTTCGTGCTGATCGTCTGCGTGACCGGCACGCTGGCGGTGATCAGCAAGGAAATCATGTGGCTGGCCAATTCGGAGATGCGTGACAACCGCCCCTCCGACGATGCCCAGCGCATGAACTTCGAGCAGATTCGCGCCACCATCGAGCGCAACGAGCCGGACCTGATCGTGGGCACGATCATGCAGCCCGACGGCGACTATTTCGCCCTCAGCGTGTTCGTCACTTACCCGGACGGCCGCTCGGTGCCGGCTTACGTCAACCCTTACACCGGGGTGATTCAGGGCCTCACGCCATCGTTCGATTTCCGCCGTTTCACCCGCGCGCTGCACGGCTGGTGGCTGGTGCCGTTCACCAATGGCTATTCGTGGGGCTGGTATCTGGTGTCGATTCTCGGCCTGCCGTTGCTGGCTTCGCTGGTGACCGGGCTGGTGGTCTACAAGAAATTCTGGCGCGGCTTTTTCAAGCCGGTGCGTTTCAGCCAGGGCCCGCGGATTTTCTGGGGCGACCTTCATCGGCTCAGCGGCGTGTGGTCGATCTGGTTCATCGCGGTGATTTCCATCACCGGCACCTGGTTTCTGATTCAGGCGATTCTGGGTGATAACCAGATCAGTATTTCCAGCAAATCCCAGGTCGCGTCGATCATCCCGCACAGCGCCGTGCCACTGACCGCCGACGGCAGCCCCGCGCCGACCATCAGTCTGGAAAAGGCCGTGGCCATCGCCAAAGAGCGGATTCCAGGTCTCGAGGCCAGCTTCATCACCCCGCCCTTCAACGCCTACAGCAACCTGCAGGTAGGTGGACGCAGCTGGTATCCGTTGATGTTCCAGACTGCCGAAATCAACCCGTACAGCGGCGAAATAGCCGCCTCACACCTGCTGTCGGACCGCAACAAGCTGGAGTTCGTCACCGAATCCATGCGCCCGCTGCACACCGGTGACTTCGGCGGTATCTGGATCAAGCTGATCTGGGCGTTCTTCGGCCTGGTCCTGAGCATGATGGTCCTCAGCGGCCTGTTGATCTGGAGCAAGCGCACCGCACTGGCGACGCTTAACGCCGTCAAGCGTGAAGGCAAAACCAGGCCTGTCGCGTACACGCCGGAACCCCACACCTCGCCAGTGGCGACCCGCACCCCGGAGAACAGCCTGTGAGCAAGGTCGCTGTCGCACAACCAGCTTCGTCGCTGAGCCGTTTCTGGCACAAGTGGCGCTTTCACATCAACGTGCTGCTGGTGCTGATCCCGCTGGGTTTCATGCCCAAGTACTTCTCCGACAACGCGCTGGATCGCGGCGATCAGGGCCTCGGCCAGCGCGAGGTCGGCGAGATTCAGGTCGGCCCGTGGAGCCTGCGTCTGGCAGAGGACCGCAACGAAGCCCCGCGCCTGTCCGGCCCGTCGGGTTACATGAAAAGCTTCAACGCCGCGCTGTGCAACGCCTGCATCGACCGGGTCAAGGCCACGTACCTGCGCATCGGCAAACCGCGCAGCCTGCGCACCGCCGGGGTGATTTTCTTCGGTGGCGGCTACCGCATGAGCGCGTTCATGCAGGTTGCCGAAAGCACCAGCCCCGACTCAGACCTGTGGATCACTATGGAAGGCTGGGACGGCACCGTGTATCAGACTTCCATCCCTCTGCAACAGGCTTCGCCGACTACCGTGGCGTGGCTGAAAAAACAAGGAATCAAACCATGAGTGCCCGCCCTTCCCTGCGCTGGCTGACGGCCAGTGCCCTGTGCCTGCTTGGCCTGAGCGGCAACGCCCTTGCACACAACCCGATGTGCGAATGCAAACAGATCGACAGCGAGCAGATCCGCTGCACCGGCGGTTTTTCCGACGGCAGCGGCGCGCCGGGCGTGACCCTCGACGTGATCGGCTACGACGAAACCATTCTGGTGCCCGGCAAGCTGGGTGAGGATTCGACCGTGACCTTCAAGCGCCCGGCGTCCGAGTTCTACGTGTTGTTCGACGCAGGCCCTGGCCATGTGGTGGAAATCGATCAGGCGGACATCCCGACCCCATGAGTGCACCCACCCGACAAATCGTCCGTCCGGCAGGTGCCGGGCATGAAACCCTCTACGTGTTGCTGCTGTGCCTGCTGATCCTGGCCGCTGCCGCCAGCGTGGTCAGTCTGCACCGCGAAACACAGGACGTGCACAGCGTGGCCAGCCATCAACTCGATGCCCGCCGCGACCTGACAGCCGCCGAGCAAGGCATCTACGCCGACCTGCGCGTAACGCTGGATGAGATCCGCTTGTTGACCGAAGAGCAGCAAACGCCGATTACCCCGCAGCAACTGGGTGACGAAGGCTTTGCGCCGTTCGCCCAGGACGCCAGTTCGGTCAGCCGTGGCGGCCATGCCTGGCAAATGGTCGAGCAGTCCTATCTGGGCTTGAGCCATGCGCCGAGCGTGGCCGGGTCGTTTCTGATGCGCGTCGACTCATCCCGTGGCAATCAGGCCGACATCTGGGTCAACCGCAGCGCCTCGATACCCTCGGTCAGCGAGCTGGGCGACAAGGCCTTGATCGACGCCGGCTGGAAACAGGTCGTCGCGCAATTCGATGCTGGCGTGACCCGTCAGCACCCGCACTGAAACTCCGCATTCCTTTGAAAGAAGACCGCTTGCCCATGCCTATTTCATTCAAACGCCGCCCTTTCCTTCGCGTTCTGTTGCTCAGCCTGTTTGCCGTCGTGCTCGCGCCTTCCAGCTACGCCGCCGATCCGGCCAAGCGCCTGCGCATCGGCATCACCCTACACCCGTATTACAGCTACGTGAGCAACATTGTCGGTGACAAGGCCGAAGTGGTGCCGCTGATCCCGGCTGGCTTCAACCCGCACGCCTACGAACCCCGCGCCGAGGACATCAAGCGCATTGGGTCACTGGACGTGATCGTGCTCAACGGCGTGGGTCATGACGATTTTGCCGACCGCATGATCGCCGCCAGCGAAACGCCGAACATCAAGACCATCGAGGCCAATGCCGACGTGCCGTTGCTGGCCGCCACCGGCGTTGCAGCGCGTGGCGCAGGCAAGGTGGTCAACCCGCACACGTTCCTTTCGATCAGCGCGTCCATCGCTCAGGTCAACAACATTGCCCGCGAGCTGGGCAAGCTGGACCCGGACAACGCCAAAACCTACACCACCAACGCCCGCGCCTACGGCAAACGCCTGCGACAGATGCGTGCCGACGCCCTCGCCAAGCTGACCAAGGCGCCCAACGCCGACCTGCGCGTGGCCACGGTGCATGCGGCCTACGACTACCTGCTGCGCGAATTCGGCCTGGAAGTGACGGCCGTCGTGGAACCGGCGCATGGCATCGAGCCCAGCCCCAGCCAGTTGAAAAAGACCATCGACCAGTTGCGTGAGCTGGACGTGAAGGTGATCTTCTCGGAGATGGACTTCCCGTCCACCTACGTCGAAACCATCCAGCGTGAATCGGGCGTAAAACTGTACCCGCTGTCGCATATTTCCTATGGCGAATACACCGCCGACAAGTACGAGAAGGAGATGGCCGGTAACCTCGACACCGTGGTGCGGGCGATTCAGGAGTCCGGCGCATGACTGTTGCGCAGAACCTCGACATCATCAGCCAGGGGCCAGGCATCGAGTTCAATCAGGTGAGCCTGACCCTGGGGCGCACCGCGATTCTCGACCGGGTGCATTTCAACGTACCCGCCGGCAGTGTGCACGCACTGGTCGGGCCAAACGGTGGCGGCAAAAGCTCGCTGATCAAAACCCTGCTCGGGCAAACGCCGCATCAGGGCCAACTCAGCCTGCAATGGCCTGCCGAGCCGGGCCTGATTGGCTACGTGCCGCAGGCGCTGGAGTTTGATCGGGGGCTGCCCATGACCGTGGATGATTTCATGGCGGCCATGTGTCAGCGGCGTCCGGCGTTTCTCGGGTTGTCGAAGCACTACGCAGGGGCGATTGGCGAGGCCTTGGAACGGGTCGGCCTGCAGGACAAACGCAAACGGCGTATGGGCGCGTTGTCCGGTGGCGAACGCCAGCGCGTACTGCTGGCGCAGGGGCTGATCCCGGCACCGCAATTGCTGGTGCTGGATGAGCCGATGTCGGCTCTGGATGAAGCAGGGATTCAAGTTTTCGAGCGTTTGCTGGGTGACTGGCGTCGCAGCGGCATCACCGTGCTGTGGATCGAGCATGATCTGGACGCGGTGCGGCGGCTGGCGGATCAGGTGACCGGGCTCAATCGCCGCGTGCTGTTCGACGAGCCTGCCGCCACGGCGCTGACGCCGGAACGCCTGCTGACGTTGTTTTCTGCTCATCCTCGCAATGACGGGAGCGCCCGGTGATGGATTACGAAACGTTTCGCCTGTTCATTCAGGGCCTCGCTTCATCCGGTTATCTGCCCGAGGCGCTGGCTTATGGCTTTGTGGTCAACGCCCTGTTGGCCGGGCTGCTGATCGGCCCGGTGCTGGGTGGTCTGGGCACGCTGGTGGTGGTCAAGCGCTTTGCGTTCTTCTCTGAAGCCGTCGGCCATGCTGCGCTGACCGGCGTGGCCATCGGCATTCTGCTCGGTGAGCCGTACACCGGGCCTTATGGCGCTCTGTTCGGCTATTGCCTGCTGTTCGGTATCGTCCTCAACTACCTGCGCAACCGCACCGGGCTGGCACCGGACACGCTGATCGGCGTGTTCCTCTCGGTGTCGCTGGCGCTCGGCGCGAGCCTGCTGCTGGTGCTGCCCGGCAAGATCAACGTGCACATTCTGGAAAACGTGCTGTTCGGCTCGGTGCTGACCGTCAACGGCAATGACTTGCTGGTGCTGCTGATCGTCGGTTCGCTGGTCATGGGCCTGAGCCTGCCGTTGTACAACCGCATCATGCTGGCCAGTTTCAACCCGCAACTGGCGGCTGTGCGTGGTGTGGCGGTGAAGACGCTGGATTACCTGTTCGTGATTCTGGTGACGCTGATCACCGTGGCCGCCGTGAAAGTCATCGGCGCGATTCTGGTCGGTGCGCTGCTGGTGATTCCGGCGGCAGCGGCCAGGCTGCTGAGCCAGTCGCTGAAAGGCTTCTTCTGGATATCGGTGGCCATCGCGACCGTCAGTACCTTGTGCGGCATTTTGCTGCCTATCGTCTTCGACCTGCCTGTGCCGTCCGGCGCGGCGATCATTCTGGTGGCCGGCGTTGCCTTCGCCCTGGCCGCCATCGCTCGCGGCACACTGCCCGGCCTGAAAGGGAATATTGGATAAATGCCTACTTTACGTACATTGACCCTGGCGCTGGCCCTGACCGGCCTGTTCAGCAACAGCCTGTATGCGGCCGACACCCAGACCGACAGCGCTCAACCGGTTCGGGTGCTGGCCAGCCTGCCGATCACCTTTGGCCTGGGCGAGATGTTGCTCAAGGACAGCGGTGTCGTGCTGGAACGCGCTGCTGCGGCCAACCTGCCGGGTTCGCGTCAGACGGCGTATTTCACCGGGCGTGGCGCTGATGCTTTGCGCGGGCTGGCGAATAACGCCGATGCAGTGATCGGTTTGCGGTCGATCTGGGCGGATGACCCGCTGTACCCCAACGCCCGGCGCAGCAATATCCGTATCGTCGAGATTGATGCGGCGCGGCCGGTGGACGGTGGTTTGCCGGGCATCGCGGTGCAGCCGGGGCTGGGCACTGACGGGCTGAACAGCCAGCCGTGGCTGGCGAGCAATAACATGGGGCGCATGGCCGATGTGCTGGCGGCGGACCTGGTGCGCCTGGCACCGGCGGAAAAGTCGAAGATCGAGGCCAACCTGGCGGCGTTCAAGCAACAACTGCTCAAACTCAGTGCCAGCAGCGAAGCGGCGCTGGCCGGTGCCGACAATTTGAGCGTGGTGAGTTTGTCGGACCGTTTTGGTTACTTGATCAGCGGGCTGAACCTGGAGCTGATCGACAGCCAGGTGCTGACTGATGAACAGTGGACGCCCGAGGCGTTGGGCAAGCTGAGCGCGACCCTCAAGGACAACGACGTGGCGCTGGTGCTCGATCATCGTCAGCCGCCAGAACCGGTGAAGGCTGCGATTGAAGCGGCAGGCAGCAGGTTGCTGATACTGGGGATTGATGGCGCTGATCCGCTGACTGAGTTGCAGGGGGATATTCAGGGGATTGTTGGTGTGTTGGCTGGCAAGGAATAATGCAGCACAGGCGTCAGGCTTCTGCCCAGGGGCGGAGTGGACCGGGCGACGCTTCGCTTGTCCGCGATGGGCTGCGAAGCGGCCCTGAGACAGACCGCCTCGGTTTTGTCTGATACACCGAGGCGGCTGGTTTTACTGCCGGTTCCCGGCAGTTCGCGGACAAGTCCGCTCCTACAGAATCACCAGCTAGCACTGAGTCAGTGACTTACCGCCGTCTGGGCTTCCATCTTCTGGCGCAGGCTCAGGGGGCGCATGTCGGTCCAGACTTCTTCGATGTAGGCCAGGCATTCTTTCTTGAAGCCGCTTTTGCCGAGGGTGCGCCAGCCGTTGGGGATGGCTTTGTAGTCGGGCCAGATCGAGTACTGTTCTTCGTGGTTGACCACAACTTGAAAGACGATGTCTTCCCGATCGAATACTGAAGTCATTGCTGCTCTCCGTGGTTGTTCAGTGCCGCCATGCCAATTCATGGCAGCTATAGGGATTGAACGTATCGCTACGTCGAAAAATTAAAGCTGTGCGACGGCGGCGTTAAGCGCGCGACCGAAGATTTCCGCCACTTCGTCGATCTGTTCGGCGGTGATCACCAGCGGTGGCAGGAAACGCACCACGCTGCCATGCCGGCCGCCCAGTTCCAGAATCAACCCACGCTTGAGGCATTCGCGCTGGATCAGTGGGGCCAGACGGGCAAACACCGGTGGATGCCCTTGCGCATCGCGCGCGCCTGCCGGATCAACCAGCTCAACGCCGAGCATCAGCCCGCGACCGCGAATGTCGCCCAGTTGCGGGAAGTCGCGCTGCAGCGCTTGCAAATGACCGACCAGCCGCGCGCCCATCACCGTCGCGTGCTCGCAAATATTGTGTTGCTGAAGATAGCGCATCACCGCCGAACCGGTGGCCATCGCCATCTGATTGCCGCGGAATGTCCCGGCATGCGCGCCCGGCAGCCAGGTGTCGAGCCATGAACGATAGACCACCACCGCCAGCGGCAGGCTGCCGCCGATGGCTTTGGACAGGACCACCACATCGGGAATAATCCCGGCGTGCTCAAAGGCAAACATCTTGCCGGTACGCGCAAAGCCGCTCTGAATTTCGTCGACGATCAGCGCCACACCGGCCTTTTCCGTGATGCGTCGCACACCGCGCAGCCAGTCCAGATCAGCCGGGATCACCCCGCCCTCGCCCTGCACCACTTCAAGAATGACCGCAGCAGGCAACTGCACACCCGCTTCCGGGTCATTCAGCAGGTTTTCCAGGTAGTGCAGGTTGGCGCGCACGCCCTGTTCGCCGCCGAGCCCGAACGGGCAGCGGTAATCGTACGGATACGGTAGAAACTGCACGCCGCTGCTGAGCAAGGCACCCAACGGCTTTTTCGGCCCAAGACTGCCCATCAGGCTCAACGCGCCCTGGCTCATGCCGTGATAACCGCCCTGAAACGACAACACGGTGCTGCGCCCGGTGGCAGTGCGCACCAGTTTCAACGCAGCTTCCACCGCATCGGTACCGGTCGGGCCGCAGAACTGGATCTTCGCGTCATTGGCCAGCGCTGGCGGCAGCAGGCCGAACAGGTCCTGCACGAACTGATCTTTGACCGGCGTGGTGAGGTCCAGGGTGTGCAGCGGCAATTCATCGCTGATCACCTGCTGAATCGCTTCGATGATCACCGGATGGTTATGCCCCAGCGCCAGCGTACCCGCGCCTGCCAGGCAATCGATGAAGCGCCGCCCTTCGACGTCCTCGACGTGAATGCCTTTGGCGCGCTTGAGCGCCAGCGGGATGCGCCGTGGGTAGCTGCGCGCGTTGGACTCCTGGCGACTCTGCCGGGCCAGCAATGGCGACTCGTCGAACTGGTAGAGCGTCTCGGCCGCTGCCGGAGTTATCCGGGTCAACTGATCATCGATAAACCTGGTAGCGACTGACATCTGTGCAACCCTCAATACGCTGGTTGAATGACCTGATGCATGACGGTGGGCCATGCCGGCTCAGGCGTTTATTCCATCCCTTGAAAACGCGCCAGCGCGCTGCGGATTTACACCCGGCAACGAGTTTTTTATCCGCAGCGCCGGCGCGCCGACCGAAGGCCGATCAGAACCCTTCCAGTTCAGCCATCAAGTCCGCCAGGCGGTCGAATTTCTGCTCGTCGACCTGCGCCCCGCCAAGGCTTTCAAGATGCTCGGCCAACGCCTGAACGGTGTTGAATTCGAACATCGCCCGCAATGGCACGTTACGTTGCAGCAGCTTCTGCGCACGGGTGACCACTTGCGTGGCCAACAGTGAATGCCCGCCCAGTTCGAAGAAGTTGTCAGTGATGCCCACCCGCTCGACCTTGAGCACATCAGCCCAGATGGTCGCCAGTTGCTGCTCCATTTCTGTCTGCGGCGCCTGATAATCCTGCTGCGCCTGGCTGACATCCGGCGCAGGCAGGGCCTTGCGGTCGAGTTTGCCGTTCGGCGTCAGTGGCATCGCCTCCAGAATCACCAGATGTGCAGGCACCATGTAGTCCGGCAGGCTGGCCTTGAGGTGGCTTTTCAGCGCGTCTCGCAGCGCATCGTGATCCTGCGCGGCAGCGCTTGGCACCAGATACGCCGCCAGCACTTTGCCCAGCGGACCGTCGATGTCCAGCACCACCGATTCACGGATTGCCGAATGCTCCAGCAAGCGGGTTTCGATTTCGCCCAGCTCGATGCGGTAGCCGCGAATCTTCACTTGGTGATCGACCCGGCCGACGTACTCCAGCACGCCGTCCTTACGCCGCCGCGCCAGATCGCCGGTGCGGTACAGACGCTCGCCAGGCGCACCGAACGGATGCGGCACGAACACCGGCACCGTACGCGAAGGATCCGCGACATAACCACGACCGACCCCGGCCCCGGCGACGCACAACTCGCCCACCGCGCCCAGCGGCACAAGGTCCAGCGCGTCGTCGAGCAGGTACAGGCGATTGTTATCGGTCGGCGAACCGATCGGCAGATAAGCGCTGCGTGTTGACGCTGCATCGACGCGGAAGAACGCCACGTCGTCGGAACATTCAGCCGGGCCATAGGCATTCACCAGCCCGATAGCCGGGTAGCGTTGCAGCCATTGGCTGGCCAGCTCCGGCGGCATGGCTTCGCCGGTCGGCAGCAGCCAGCGCAGGCTGTCGAGGGTGGCGTGCTGTTCGGCAAGCAGGCCGGTTATCAGCGACGGCACGCTTTCCAGCACGCTGATGCGCTGCGCCTGCACATGCGCCAACAAGGCCTGCGGGTCGCGGGCGATATCGTTCGGCACGATGTCCACCCGCGCGCCGAACAGCGGCGCAGCGAGGAACTGCCAGACCGAGATGTCGAAACTTTGCGAAGCGGTCTGGGCGATCACATCGCTGTCGCTAAGGTTCAGGTACGGCACCTTGCTCAACTGGTTATTAAGCATGCCGCGCTGTTCGACCATCACACCCTTCGGCAAACCGGTGGAGCCGGAGGTAAAGATCACATAAGCCAGGTTATCCGCCGCACTGTAACGACCCGGATTGTGCTGCGCTGATTCGCTCTGCTGCACGTCTTCCCAGACCCGCAACCGCGGACGATCGGACTCGAGCAGCGCCCTGCCCTGTTCCAGACAACACGCACTGCACACCAGCACCGGCGTGCCGCTCTGGGCGATGATACCGCTCAGTCGCACATTCGGCAGTGCCGGGTCCAGCGGCAGGTAACCGGCACCGGCCTTGAAGCTGCCGATGATCATGCCGAGCAGTTCAGGCCCGCGCTCCGCGAGCAAGGCAACCGGCTGATCGAAACTGACACCGGCCTCGATCAGGGCATGGCCCAGACGGTTGCTGGCGATATTCAGCTCGGCATAGCTGAGCTGAATATCCTGGCAACTGACCGCAACACGCTCGGCATGCGCCGCGACCTGCGCTTCGAACAGCTCGACGTAGCTTTTATCCAGCGGATAAGCCTGCTCGCTCTGGTTGCAGCCCTCAATCAGGAACGTGCGCTCCTGCTCACTGAGCAGCGCCAGCTCGGCCATGTCGCCATGGAAGCCTTCGATCAGCGCCAGCAGCAGGCGCTTGAACTCGCCGAGCATGTTCTGCACGGTGGCTTCGTCGAAATAACGCTGGTCGTAGGACAGGTGCAAGCCCAGGTCATCGCCCGGATAGCAGACCGCCGTCAGCGGGTAGTTGGTGTGGGTGCGACCGGAATCCGAGGTGGCATTGAAGCTCTGCGCACGGTCGAGCACCGAGACTTCCACCGGCGCGTTTTCGAACACGAACAGGCTGTCAAACAGCGGCTGGCCCTTGGGCAGTTCGCTGTTTTCCTGAATGGTCACCAGCGGCAGGTATTCGTACTCGCGCAGTTGCATGTTGCTGTCCAGCAACTGGCTTAGCCAGTCACGCACTGTGCAGCGCCGCTCATCGCCCGGCATGCCGACGCGCAGGGCGATGGTGTTGATGAACAGGCCAACAGTGCGCTGCATCTGCGGCAATTCCACCGGCCGCCCCGCTACGGTAACGCCGAACACCACATCGCGATCGCCGCTCATGCGCCGCAAGGTCAAGGCCCACGCCGCCTGGGCGAAGGTGTTGACGGTCAACTGATGCTGCTGGGCCAGTTCGCGCAGTTGTGCGCCGTCGCGCTCATCAAGACGGGTGTAGCAATCGCCCACCACCATGCCGCCGCTGTCACCGGCGTGTTCACGCAAAAACGGACGGTCGCTGGGGATCGGCGTCGGCCGTTCAAAGCCGCGCAGGTTGTGCTGCCACCAGTCACGCGCCTGTACCAGGCCACGGCGTTGCAGCCAGCCGATGTAATCGCGATAGCGCGGCGCAGGCGTCAGTTGTGCTTCACGCCCTTCGCCCAACGCGGTGTA
The DNA here is from genome assembly GCF_000444135.1 of Pseudomonas avellanae BPIC 631. Lineage (GTDB taxonomy): Bacteria > Pseudomonadota > Gammaproteobacteria > Pseudomonadales > Pseudomonadaceae > Aquipseudomonas > Aquipseudomonas avellanae. The sequence continues at coordinate 12,560 of NZ_ATDK01000256.1, forward strand.
AAGGTCGAAGAAATCGTTCATCAGCAGCGAACGGCACCAGGCATCGATGAGGATGTGGTGGTTGCTCATCATGAACCAGTAGCGCGCTTCATCGACGCGGATCAGGCGAAGGTGGAACGGCGGCTGATTGAGCAGATCGAAACCGGCCTCGCGCTCGGACTTGAGCAAGGCCTGCAAACGCGGCTCCTGCTGGTCCTGCGGCACGTCACGCCAGTCCAGATAATCAATCGGCGTGCTGCCCGGCTTGTGGATGACCTGCAGCATGGTTTCGCCGATGTCCCAGCAGAACGAGGCACGCAGCGCTTCGTGACGGGCGATCACCGCCTGCCAGGCCTGGCCGAAACGTTCCGGGTCCAGCGCGCTGTTGATGCGGTAGCGATCCTGCATGTAATACAGGCCGGTGCCGGGTTCCAGCAGGGTGTGCAGCAGCATGCCCTCCTGCATCGGCGTCAGCGGGTAGACGTCCTCGATGTGGCTTGCTGCGACCGGCAGCGCGTCGAGTTGCGCCTGATCCAGATCGGCCAGCGGGAAGTCGGAAGGCGTCAGGCCGCCGCTGCCATCGCTCAGGCAGTGGGCGATCAACCCCTGCAATTGCGCCAGGTAAGCCTGCGCCAACGCTTCAATAGCGGCGGGTTGATAGCGCTCGGCACTGAAAGTCCAGCGCAGCAGCAATTCGCCGCCATACACCTGACTGTCGATGCTCAGCTCATTGGGCAACGGCGCATGCGGATCGTGGGCCGCGCCTGCCGACTCTTCCAGCGGACGAAACAGCGCATCGTCGGCGAAGCTCTGATCGAACTGGCCGAGGTAATTGAAGGTGATCGGCGCCACCGGCAGCGCCTGCATGGCGGCCTTGCTGGCACTGTCGGCCAAGTAGCGCAACACGCCATAACCGAGGCCCTTGTGCGGCACCTGGCGCAGTTGCTCCTTGATCGCCTTGATCGAGTCGCCCGATGCTGCGTCGGCAGCCAGTGCCGGCGTGAGGCGCAGCGGATAAGCGCTGGTGAACCAGCCCACGGTGCGGGTCAGGTCGATATCGTCAAACAGGGTTTCGCGACCGTGCCCTTCCAGCTGGATAAGGGTCGACGGCTGGCCGCTCCAGCGGCAGACCACTTGCGCCAGTGCCGTCAGCAGCAGGTCGTTGACCTGAGTGCGGTAGGCGCTGGGGGCCTGTTGCAGCAGTTGCCGGGTACGTTCGGCATCCAGCCGTACGCTGACCGTTTGTGCGTGACGGTTCTGCTGGTCGCCCTCTGGATTGTGGCACGGCAGATTCGTCGCAGGACCGCCCAGTTGGAGCTGCCAGACGTGTAGCTCTTCACGTAACGATTCATTACCCGCGTAGGCCTGCAAACGTGCGGCCCAGTCACGGAACGCACTGGTCTTGGCGGCAAAGCGCACTGGCGTAGCGTCGCTCAACTGGCGATAAGCCGTTTGCAGGTCATCCAGCAGCACACGCCACGAAACGCCATCGACCACCAGGTGGTGAATGACCATCAGCAGGCGTTGCTGGCCCTGCGGCCCGTCAACCAGCAAGGCGCGCAACAGCGGGCCGTTGTGCAGGTCGAGGCTGCGCTGGGTGTCGGCGTACAAGGCTGCACATTCGGCCATGTCGGCGACACGCGCCTGTATCAACAGGGTTTCGGCGGTGACGGCGCGGTGCTCGGCCTGCCACTTGCCGTTCTGCTCGGTGAAACTCAGGCGCAGGGCGTCGTGCTGTTCAAGCACGGCACGCAACGCCTGCTCCAGAATACGTGGATCAAGGGCGCTGACCGGCTCCAGCACCAGCGACTGATTCCAGTGCTGGCGCTCGGGGATCGGCGTGTCGAAGAACCAGTGCTGGATCGGCGTCAGCGCGGACGCACCTTCAAGCAGCCCCTGTTCGGCCTGAATCAGTTCGTGAGTGGTCGCCACAGCGGCCAGCGTCTGCACGGTCTGGTGCTGAAACAGGTCACGCGGGCTGAAATGAATACCCGCCTGACGCGCCCTACTGACCACCTGAATCGATAGGATCGAATCGCCGCCCAGCTCGAAGAAGTTGTCGTTGATACTGACCTTCTCCACGTTCAGCACCGCACACCAGATCGCCGCCAACTGTTGTTCCAGCTCGCTGGCGGGCGCGATGTAGTGCTGACGATTGAGCTCCGGGTCCGGTGCAGGCAAGGCGCGGCGATCCAGCTTGCCGTTGGCGGTCAGTGGCATGCTGGCGAGCAGCATCAGGTGGGTTGGCACCATGTAATCCGGCAGTTGCGCCTTGAGGTGCGACTTGAGCGATTCACGCAATTGCGCCTGCTGCTCGTCGCCCTGCCCGGCCACATCACTGACCAGATAGCCTGCCAGTTGCTTGCCCGACGGCGTGTCCAGCGCCAGCACCACGGCTTCGCGAATGGCTTCATGCTCAAGCAATCGGGTTTCGATTTCACCCAGTTCAATGCGGAAACCACGAATCTTCACTTGATGGTCGATACGCCCCAGGTACTCCACCAGCCCGTCAGTGCGCTGGCGCACCAGGTCGCCGGTGCGATACAGACGTCCGCCATTGCTGGCAAACGGATCAGCCACGAACCGCTCGGCGGTCATGCCGGGACGATGATGATAGCCCTGAGCCAGACCGGCACCGCCGATGTACAACTCGCCACTGGCACCCTGCGGCACCGGCGCCAGATCGGCGTCGAGTATGTAGGCAACGCGCGCCCCGACGATGCGGCCAATCGGCACGCTGGCTTCGCCCTCCTCCAGTTGCTGCGGAGCCAGGCTGGCCAGCGGCATTACCACGGTTTCGGTCGGGCCATAGGCGTTGAAAAACAGTTCGGGCTGAAACACCGCACGAATACGCTGCAAGTGTTCACCGGTCAGCGCTTCACCGCCGGTGATGCACATGCGCACCGGCAAGGTCTGCCCCTGAGTCGCCAGCCATTGCGCCAACTGGCTGCCATAGCTGGGGGTGAAACCGAGAATATTGACCTGCTGCTCACGAATCAGCGTGCAGATTTCTTCGGCGTCCCACTGGCCTTGAGCGCGCAATACCACGCGTGCGCCGCTGAGCAACGGCACCAACAGACGCTCGGTGGCGGCATCGAAGTTGATCGAATAGAAATGCAGCTCGCAGTCGTCCGGCTGCATGTCGAAGCGACGAATCACCGCCTGACAATGCATGGCGATTTCACCGTGGGACACCACCACGCCTTTGGGCTTGCCGGTCGAACCGGAGGTGTAAATCAGGTACGCCTGATGCTGCGGCAGGCTGATAAACGGCAGTTCATCGGACGAGAAAGACGCCAGCAGCGGCTGATCGTCTTCCAGGCACCAGCGGGCCACACCGGCAGGCAACTCACCCAACGCTGCAAACAGCGCACGGTCACTCAACAGCAGGCCAACGCCGCTGTCTTCGATCATGTAGTGCAGGCGTTCCAGCGGGTATTCCGGGTCGAGCGGCACGTACGCGCCACCGGCCTTGAGGATTGCCAGCAGGCCGACCACCATGTCCAGCGAGCGCGGCAGCGCCAGGCCGACCCGCACCTGCGGGCCGACGCCACGCTGGCGCAGCATTCCGGCCAGTTGGTTGGCACGGGCGTTCAGTTCGGCGTAACTCAGGGTTTGGCCGGCAAAGGTCAGCGCCGCCGCCTGCGGGCGCAATCGGGCCTGCTCGGCGAACAGGCTGTGAATGCATTGATCGAGGCGTTGCTCGCCCGCTTCGACGCCGAGGCTGTCGAGCAACTGCTGGCGTTCGGCGCTCTGCAACAGCGGCAGCTCGCTCAAGCGCTGTTGTGGGTCGGCAAGCAACGCTTGCAGCAGGTTCAGCCAATGTTCGGCCATCTGCGCGATGCGCGGTTCGTCGAACAGATCGGTGCTGTAGGTCAGGCAGCAACCCAGCCGGTGATCCAGCTCGGTAACCTCCAGGTTGAGGTCGAATTTGGTGGCCCGCGCGTCGTTGACCAGGTAGTCGACCGTCATGCCCGCCAACTCGCGGCTTTGCTGGAATTCCCAGCGCTGCACGTTGCACATCACCTGGAACAGCGGGTTGTAGGCCGCGCTGCGTGGCGGTTGCAGGGCTTCAACCAGATGATCGAACGGCAAGTCCTGATGCGACTGACCTTCGATGACCGTGTGGCGTACTTGCTCAAACAACTGCGCGACGCTCATCTGACCGTCGAGCTGCACGCGCAGCACCTGGGTGTTGAGGAACGCGCCGATCAGCCCTTCGCTTTCCGGACGAATGCGATTGGCCACTGGCGCACCGATGCGCAGGTCATTCTGGCCGCTGTAACGGTAGAGCAGCACCGCCAGCGTGGTGGTCATGGTCATGAACAGGGTCAAACCGTTGCGGGCATTGAAAGCGCGGACTTTGGCGGCCAGCTCGGGGTTCAGATCGAAGCGGTACAACTCGCCCTGATGGCTTTGCACCGGCGGACGCGGCCGGTCGCCGGGCAGTTCCAGCAGCGGATGTTCGTTGCCCAGTTGCGCGGTCCAGTAATCCAGCTGGCGCTGGCGCTCGCCAGCTTCCATCCACTGGCGCTGCCAGACGCTGTAATCGAGGTACTGCACCGCCAGCGGCTCCAGTGGCGACGGCTTGCCGTCAAGAAACGCTTCGTAGAGCAGGCCCAGTTCGCGGGCGAAGATATCCATCGCCCAGCCTTCGGTGACGATGTGGTGCAGGGTCAGGACGAAGTAATGCTCAAGCTCCGCAGCCCTGACCAGACAGGCACGCAGCAACGGCCCGGTTTCCAGATCGAAGGGCTGATGCGCCTCGCTGTCGGCCAGCGCCTGAATGCGCTGCTGACGAACCTCGGCAGGCAGCGCCGAGTAGTCCTGCCACTGCACGCTCAAGCCGGTCTGCCCGGAGACTTTCTGACAGGCCACGCCGTTGACGCTCGGGAAGGTGGTGCGCAGGGTTTCGTGGCGCAGGATCAAGGCTTGCAGCGCGGCCTCGAAACACTCGATATCAAACACGCCGCTCAAACGTGCCATGCCGCCGACGTTGTACGCCGGGCTGTCCGGTTCCATCTGCCAGAGGAACCACATGCGCTGTTGCGAATAGGACAGCGGCACCGGCTGACTGCGGTCAACACGGGCAATCGGTTGCAGGCTGTTGCGTGCACCGGACTGCTGAAGGGTTTGAACCTGTTCGGCGAATGCGCCCAGCTCGCTGGCCTCGAACAACGCGCGCAACGGCAGGTCGATGTCGCAGGCCTGACGCACACGGGAAATGATCTGCGTGGCCAGCAACGAGTGCCCGCCCAGCTCGAAAAAGTCATCGCGCAGGCCGACACGCGGCACGCCCAGCACCTGTCGCCAGACAGCGGCGATATGCTTTTGCAGGTCGGTGTGCGGCTCGACATGTTCGCGGGTCTGCCATTGCGGCTCGGGCAAGGCGCGGCGGTCCAGCTTGCCGCTCGGGCTCAGCGGCATGCTGTCGAGGCGCACCAGTTGCGCCGGAACCATGTAATCCGGCAGTTCCAGCGCCAGTGCCGATTTGATGCGCTCGGCCTGAACGTCCTGCCCGGCTTCGGCGGTGTAATAGCCGATCAGTTGCGGGCCGGCAGCGGTTTCGCGCACCAGCACGGCGGCATGACCGACACCCGGTTGAGCCAGCAGGCGGGCTTCGATTTCCTGCGGTTCTACGCGGAAACCGCGCAGTTTGACCTGCTGATCGAGACGCCCGAGATATTCCAATGCACCGTCAGTTGCCCAGCGCACAAGGTCACCGGTGCGGTACAGGCGTTCGCCCGGCAGGCCAAGCGGATCGGCGATAAAGCGCTCGGCGGTAAGGTCCGGGCGATTCAGGTAGCCACGCGCCAGGCCGATGCCGCCGATGCACAGTTCCCCAGCAACCCCGCGCGGCAGCGGATTAAGTTCGCTGTCCAGCACCCGGCACAGCACGTTGCCCAGCGGGCGACCAATCGGCGAGCGCAGGCCATCGGCACGCTGGCACTGCCAATGGGTGACGTTGATCGCGGTTTCGGTCGGGCCATAGCGGTTATGCAGTTGCACGCCCGGCAGTTGCTCCAGCACCCGATTGCGCAGTTCACCCGGCAACGCTTCGCCACCGGAGAACAGGCGACGCAGGCTGCTGCATTGCTGCACCAGCGGTTCGTCGATGAACAGTTGCAGCAGAGGCGGCACGAAATGCAGCGTGGTCACGCCATATTCGTTGACCAGTTGCGCGATGCGATGCGGGTCGCGGTGTTCACCGGGGCCGGCCAGCAGCAGGCGGCAACCGGTGATCAGCGGCCAGAAACATTCCCACACCGACACATCGAAGCTGATCGGGGCCTTTTGCATCAGCACGTCGGTTTCGTCCAGCGCATACGTGGCCTGCATCCATTGCAGGCGCTCGGCCAGGGCCGCGTGGGTGTTGCCGACGCCTTTGGGCTGGCCGGTGGAACCTGAGGTGTAAATCACGTAGGCGAGGTTGTCGCCGTGCAGGTGCAGGCCCGGCGCGCTGACCGGCCAGTTGTCCAGGTGCAGCGTGTCCATCGCCAGCGTGCAAACGCCCTCGGCACTCGGCAAATCGCCGAGCAGATGGCTCTGGGTCAGCAGCAGTTCAACGCCGCTGTCTTGCAGCATGTAGGCCAGTCGCTCAATCGGGTAATCCGGGTCCAGCGGCACGTAAGCGCCACCGGCCTTGAGGATCGCCAACAGACCGATCAACAGCTGTGGCGAACGCTCGGCGGCAATCGCCACCTTGATGTCCGGGCCGACGCCTTTGTCACGCAGGTAATGCGCCAGACGATTGGCCTGGGCATGCAGGCTGGCGAAATCGAGGCTGCCGCCCTCCCACACCAGCGCAATACGCTCAGGGGTTTGCAGCGCCTGACGCTCCAGCAATTCAGGCAACCAGTTTTGCGCAGGCGTGCAGGCGGCGGCGCTCCATTGCGCCTGTTCGGCCAGTTCGTCAGCGTTGAGCAATTGCAGGTCGCCCAGCGCAACCTGTGCCTGCTGGCTGACCTGGGTCAGCAACTGCACATAGTGCCGGGCCAGACGCACGATGGTGTCGCGCTCGAACAGCTCGTCGGCGTAGTCGAAGGACAGGGTGAGGCGACCGTTACGGTCTTCTTCGCTGTGCAGTTGCAGGTCGAACTTTGCCTCGCGGCTGTGCCACGGCAGCTCTTCGGCGAGCAGCCCCGGCAGACGGCGCAAGGCGCTGAGGTCGCGTTGCTGGTGGTTGAACATGACTTGAAACAAACCATGCTCACGCGCCAGCGGGAACGCTTCGACCAGTTGCTCGAACGGCACGTCCTGATGCGCCTGAGCATCAAGTGCGGCTTGGCGGGTCTGGCTCAGCAGGGTCGAAAACGGCAGGCGCGGGTCCAGTTGCGCGCGCAGCACCAAGGTGTTGATGAAGAAGCCGATCAGCCCTTGGGTTTCATGGCGCGGACGGTTAGCACCGGGCACGCCGATGCGAATGTCGGTCTGCCCGCTGTAGCGATGCAACAGGGTCTGAAAACCGGCCAGCAAGAGCATGAACGGTGTCGATTGCCAGGCTTGTGCGGTGTTGCGCACCGACGCGCTCAGTTCGGCGCTCAGGCGCAGGCTGTAACGCGACGCGCTGTGCTGCTTGCGCAGCGAACGCGGGTGATCGGTGCTCAGCGTCAGGGTTGGCTGCTCATCGCCCAGTTGCTGTTTCCAGTAATCCAGCTGGCGCTCGGCCTCGCCCTGCGCCAGCCATTCACGCTGCCATTGGCCGTAGTCGGCGTAGCGCAGCGGCAAAGATGTCAATTCCAGGGTCTGGCTTTGAACGGTTGCCGCATAGAGTCGCGAGAACTCGTCGATCAGCACATTCAGCGACCAGCCATCGGCAATGATGTGGTGCAGCGTGACCAGCAACTGATGCTCTTCTTCGTCCAGTTGCAGCAACGTAACGCGCAGCAACGAGCCGTTTTGCAGATCGAACGGCAGACGCGCCTGCTCTTCACGGATCGCCAGCGCACGCGCCTGGCGCTCCTCGTCGGGCAGCTCGCTGATGTCGAGGGTGTGCAGCTGGAATTCGCCCGCTGCGTCGATGCGTTGCAGGGCCACGCCGTCCTGTTCGTAGAACCGCGTACGCAGTGATTCATGCCGCTCGATCAGGCGCTGGAAGCTGCTGCGCAATGCAGTGAAATCCAGCTCGCCGCGCAGGTGCAGCCCGCCAGGAATGTTGTAGGCGCTGCTTTGCGGATCAAGCTGCCAAAGGAACCACAGACGGTTCTGCGCCAGCGATTGCGGCAGATGCTCGTTGCCCGGCAGGCGAACGATAGCGTTCTGCGCCGGAATGTTGCCGTGCGATGCGGCGCTCTGCAGCGCTTCGATCTGCGCAGCAAAGGCTGACAGCGTCGGCGCTTCAAACAGCAGGCGCAGGTTCAGGTCGATGCCCAGCGTCTCGCGCAACCTGGCCACCACCTGGGTCGCGACAATCGAGTTGCCACCCAGCAGGAAGAAATGGTCGTCGGCGCTGACCTGCTCGCACTGCAACTGCTCGCACCAGACGCTGGCGATTTGCGCTTGCAGGTCCGAGCCCGAGGCTGAAATGCCGGTCTGGTGAGTTGTATCGGCCGCCGGGAAGACTGCGTAGCTGTCGAGACTGCCATCGGCCAGACGGGTGCGGCAGGCCGACCGCTGCAATTTGCCGCTTGAAGTCTTGGGCAACGCGCCCGGATTGAGCAGCACCACAACGCTCGGCGCTTCCTGAAAGGCCTCGGCCACGGTTTGCCGGATGAGTTTGATCAGCGCTTCGGGCGGCAGGATTTTCTGCACGCTGCGGCTGACTTCAGCGGCGATGCCGATGCCTTCGCTGCCGTCCTGATTGACGGCGAACGCCGCGATGCGGCCTTTGCGCACCACATCGACTTCGCGCTCGATCACTTTCTCGATGTCTTGCGGGTACAGGTTGTGCCCGCGCACGATGAGCATGTCTTTCAAACGGCCGGTGATGTACAGCTCGCCGTGGCGCTGAAAGCCCAGATCGCCGGTGCGCAGCCAGGTCTGGCCGTCATGCTGGACGAAGGTTTTTGCGCTCGCTTCAGGGTTGCGCCAGTAACCGTGGGCGATGCTCGGCCCGCTGGCCCAGACTTCGCCAATGCTGTTTTCAGCCAGCACGTGCAGGGTAACGGGGTCGGCGATCAACACGCCGTGCCCCGGCTGGCCTGTGCCGCAGCTCATGACCGGCTGACCGTCGCCCAACTCGGCTACATTGCGCGCCAGGGCCTGCGCATCCAGACGCAGCGAAGGAATGCCCTTGCCGCGCTTGCCGCCGGCCACATACAGCGTGGCTTCGGCCAGCCCGTAGGACGCCATGAAGCTGTCCGGCGTGAAGCCACAGCTGGCGAATTTCTCGGCAAACGCATTCAGGCTGTCTTCGCGGATTGGCTCGGAGCCGGAATACGCCACGCGCCAGCGACTCAGGTCCAGCCGCTCCAGCGCCGAATCGCTGACCCGCGCGCTGCACAGTTGGTAGGCAAAATCAGGCCCGCCGCTGATGGTGCCGCCGTATTCGCTGATCGCCTCCAGCCAGCGTAACGGTCGCGTGAGGAAATAGGCCGGGGCCATGAGGATGCACGGCACGCCACTGAAAATCGGTTGCAGCAAGCCGCCGATCAGGCCCATGTCGTGGTACAGCGGCAGCCAGCTGACGATCACGTCGTCCGGGTTGACGTCGATGCCGAAGCCATGACGGATCAATAGTTCGTTAGCGATCAGATTGCCATGAGTGACTTGCACGCCCTTGGGCAAGGCCGTCGAGCCGGAGGTGTATTGCAGAAACGCGATGTCGTCGGCTTGCAACTGCGACCCCTGCCAGCCATCGGCCGACGCGCTGTCCAGCGTATCGACACACAGCAGTGGCGGCGCATCGGCAGCGGCCAGCTCTTCCATCTGCAACAGGGCAGGCTGCACGTCGGAAGCGGTCAGGACCAGACGTGGCTCGGCATCGGCAATGATCGACAGCAGCCGCTCCTGGTGATGACGGCGGTTGGATTCCGGTGGATAAGCCGGCACCGCGATCACACCGGCGTACAGGCAGCCGAAAAACGCAGCGACATAATCCGGCCCGCTGTGGAACAGCAGAATCGCCCGATCCCCCGGCGCAGCCTGGCTTTGCAGCGCAGCGGCGATGGCGCGTGCGCGCAGGTCCAGATCACGGTAGGTCAACACCAGCCCTTGAGTTTTCTCATCGGTGAGAAAACGCAGGGCCAGCCGATCCGGCGTCTGCGAGGCGCGACGCTGAAGGGCCTGAGCCAGGGTGTCGGGGAGTTCAAACGCATCCATGATGGGGTTCCTGCTAGATTCGGCGTGCCAGATAAGATCTGAATGTCAAGAAAAGCGCGCGCCCTGGGGTGAGGCCGCGCGTGAGGCAAAAGAGCCAGAAACGCTCAACCGGCGGCCCGGCTCAACTGCCGTGAAGCGCTGTTGCGCCAGCGGGCCAGGTGCTGCTCGCAGTACCGCCGCAGATGGCGAAGCGTTTGCGCTTGCTCATCGACCAGATAGAAGTGATGCCCTTCGAACATGTCCAGCGAGAAGCCGGTGCAGGTTTCCTCCTGCCAGTCGAGCAGTTGCTCAACGCTGACGCTGTCCTGCTTGCCGCCAAACACATGAATCGGCACGCTCAACGGCTCGCGCTGGCCGTACACAAAGCTGCCGCAGAGCAGAAAGTCGGCGCGCAGGATTGGCAGCATCAGCTGCATCAACTCTTCATTGGCGATGACGTTTTCGCTGGTGCCCTTGAGCGTGCGCAGTCGCGCGATCAGCTGTTCGTCGGTCTTGGCGACCGCGTATTCGCTGACATCGCGGCGCACCGGGCCCGCAGTGGCCGAGGCAAACAACGCCAGCGGCGCGGGCAGACCTCGCTCACGCAACGCATGCGCCAGCTCGAAGGCCAGCAGCCCGCCCAGGCTGTGACCGAACAGCGCATAGGGTTTGTCCAGTTCGGCGCTGATCTCGTCAGCCAGGTGGTTGGCCAGTCGCACGATCTCGGTTTGCAACACTTCGTCCATGCGCATGCCGCGACCGGGAAGCTCCAGCGGGCGCACGTTCAGCCACTCGGGCAATTTGCGCCGCCACGGGCTGTAGAACATCGCGCTGGCGCCGGAGAACGGCAGGCAGAACAGCGTCAGGCTCACGGGCGTGCTCATATCGAAACCGTCCGGTGGTGGGCGCGGGTGTAACAGCGGCGAGGCGCGTGATCGAAACGCATGGGGTTCTCCTGAGGTATTCCCTGGCCGCAACCGTGGTCGGGCCTGTCACCAATGAGAACGGATGGCGTCTGCAAGAAATTAGGTATGAATGCCCGCCGCGAGCGCGTGACCAACCGAGTCGCACTTTTTAAGTGCGCTGATTGGCTTTCGCATTTGACAATAATTATCATTAAGGCTAATTTGTTGCCCCATGTGACGGCGCTGCTCCTCGTGCAGCCCTCCCCCCATTGGCTTTGCAGCAAGGTGAATTCCATGACGGAACACGTAATCACAAGTAAGTGCGAGTCACCGCTACTCCAGGCATTCGTCGACAACTATCTGCTGCTGGTCAAGATTGCCGCGCGCATCGTGGGCTGCCGGTCTCGCGCCGAGGACGTTGTGCAGGATGCGTTCTTCAGATTGCGCTCCGCGCCTCAGGCCACGCTGACCTTCAAAGCACAGCTCAGCTATCTGTTTCAGATCGTGCGCAATCTGGCCATCGACCACTACCGCAAGCAGGCACTGGAACAGAAATACACCGGCCCCGAGGCCGAGGGGCTGAATGTGGTGATTCAGGGTGCATCGCCAGAGATCTCGCACATCAACTTCACAAGCCTGGAGAAAATCGCCGACGCCTTGAGCGAGTTGCCGCCCCGCACTCGTTACGCGTTCGAGATGTACCGCCTGCACGGCGTGCCGCAGAAGGACATCGCCAAGGAACTGGGCGTATCGCCGACGCTGGTCAATTTCATGATCCGCGATGCGCTGATTCATTGCCGCAAGGTCAACGGCGCCACCGCCGAAGCCTGACTTTTCAGACAGACGAAAAAATCCGGAGCCATGGCTCCGGATTTTTTGTTTCAGCTGACTATCTGCTGTCGATCAGCGGCTGACCTGGTACTCAGGCTGTATTTCCGGCATGGCCGAAGAGTGGTGGTTGAGAATCTTCCACTCGTTGCCGATGCGGTGGTAAAGGAACGAATAACGCGCCTGTACCTTGGTTTTTTTGCCATCTGCCGCTGTCAGGGTGAAGGTGTAGACACCGTTGTCCGCCGCTGCATCAGGTCCCAGGCGACGGATCTCCCGGTAGTTGATCTCGCCAACCGGCTTGAGCACCAGGAAGTGATCGAAGTAGTCGGTGATCTCGGCCGGGGTAGCACGTACCTTGTTGGAGACCGTAGGCTGCAAGACTGCGTCCTGTGCATACAACGAGGCGACTGTCTTCGGGTTACCGGTCTGCAAGGCTTTGTTCCAGCGATCAAAAAGACCGGCAATTTCCTTGTCATTCACACTGCTTGGCGCCTCGGCCACCATGCGGTAGGTGTAGCCGGACGGCTCGGCAGCAGCCTGAACCATCGGTGCACTCACAGCCAGCAACAGGGCCAGGGCGGTCAATTTTGTTTTCATCGCTATTCTCCTACGGGGATCTGTTCAGGGATTCAGTGAGAGCTACTTTGCCTTCCCCGCCCCGGCTCGCCATCGGCCAACCGGGGTTATCTTTGTATGCCGATCGGCAGATGGGCTTTACCTCCTGTTACAGTTCTAATAGCGTCACTTCTCTATATGCCAACGCTGGCGTGGCGTCTCGCCGACGCAGCCATCGTTGACAGAGCCCTTCGCTGGAGACCCCATGCAAAACCCACCCCACGACCCGGCAAGCGCGCTGGCCATCCGCAACCATTATCGCCAGTCGCAAAGCCGTGCCGCACGCCTTCGTCTGCTGGTCGATACGGGTCAGGAACTGATCCAGTTGCCCCCCGAAGCCATGCGCAAATGCGTGTTGCAGCGCGCGTGCGCGTTCGTGGCGATGGACCACGGCCTGCTACTGGAATGGGGCGCCGACAACGGCGTGCAGACCACCGCCCGTCATGGCAGCAAAGAACGCCTGAGCACCCTCGAAACGGCCGCCGACCCGCTGGCCATCGGCCCGCAATGGCTGGAGCGGCCGGGCACTCACCTGCCCTGCGTACTGCTGCTGCCTTTGCGCGGCGCCGATGAGGGCTCTTTCGGGACGCTGGTGCTGGCCAACAGCGTCGCCATCAGCGCACCCGACGGTGAAGACATCGAGTCTCTGCAACTGCTCGCCACCCTGCTCGCGGCGCATCTGGAGAACAATCGCCTGCTCGAAGCGCTGGTTGCACGCGACCGAACCATGTCACAACTGGTTCGTCAGCTGTTCACCGCGCAGGAAGACGAACGCAAACGCGTGGCCTACGACCTGCATGACGGCCTGGCCCAGACTCTGGCTGGCCTGCACCAGCGCTTGCAGGGTTTTGCCGGTCGCTGCCCGGAACTGCCAGCGCAACTGGACGCCGATCTGCAGGCCATTCTAAAACTGGCGCAGCATTGCGTTGGTGAGGGTCGGCAATTGATCAGCGGCCTGCGACCGGCCGTTCTGGACGATTTCGGGCTGTGGCAGGCGGTCGACAAGGAAGCCGATCGGCTGCGTGAAGCGGGCATCATCGTGCAGTGGACATCGCAGTCTCTGGAGCGCCTGCCCAGCCATCTGGAGATCGCACTGTTCCGCATCGCTCAGGAAGGCATCAATAACGTGCTCAAGCACGCCAATGCCAGTTGCGTGGAACTGGCGCTGGAACTGAGTGACGGCAACGTTTCACTCAGGCTGCAGGACAACGGCCGTGGCTTCATCACCGAAAAACCAATCAACGGCACGGGCGTGCAGAAGCTCGGCCTGGTGGCCATGCAGGAACGCGCCAGCCTGCTGGGTGGCCGCCTGACCTGCGTCAGCCGCCCCGGGCGTGGCACCCGGCTACGCACCGTCGTCCCTTTCACTGCAGACAAGGCAATGACATGACTGACACTGTGCGACTGGTCCTGGCGGACGATCATGAGGTGACCCGCACCGGGTTCGTCTCGTTACTGGCGGGCCATCCGGAATTCGAAGTGGTTGGCCAGGCTGCCGACGGCCAGCAGGCGATCGACCTGTGCCAGGCGCTGCAACCGGACATCGCGATTCTCGATATCCGCATGCCGGTGCTCAACGGGCTGGGAGCGGCGCGCATTCTTCAACAACGCATGCCCGGTCTGAAAGTGGTGATTTTCACCATGGACGACAGCACCGACCATCTGGAAGCTGCCATCAGCGCAGGCGCGGTGGGCTATCTGCTCAAGGATGCCAGCCGCGACGAAGTGATCGACGGCCTGCAACGCGTGGCACGTGGCGAAGAGGCATTGAACAGCGCCGTCAGTGCGCGCCTGCTGCGACGCATGACCGAACGCAACACCAGTGGCGCGAGCGTGCCGGAAGCGCTGACGCCCCGTGAACGCCAGGTGCTGGGGCTGGTTGCAGGCGGCTTCAGCAATCGGGAGATCGGCGAAAAACTTGGCATCACCACCGGCACCGCCAAGGCGCACGTGGAAAAGGTCATCGGCAAGCTGGGCGCTTCGGATCGCACCCAGGCGGCGGTGCGCGGCGTGGCACTGGGGCTGGTGAGCCAGTCGGCGAGCGACTGGCGATGACGGCAACCGGCAGCAGCCGCTGGGAAGACCTGCCGTTACGCGGCAAGGCGCTGGTGGCGATTTCCCTGCCGCTGGCAATGCTCATGTTTTCGCTGGTGCTCATCTACATCGCCGAACGCCAGACTGCGCAAGCCGAGGAAGATGTGCGCCGGGTGCTGCTGGTGCAGGGTGACATTCAGACGCTTCATACCCAGATCGCAGAAGGTGCGGCCAGTGTGCGTGGCTATCTGCTCACCCATCAGGAAGACTTCCTGCCCGGCTACATCAATGCGCAACCGCTGATCGACGCGGCGCTGGTGCGGCTCGATGCCAACATTCGTGATCAGCAGATGCGCGAGCACCTGAAATCCATCGAACCGCTGATCCGTACCAAGGTGGACGGCCTGGAAAGGCTGCGCTCGATGGGCAGGGAAGACCATGAGACCGTTGCCGCCATTCTGGTCGAAAACAAGTACGTTCTCGACCAGTTGCGCAAACGGATCGGCGTGATGCGCGAGCGCGAGGACGCTCTGCTGGCGGAACGTACAGAAGCGGCGGCGGCGACCCGTGAGCGCTTGTTGTGGTCTACCCTGCTGGCGGCGGCCTGCGGGATTTTCGGTGCCATTCTTGCGGTACTGATGCTGTCCAAGGGCATCGTCGCCAGGGTGCATCAGGTACAACGCAACGCTCAGCGTCTGGCGCTCGGGCACCCTTTGCTGCCCCAGCCACCTGAAAAGGACGAGATCGGTCAACTCGGCACGCGCCTGGTCGAAGCAGGCCAGTTGCTGGCCGAACGCGAACGGGCGCTGCGTGACAACGAGGAGCGCTTGCGTCTGATCATCGAAGGCGTGAAGGATTACGGCATCTTCGCGCTGGACCGCAATGGCTATGTCACCACCTGGAACGCAGGTGCCGAACGTATCAAGGGCTACACCGAGCAGGAAATCATCGGCCAGCATTTCTCGGTTTTTTATCTGCCGCAAGAGTGCCCGCAACACCCTGACATGGCGCTGCACGAAGCCACCGTCAACGGACGCTACACCGAAGAGAGCTGGCGGCGGCGCAAGGATGGCAGCCGTTTATGGGCCAGCGTAGTGATTACGGCGCAATACGACAGCAACGATGAGCTGCGGGGGTTTTCCAAGATCACCCGCGACATCAGCGATCGTCGCGTTGCCGAAATTGCCCTGGGCACTGCGCGTGAAGAAGCCGAGCGCGCCAGCCGGGCGAAGAGTGAATTTCTCTCGCGGATGAGCCATGAACTGCGCACGCCCCTGAACTCCATTCTGGGCTTCGCCCAGTTGCTGGACATGGACTCACCCGCCAGCCAAAGGCCACAAGTAGGCCACATTCTGCGCGCGGGCCAGCATTTGCTGAAGCTGATCAATGAAGTGCTCGACATCGCCAGAATCGAAGCCGGGCATGTGTCCCTGAGCCTCGAACCGGTCTCGCTGTCGAGCGTCCTCAAGGAAACGCTGGTGCTGGTGTCGCCGATGGCTGCGGATGGCAACATCGAGCTCAAGGAGTTGCCGCACCTGCCTGACGAACTCGGCGTGATCGCTGACCGCCAGCGCCTTGTTCAGGTGCTGCTGAACCTGCTGTCCAACGCCATCAAGTACAACCGCCCCGACGGTCAGGTGCGCATTGAGGTGGACAGGTCGGCTGAGCGCGTCACCGTGAGCGTGGTAGACACCGGCTATGGCATTGCGCCGGAGCGTCTCGGTCAGTTGTTCAAGCCATTTGAAAGACTGGATGCCAACCCGAGCGTCGAAGGCACCGGGCTGGGGCTGGCGCTGAGCAAGAGCATGCTGGAGATGATGAACGGCACGCTTTCAGTGCAAACCACACAGAACGAAGGTTGCCGTTTCACCCTTGCACTGCCTCTCGTTGCCGTGCACGCGCCTACCGTTGCGACGCCGCGTCCGGCCGATGCCGTACCAATGCCACGCCCCGCTGCCCGTCCGGCTTATCA
The DNA here is from genome assembly GCF_000444135.1 of Pseudomonas avellanae BPIC 631. Lineage (GTDB taxonomy): Bacteria > Pseudomonadota > Gammaproteobacteria > Pseudomonadales > Pseudomonadaceae > Aquipseudomonas > Aquipseudomonas avellanae. Next base: position 29,135 of record NZ_ATDK01000256.1, read on the forward strand.
TGGCAAGCTGCTGTGTATCGAAGACAACCTGTCGAGCATGGCGCTGATCGAAACGCTGTTGCAGCGCAGGCCCGGCATCCAGTTGTTGTCGAGCATGCAGGGGCAGCTGGGGCTGGACCTGGCACGCCAACATGCGCCCCAGTTGATCCTGCTGGACCTCAACCTGCCGGACATCAAAGGGCTGGAGGTGCTGCAACGCCTGAGGCGCCTGCCCGCGACCGCCAACATGCCGGTGCTGATGATTACCGCCGACGCCAGTGTCAACGCCCAACGCGAACTGAAAGAGGCCGGTGCCACGGCCATTCTGATCAAACCCATTCAGGTGCCGGTGTTCCTTGCCCTCCTGGACCAGTACTTGCCGGAGCCCGTATGAGCGGAGACTTTCGTATCCTGATCATTGACGACCAGAAGCCCAACCTCGATCTGATGGAGCAGTTGCTTGCCCGCGAGGGGTTGACCAATGTGCTGAGCAGCACCGAACCCTTGCGCACGCTGGACCTGTTCAACAGCTTCGAACCCGACCTGGTGGTGCTGGATCTGCACATGCCCGACTTCGATGGCTTCGCCGTGCTGGAACAGCTCAACCGACGCATCCCGGCCAATGACTACCTGCCGATCATGGTGCTGACTGCCGACGCGACACGGGATACGCGCCTGCGCGCCCTGGCACTGGGCGCGCGGGATTTCATCAGCAAGCCGCTGGATGCACTGGAAACCATGTTGCGCATCTGGAACCTGCTGGAAACCCGTGCGCTGTATAAATCACTGCGCAAGCTGGTGCCGCCGGAAAACATCGAGTTGCTGCGCCAGACACGCGTGCCCGCGCAGCCGTGAGGCGCAGTTTTTAGCGGATAAGCGTGCTACTTGATGAGCGTCACGGGCACCGACACTTCATGGATCACTCGCGTGGCCACCGAGCCCAGCAACAGACCGCCAAAGTTGCCAAGCCCGCGAGTGCCCATGACCACGGCATCGCAACCCAGCCGCTGAACTTCGGCCTCAACCTGCTCGGCAACGTTGCCCAGATCGACGTGGGCCTGAAACGGCACGCCCGCGGCGGTCAGCAGCGCAATCGCATCATCAAGCACCCGTTTGCCTTCATTTTTCAGCCCGGCCTTCACCCCATCAATCATGTCGGGTGCCAGATAAAGGCTGTAATCGATAGGGCTGGCCTGCACGTTCAGCACATGCACTTCCAGCGGCTTGTTGAGGTCGCCAGACAGCTCGATGACATAGCCCAGCGCACGCATCGCGTGCTCGGAGCCATCGAAAGGAACCAGGACTTTGTGCATGTGCGTTTTCCTTGTTGGGGTATGCCGACAACATAGCCCGAGCCCGGCAGCGCCGCCACTGGAATAAACGCTTCTTTTGACCCGGAACAACCAGATCGCACGGCGCGCCCGATCAATGCCCTTCGAGAAACCTCGCAGCCTGATCCAGCAACAGCAGCGGATTTTCCGCTTTGTGGATATCCACCGACAGCAACTGCCGAAAACGCCGTGCGCCGGGAAACCCCAGACCAAGCCCGAGCATATGACGGGTGACGTGGTGCATGTTGCCGCCACTGGCAATATGCGCCGCGATATAAGGCCGCATCGACTCCAGGGCCTCATGACGGCTTATGACCGGCGCAACACTGCCGAACAGTTGCTGATCCACCTGCGCCAGCAGATACGGATTGTGATACGCCTCGCGACCCAGCATGACGCCATCAAACGTCTGCAGATGTTCGCTGCACTGCTCCAGCGTCTTGATGCCGCCGTTGAGGACGATCTCCAGTTCAGGAAAATCAGTCTTCAGTTGCGCAACCACGTCATAACGCAGTGGCGGAATATCGCGGTTCTCCTTGGGCGACAACCCCTCAAGAATCGCGATGCGCGCGTGAACCGTAAAACTCTGGCAACCCGCCTCATGAACCGTGCCGACGAAATCGGACAACTCGGCATAACTGTCGCGGCCATTGATGCCGATGCGATGCTTGACCGTGACCGGAATGCCCACCGCATCGCGCATGGCCTTCACGCAATCAGCCACCAACTGCGGGTGCGCCATCAGGCACGCGCCGATCATGTTGTTCTGCACCCGATCACTCGGACACCCGACATTCAGATTGACCTCGTCATACCCCGCCTCCTCAGCCAGCCGCGCACACGCCGCCAGGTCCGCCGCCGTGCTGCCGCCCAGTTGCAGCGCCAACGGGTGCTCGGTCTCGTCATGACGCAAGAAACGCTCACGGTCGCCGTGGAGCAAGGCACCGGTGGTGACCATCTCGGTGTAGAGCAACGCCTGGCTGGAGAGCCGCCGCATGAAATAGCGGCAATGGTGATCGGTCCAGTCCATCATAGGTGCAACGGAGAAGCGCCGCGACAGCGCCGGGCTTGATTCTCCAGTGTTTGCTGGGCTTTGTGTTTTTTCGATACTCATCAATACTGATCTTTTATACAGCGGTTTATGGCAATTTTTGCTTGTTTTTCAATAGCAGTTGGTACAATGTACCAACCCAAATCAGAAATGTACCAATTCAAAATGGGCACGATCAGACCACGCAAGCGCAAGGACAACACTACTGCTTACTGCGCGCAGATACGGATCAATCGAGACGGTCTGCCAGTTTATCAGGAAACCCAAACCTTCGACCGTAAGCAGGTAGCTCAAGCGTGGGTGAAGCGACGCGAGGCAGAGCTGGCGGTCCCAGGTGCGATCGAGCGCATGAACCGCAAGACGGTCAGCGTGAAAGAGATGATTGATCGATACCTTGACGAGTACGAGAGGGTTCGCCCTCTGGGCAAGACCAAGCGAGCAACCCTTACGGCCATCAGCAAGAGCTGGCTGGGAGAGTTGTCAGATACGGCGTTGACCAGTCAAAAACTGGTTGAGTATGCACAATGGCGAATGGGGAATGGGGGCGGTGGTGTCCAGGCGCAAACCGTGGGCAACGATCTATCGCATCTGGGGGCAGTGCTGTCCGTCGCAAAGCCGGCATGGGGATATGATGTCGCCCCCCATGCAATGTCAGATGCACGTATCGTCCTGCGTAAATTAGGAATGGTCAGCAAGAGCAACGAGCGTACCCGACGCCCCGCCATAGACGAACTCGATGCCCTGCTCACGCATTTTTTTGAGATGCAAATACGCAAGCCTTCGTCGATCAATATGCCCAAAGTACTTGGGTTTGCGATTTTTTCCACGCGCAGGCAGGAGGAGATAACCCGCATACACTGGGACGATTTGGATGAAAAACGCCAGGCCGTGATGGTCAGAGACATGAAAAATCCCGGACAGAAAATCGGCAACAACGTTTGGTGCAACCTTCCTGACGAAGCCTGGGCGATCCTGCAGAGCATGCCTAAAGGGTGCGAACAGATTTTTCCCTACAACTCAGATTCGATTTCTGCAGCATTTACCAAAGCCTGCAAGTATCTGGAGCTGAAAGATCTTCACTTTCATGACATGAGACATGACGGCATCAGCAGACTTTTCGAGATGGACTGGGATATTCCTAGAGTAGCAAGCGTTTCAGGACATCGTGACTGGAACTCTTTACGACGGTACACGCACCTGCGAGGACGAGGCGATCCCTACCTTGGTTGGGAGTGGCTTAAGCGGATTGTGGATGCAAAAGTCGCCCTTGGTGCACGTACTGAATATCAATCAGTTGACGAAGAGAAAAAGGCTGACAGACAAAAACCCCGATCTTGGTAGCTAGCACGATGGGTAGTAAGTTAGGATATGCTCTCAAATTTCAAGGCAGGAAGCTGATATGTCTTTTGACACATTTATGCAGGTAGAGGGTGTAGAAGGAGAGTCTCTGGACGACGCCCACTAAGGCTGGATAGAGCTACTATCCTACCATTACGACGCAGTTCAGTCGGTCAGTACAACTGCCTGCTCTAGTGTACTGTTTTCGAAATAAGTTACCCATAACCTGCAAGCTAAGCTATTGATAAGATTTGAATTTTCCGTTAGTTGGTGGCTGATTTTTTCGAAAACA
>NZ_ATDK01000257.1 GCF_000444135.1 Pseudomonas avellanae BPIC 631
TCGTGCGACGCTCCGCGTCGCATGCCGTTCTGGACGCTCTGCGTCCGATCTTGAGTGTGCGGCGTAGATCTGTGGCGCGGAGCATCACACTGCGGCTCTGCGATGCCAGTTGGACTCTGGCTCGACTTGAGCCACCTTTTCGCCTCTCGGCGCCCTACTTTGAGGGACCAAAGTAGGCAAAGTCCCAGCTCCGTTTCCAGCCCACCCCTTCAAACCAGCTTCAGCTCATCAATATGCCGGTAATCAGCACCCAGGCTTGCAGCCAGCTCGCGTGCCCTTCCCAGGCGGATCGGGCCTTTTTCGATGTCGATCAGCAGGCTTGCGCAGTTGAAGGCAGGCAGCGTGGGCAGTTGTTTGATTCTGCCGTCGGTCATGACCAGTACTCGCTGCTGTTCGGCAGGATGGCGTTTTTGGCGTTGTTCCAGCCAGGTCATGGCTTGTTGCAGGGCCGCCGACAGTGGCGTGCCGCCGCCCGCACCCAATGCGTCCAGCCATGGGTTCAAGGCCGACGAGGCCTTGAGGCCCTGATGTTGCCAGCGTGGTGTGCTGCCGCTGGCGGTGAGCAATGCCAGACGGGCGCGGCGTCGATAGGCGTCATCGAATACCTGTGACAGCAGGCCTTTGGCCTGACTCAAGGCCTGATGGCGGCGCGTCGAGGCCGAGGCATCGACCACCACCAGCAGCAATTCAGCCGGACGACTGCTGCGCGGTTGGTGAACCAGATCCTTGCGGCTCTTCGGACGACCGCGCAGCAGTGTCGGCAGCCATTGCACCGGGCCATCGGCGCCCGCACGGAGGGCACCCTGCCTGCCGCTGGCCAATCGACCGGGACGGGGAATGGCATCCGCACCCTGTTTGGCGCGAGGGCGGATGCCTAAGGCTTTTTTGGCCAGCTCGGCACTTCGCGGCGCGACCCGGTAACCACCGCCTGCGCGGGTAGCTCGCCCCAATTGCCCTGCCCGCTTTCAGGCTTGTCTGGCTTGGGAGACGTTTCAGGCGGCGCAGCTTGCTGATTCTGCGGCAGCGGAGCCGGGTCGCGGCGCCTGTGGCGTAGGGCAAATTCAGCAACGGCTTCGATGTCCTGCTCGTCGATCTGGCCAGCACCGCGCCAGGCGGCATGGGCGCGTGCAGCCCTTAGCCAGACCAGGTCTGCACGCATGCCATCGACCCCGGCTGCAAAACAGCGCTCGGTAATCACCGCCAACGAATGATCATCCAGTTCAATGCTCGGCAGTAACAGACGCGCCTGCTCGCAACGCTGCTTCAAGGCGTCCTGCTGCGCCTGCCAGTGCTGACAGAAGTTAAGGGGATCAGCATCAAAATCCAGACGGCGGCGGATGATCTGGCTGCGTTCGACGGGCAGTGTCTGGCCACTGAGCGCCACGTTCAGACCAAAACGGTCCAGCAACTGCGGGCGTAACTCGCCCTCTTCCGGGTTCATGGTGCCAATCAGGACGAAACGCGCCGTGTGTCGATGGGAGATACCGTCGCGCTCGACCAGATTGACGCCACTGGCGGCAACGTCCAGCAGCAGGTCAACCAAATGATCGGCGAGCAGGTTGACTTCATCGACGTAAAGCACCCCGCCGTCCGCCTTGGCCAGCACACCCGGAGAAAAACGTGCGCGACCCTCGGCCAGAGCGGCATCAAGGTCCAGGGTGCCGACCAGACGCTCTTCGGTCGCGCCCAACGGCAAGGTGACGAACTGACCGCTGGCCAGCAGATCCGCCAGGCCCCGCGCCAGGGTCGACTTGGCCATGCCACGCGGGCCTTCGATCAATACACCGCCAATACGCGGGTCTATAGCGGTCAGGCACAGCGCCAGTTTCAGGTCGTCGGCCCCGACCACGGCAGCCAAGGGGAAATGCGCAGTGTCGCTCAGGCTTGAATCAGGCAAGGTCATCAACTCTCTTCTATGTCCAACAGCAGGTCTTCCAGCGCTTGCTGATACTCGCCGGGCTCCTGCCAGAGGCCGCGCTGCTGGGCTTCAAGCATGCGCTCGGTCATGTCGCGCAGGGCATCGGGGTTGTGTTGTGCGATGAAATCGCGGGTCGCCGGGTCAAGCAGATAAGCATCGGCGAGCAATGCATATTGATGATCGTCGATCAGCTCGGTGGTGGCGTCGAAGGCGAACAGAAAGTCCACGGTCGCGGCCATCTCGAACGCGCCTTTGTAACCATGACGCTTGACCCCCTCGATCCATTTCGGATTCGCCGCACGCGAGCGTATCACCCGGTTCAGCTCCTCTTTGAGGGTGCGGATCTTCGGCAGGTCCGGCTGGCTGTGATCGCCATGGTAGCTGGCGGTCTTCTGCCCGCTGAGGCTTTCGGACGCTGCGAGCATGCCACCCTGAAATTGGTAATAATCGTTTGAATCGAGCAAGTCGTGCTCGCGGTTGTCCTGATTCTGCAACACCGCCTGCACCTGGGACAGGCGCTGGGCGAAACGTTGCCGGGCCGGAGTGCCTTCATCAGCAGCGCCGTAGGCATAACCGCCCCAGTTCAGATAAACCTCGGCGAGGTCCTCGCGGCTTTGCCACAGACGACCGTCAATTGCGCCTTGAACGCCCGCGCCATAGGCACCGGGTTTGGAACCGAAAATCCTCCAACCCGCCTGCCGTGCCGCGTCGTCTTCGCTCAACCCTTCGGTCACAAAGCCCTGGCGCTCTTCGCGCACTCTGGCCGCCAGCGGGTTCATGTCATCCGGCTCATCCAGCGCCGCGACGGCCTGCACGGCGGCATCGAACAGCTTGATGAGGTTGGCGAAGGCGTCACGGAAGAAACCGGAGACCCGCAAGGTGACGTCCACCCGCGGGCGGTCCAGCAGGCTGATCGGCAGAATCTCGAAGTCATCGACCCGCTGACTGCCGGTCGCCCAGACCGGACGAACCCCCATCAATGCCATCGCCTGAGCGATGTCGTCACCGCCAGTGCGCATCGTTGCCGTGCCCCACACTGACAAACCCAGCTGGCGCAGGTGATCGCCATGATCCTGAAGGTGGCGTTCCAATAACAGGTTTGCCGACTGAAAACCAATGCGCCACGCCGTGGTGGTCGGCAGGTTGCGCACGTCCACGCTGAAGAAGTTACGCCCGGTCGGCAGCACGTCCAGTCGCCCACGGCTGGGTGCACCGCTGGGGCCTGCCGGTACGAAGCGGCCGCTCAGCGCATCGAGCATGCCCTGCATTTCGCCGGGGCCGCAGGCGTCCAGCCGTGGCGCGACTACCTCACGCAGGTTGTCGAGAATCAGCGCCAGATCATCATGTGCAGGCACGTCGTGCAGGTCTTCACCTGCCATCACGCGTTCGATGAGCGCCGCCGCATAAAGCTCAAGCCGTTCACGGGCATCCCCGGCGGTGCGCCACGGGTCCGCGCTCACTGCGAGCAGCGTGGCAGGACGCGCGCCGACCCAAGGCTCGGCCAGCTCGCAGTCGAGCGGGTCAAAGCCCAGCGCAAACGCCTTGCCCAGCGCCCGCAACAGACTCGATTGCGCCCCGCGCCCATCGCCACGCGGGATGCGCAGCAGGGCCAGCAGCGTGTCGGTGCGCAGGCGACCTTCCGGTGACTGGCCGAAAATGTGCAGGCCGTCGCGAATCTGCGACTCTTTCAAGTCACACAGGTAAGTGTCCAGACGCGGCAGCCAGACCGCAGCATCGGCGTCGCTGTCAGTGGCGTTGTCCAGCGCCAGTTCACGATCGATACGGGTTTCACGGACCAGTTCGAGAATGTCCCGTTGCAGTTCACGGGCGCGGCGCGGATCAAGCAGTTGCGCTTCATAGAACTCGTCGGCGAGCAGCTCCAGATTGCGCAGCGGGCCGTAGGTTTCGGCACGGGTCAGCGGCGGCATCAGGTGATCGATGATCACCGCCTGCGTGCGGCGTTTGGCCTGGGCGCCCTCGCCCGGATCGTTGACGATGAACGGATAGATATTGGGCATCGCGCCCAGCACGGCATCCGGCCAGCAGGTTTGCGACAGCCCGACGCCTTTGCCTGGCAGCCATTCCAGATTGCCGTGCTTGCCGACATGCACCACGGCGTGCGCGCCATAGGCCTTGCGCAGCCAGAAGTAGAACGCCAGATAACCATGCGGCGGCACCAGGTCCGGGTCGTGATAAACCGCGCTGGGGTCCACCTGATAGCCACGCGCCGGTTGGATGCCGACGAAGGTCAGGCCAAAGCGCAGGCCGGCGATCATCATTCGTCCGCTGCGGAACATTGGATCGGCATCCGGCGCGCCCCAGCGGGCAGTCACCGCGTCACGATTTTCGAGCGGCAGCTCGTTGAACGCCGTCAGGTATTCATCCAGCGCCATGCTCTGCTGGCAAGGGCGCTGGTCAATGCTGTCTAGGTCGTTGGTCACGCCGCCCAACAGTTGCTGGATCAGTTCGGTGCCGCTGTCCGGCAACTGCGCCAGTGGATAGCCCTCGGCCTGCATGGCACGCAGAATGTTCAGCGTTGCAGCCGGCGTGTCCAGGCCCACGCCATTACCGATTCGACCGTCGCGGGTCGGGTAATTGGCGAGGATCAACGCCACACGCTTGTCGGCATTGGGCAGGCGCGCCAGTTCGATCCAGCGGCGCGCCAGTTGCGCGACGAAATCCATGCGCTCGGGGTGCGCGCGGTGGCAAACCACGTCCGACTGGCTGCGCTCACTGCGCCAGGCGAGGTCCTTGAAACTGATCGGCCGACTGATGATCCGCCCGTCCAGCTCCGGCAAGGCAATGTGCATCGCCAGGTCGCGGGCACCCAGGCCTTGCTCGCTGGCCTGCCAGGCTGGCTGGTTGTCTTGCGCGCAGATCGCCTGAATCACCGGTACGTTGCGCCGGAACGGGCGCAGATGCGGCGCCTCCGGGCTCGATTGGGCAAAGCCGGTGGTGTTGAGAATCAGCTCGACATCAGCCTCATCAAGCCAGTTTTCCACCTGAACAAAGCAGCCCGGCTCCTTGAGGCTGGCCACGGCGATGGGCAACGGATTAATGCCCTGTGCCTGCAAGCGCACGCAGAATTCGTCGATGAAACCGGTGTTGGCTGCCTGCAGGTGCGAGCGATAGAACAACAGCGCCACGACCGGCTGCCCGACCACCCATTCGGCCTGCCAATCGACAAGCTGGGCACTGGCAAGGCGCGGGTGATAAACAGCTGTACGTGGCAGCGGTTGGGGTTCGGTCCACGGGTAATCGCGGCCCAGCCATTGGCTGGCCATGCAGTGATACAAATCCAGCGCGTTCTGCATGCCGCCCTGACGCAAGAACTGCCAGAGCTGGTCGCGCTGTGCAGCAGGCACGGTGCTCAGGTCGCTTAGTTCGGGGTCGGGACGGTCATCGCCCGGCACCAGAATGACCTGCACGCCCCGCGCTGCCAGCTCCATGAGCCGCTCGACGCCGTAACGCCAGTAGCCGATGCCGCCGTGCAGGGAAATCAGAATGACTTTGGCGTGGCGCAGCACTTCATCGACGTACAGGTCGACCGAGGCGTGATTCTGCACCTGCATCGGGTTGGCCAGACGCAGGCTGGGGTAGTCTTCGGGCAATTGCCGGGCGGCTTCGGCCAGCAGCGCCAGGCTGGAGTCGCCGCTGCAGAGAATCACCAGCTCGGCCGGGGTTTGCCCCATGTCGGCGATGCTGTCGTCCGGGACAAAACCGCCGGGCTGGGTTCTCAGTAAATGCATGGGTCAGCCGGCAATCGAGGCGTTGAGCTGAGCTTGCAGCGCAACGGCGTCCAGTTCCTGGCCAATCAGCACCAGGTGCGTGGCGCGCTCTTCGTCGGCACGCCAGGCGCGGTCGAAGTGCTTGTCGAAACGCGTGCCCACACCCTGGATCAGCAGGCGCATTGGTTTGCCGGGAATTGCCGCAAAACCTTTCACACGCAGAATGCCGTGTTGCACGACCAATTGATTCAGCGCATCAAGCAATACTTTCTCGTCAGCCTGGGGCAATTTCAGGGAAATTGAATCGAACGCGTCGTGATCGTGGTCATCATCGTCGTGATGATCGTGGTGGGTCTTGCGCGCGTCGATGTGCAGTTCGGACTCGGCACCCACGCCCAGCAGAACACTGATCGGCAGGCGACCACTGCTGGCTTCGACCACCTTGACCGCTGGCGGCAGCTCTTCGGCAACTTCAGCGCGCACGGCGGCCAGCCCTTCGGCGTCGATCATGTCGGCCTTGTTGAGGATCACCAGATCGGCGCTGGCCAGTTGGTCGGCGAACAGCTCGTGCAGCGGCGATTCGTGGTCCAGGTTGCGCTGTGCATCGACCTGATCCGGAAAGGCTGCAAACGTACCGGCCAACACAGCCGGGCTGTCGACCACGGTGATTACGGCGTCAACCGTGCAGGCGTTGCGGATTTCCGGCCATTGGAAGGCTTGCACCAGCGGCTTGGGCAGGGCCAGCCCTGAAGTTTCGATCAGGATGTGGTCCAGGTCGCCACGCCGGGCAACCAGCTCGCGCATGACCGGGAAGAACTCTTCCTGCACCGTGCAGCACAGGCAGCCATTGGCCAGCTCGTAGACGCGGCCGTTGGCCTCTTCTTCGGTGCAGCCGATGGTGCATTGCTTGAGGATTTCACCGTCGATGCCCAGCTCGCCGAACTCGTTGACGATCACCGCAATGCGTCGCCCTTCGGCGTTGTCGAGCATGTGCCGCAACAGGGTGGTCTTGCCCGAGCCGAGGAAGCCGGTAACGATGGTGACGGGAAGCTTGGCCAGTGTTTTCATCAGGTGCCCTTTGGCGATGCGGCGGGCAAACAGGACGAGAACCGCGCGCCGTGCACACGGATCGGATCGCCACCGGATCACCCCGCCCGGTTGTAGTGAGAATTCGCAGGCTTTTGTCAGCCCGGTTCGAGGCAGGTCTCCTGGCTCACGGCAGCGTGTGGCGGGCGTTGAACACCTTGCCGACACACATTCATCGCGCCTTCCCGCCGCAGCAGTGGCTGTGCAATGAACATGACCGTTTACAGTTGCGGGGGCAGCTGCGGCATCTACCGCATTCCCGTCTTAGCTTCATGTTGTAACGCTTTACGCATGAAGAACCTCGAACCGGCAAGGCTACGCAGTGACCGCAGACAGGTCAATCGTTCAGATTGACGATGCCCCGTTGCCCATGCTCTCCTGTGCACCTTGTTTCGGGTGCCCCTCACGGGGTGAAACGGGAAACCGGTGCGCTCAACCTGTTGAGCAAGTCCGGTGCTGCCCCCGCAACGGTAAGCGAGAGAAGGTCTGATCCACTGTGCACTGGCATGGGAAGGTGACCTTGAAGGTCTGAACGCACCGCTGTTCAAACCCCTCGCGAGCCCGGAGACCGGCCCGACATTTTTCCAATGACACACCCGCGGTGGGCGGGCGCAGTTGAAACCTCTGGCGTTCGTCAGTGGGTTCGCGTGCGCATGGCCCACTTGCCAACACTCAAGAGGGAACGCCATGTCCACCATCAGCAGCAGCCAGACGGCCGCTACCAGCTCAACCCAGACCCAGCGCCTGACCGCCGCCATCAGCGCTGCACTGCTGGGGGCGTGCCTGGTGTACTTCGCCGGGTTCTCGCACATTGCCGCTGTGCACAATGCGGCACACGATACCCGTCACAGCGCTGCCTTTCCTTGCCATTGAGCGTCATTGAGGACAACACAATGTTCAAGCGAATCGCACAGACCGCAGGGTTTACCGGGCTGCTGGCCGCCCTGCTGCTGACCTTGCTGCAAAGCTTCTGGGTCGTCCCGCTGATCCAGCAGGCCGAAACCTACGAGAAAGCACCTGCCGAACACGTTCACGAGCATGCCGACGGTGCCGTGGCTGAACACAGCCACGCGCATGACGAAGCAGCGTGGGAGCCGGAAAACGGCTGGCAGCGCGTGCTGTCCACCACCGGTGGCAATCTGGTGGTCGCCGTCGGTTTTGCGCTGATGCTGGCCGGGCTTTACACCCTGCGCGCACCGGGCCGCACGGCACAGGGCGCCTGGTGGGGGCTAGCCGGTTTTGCCGTGTTCGTGCTGGCGCCGACCCTTGGGCTGCCGCCTGAGCTGCCGGGCACCGCTGCCGCAGAACTGAGCCAGCGTCAGCTTTGGTGGATCGGTACGGCAGCGTCCACCGCTGCCGGGCTGGCCTTGCTGGTGTTTGGTCAGAACTGGCTGCTCAAAGTGCTGGGCGCGGCGATTCTGGTGGTGCCGCATGTGATCGGCGCACCGCAACCGCTGGTTCATGAAAGCCTTGCGCCTCAAGCGCTGGAATCGCAATTCATGATCGCTTCGCTGCTGACCAACGCGCTGTTCTGGGTAGCACTGGGCCTGATCAGCGCCTGGCTGTTTCGCAGAAGCGATGCCCACCCAAGCAATGCCTGACCGCATCAGGCCAGAGCACTCGAGCGTCCGCCCCGGCACGCCTCTGGTGGTTGGGCTTGGCTGCCGGCGCGGTTGTTCGGCGGCCGCGTTGCGCGAGCTGATCGAGGCCAGTCTTCGAACGCTTGACCTGGGCCTGGGCAGCATCACCGCGCTGGCCTCCATCGATCTGAAAGATCAGGAACCGGGTCTGCTTGAACTGGCGGCGCAACTGGCTGTGCCGCTGGTGTTTTTCAACGCCGCGCAACTGGTGGCCTGGGAGCTGCACCTGACCCACCGCTCCGCTAAGGTGTTTCAGACCACAGGTTGCCACGGTGTCGCCGAAGGATCGGCACTGGCACTCGCCGCGCAGTTGGGCGACGGTACGGCGCGGCTGCTGATCGAGCGGCAAAAAACCACTCAAATGACATTTGCCTTGGCGTCCAGCCCGGCTGTGGGCGGATAATCCCACCGCGCTCATTGACCCCGGAGTTTCCATTGACTGTCTATTTCATCGGCGCAGGCCCTGGCGATCCCGAGTTGATCACCGTCAAGGGGCAACGCCTGATCCGCACCTGTCCGGTAATTATCTATGCAGGTTCGCTGGTGCCGCTCGCTGTGCTCGAAGGCCACCAGGCCGTGCAGGTGACCAACAGCGCGGAACTGCATCTGGAGCAAATCATTGATTTGATCAAGACCGCTCATGCGCAAGGCCAGGATGTCGCCCGCGTGCATTCCGGCGACCCGAGCCTGTACGGTGCCATTGGCGAGCAGATCCGCCATTTGCGTGAACTGAACATCCCTTACGAAATCATTCCGGGCGTGACTGCGACGGCCGCCTGTGCTGCGTTACTGGGCGTGGAACTGACGCTGCCGGATATTTCGCAAAGCGTGATTCTGACCCGCTACGCCGACAAGACCTCAATGCCGAGCGGCGAAGAACTCGCCAGCCTGGCAAGCCATCGGGCGACCATGGCGATTCATCTGGGCGTGAATAACCTGCACAGAATCGTCGAAGAGCTGACCCCGCATTACGGCGCCGACTGCCCGATTGCTGTGGTGCACCGCGCCAGTTGGCCGGATCAGGACTGGGCACTGGGTACGCTGGCAGACATAGAGGAAAAAGTGCGGACCAAAGGCTTTCGCCGCACCGCACTGATCCTTGTCGGCCGCGTACTGGCCGCCGACACGTTCAGCGAGTCATCGCTGTACCGGGCCGGGCATGCGCACCTGTTCAGGCCGAAGTAACGCTCATCGGCAGGCTCGCCGTTTGTTTGTGACCCGGGCGGCGGTCCGCGTTACTTACGAAGGGGCCGGTGCAGTCTCTGAGATCTACTGATCACCGCTAGTCAGCCTTCGCGAGCAAGCTCGCTCCCACAAGCACTCCCATCGTGAGCTTGCTCACGAAGAGGCCAGTGCAGACGCTGAAAATCTACTGATCAGTCAGTCTGCATTCGCGAGCAAGCTCGCTCCCACAGAAGCCACGCACTCGCGTGTGTGAGCTTGCTCACGAAGGAGGCGTTGCAGTCTGAGATCTACTGATCACCGCTAATCAGCCTTCGCGAGCAAGCAAAGCGTCGCCCGGCTCGCACACAGGCACTCACATCGCTTGCCTGATCAAGCAGCCACCTCATACAACTTCGGCGCTAGCACCTCGCCGCTTTCCAGGCTTTTACGCAGGATGTCGGCCTGCAACGCAGCGGCGTTCATGGCGGCTTCCTTGATGTGACCGTAACCGCGGATCTTTTCCGGCAGACGTGCCAGGCTCAGCGCCGTATGGCGGTTTTGCGTCTGGAGATGCTGCAGGATCAGTTCGACGTCGCCAACATAACGATCAATCAGCGCCCTCTCCTGCTTGCGCTCCAGGCTGCGACCGAACGGGTCGAACGCTGTGCCTCGGAGGAATTTGAATGTCGCCAGCACATCGAACGCGCGCAGCATCCACGGTCCGAAACTGCGTTTGCGCGGTTGACCGTTGTGCGGGTCGCGCTTGGCCAGCCAGGACGGCGCCAGATGAAACTCCAGTCGATAATCGCCCTCGAACTGCGCCTCCAGCTGGCGGGTGAAGTCGCCGTTGCTGTACAGCCGCGCCACCTCGTATTCGTCCTTGTAGGCCAGCAGCTTGAAGTAGTTGAAGGCCACAGCTTCCGTCAGCGTCGGCTGCTGACCGGGAAACGCCCGCGACTCCGCCTCCCGCACCCGTTGCACCAGCCCCAGATAACCCTCGGCGTACGCGCTGTTCTGGTACTGCGTCAAGGCGGCGACGTTGCTTTGAATGCGTTGCTCGAGGTCCATCTGCTGCGGCTCGCTGACATGCTGTTGCGGGTTGACGAACGCTTCGACGGCGGCAGGATCATGCGCCGTGCGACGGCCCCAAAGAAACGCCTGCTGATTGAGGTTGACCGCCACGCCATTGAGCTCAATCGCCTTTTCGATGGCTGCCGAAGTCAGGGGAATCAGGCCCAGTTGAAACGCATAACCGAGCATGAACAGGTTGCTGGCAATGCTGTCGCCCATCAAACGGGTCGCCAACGAAGTGGCTTCGACAAAGTGCGTCTTGTCGGCACCGACGGCATCAATGATCGTCTGCTTCATCGCCTCGGCCGGGAACACGGCATCCGGGTTGCGCGTGAATTCTGCGGTTGGCGTTTGCTGACTGTTGATCACCGCGTGGGAGATCTTGCTGTCGAGCTTGGCGATTGCGTCGGGGCCAGCGGCAACCAGCAAGTCGCAACCCAGCAACAGGTGCGCCTCGCCAGCGGCAATGCGCACCGCGAACAGGTCTTCCTGACGCGCAGCAATGCGGATATGGCTGACCACCGGGCCGAACTTCTGCGCCAGCCCGGCCTGATCCAGTACGCTGCAACCCTTGCCTTCCAGGTTGGCGGCATAACCGAGCATCGCCCCGACCGTGGTCACGCCAGTCCCGCCGACGCCGGGCAGCAGTATATTGAACGGCCGCTCCAGCGATGGCAGCGCAGGCTCCGGCAGACGAGCGAATGCCTCGACCTGTTTGAGCACCACCGGCTTACGCAATTTGCCGCCATGCACGGTGACGAAACTCGGGCAGAAACCCTCGACGCAGCTGAAATCCTTGTTGCAGGCACTCTGGTCGATTTCCCGCTTGCGGCCCTGAGCGGTTTCCTTGGGCAGCACCGACAGACAACCGGATTTGACCCCGCAATCACCACAGCCTTCGCACACGGCCGGGTTGATCAGCGCGCGCTTTTCCAGATCAGGCATGGTGCCGCGTTTGCGCCGGCGCCGCTTTTCAGTCGCGCAGGTCTGGTCGTAGATGATTACCGACACCCCTTTGAACTCACGCAGCTCGCGTTGCACGCTGTCCAGGTCGCGTCGGTGATGAAAGGTGGTAATTGAAGCGAAATCTTCCCGACTCGGGTATTTGTCCGGCTCGTCGGAGACCAGTGCAATGCGCTGTACGCCCTCGTTGAACACCTGGCGGCTCAACTGATCGACGCGCAGCACGCCGTCTATAGGCTGACCGCCCGTCATGGCCACCGCATCGTTGTAGAGAATCTTGTAAGTAATGTTGACCTTGGAGGCCACAGCCGCACGCAACGCCAGGTGCCCGGAGTGGAAATAGGTGCCGTCGCCGAGGTTCTGGAACACATGAGGGGTTTCAGTGAAGGGCGCCTGGCCGATCCAGGTCACGCCCTCGCCGCCCATCTGGGTGAATGTATCGGTTTCGCGGTCCATCCAGATGGTCATGTAGTGGCAGCCGATCCCGGCCAGGGCACGACTGCCCTCCGGCACGCGGGTCGAGGTATTGTGCGGGCAGCCGGAGCAAAAATGCGGGGTGCGCAAGGTGTTGAACAGCGTCGCCTGAAGCGCTCTTTCCTTGTCGCTGAGAAATTGCAGGCGCGCTTCGATCTGCGGGCTGCTGTAGAACGGCGCCAGACGCTTGGCGATGACCCTGGCGATCATTGCCGGCGTCAGCTCGCTGAGGTTTGGCAACAGCGAACGGCCCTGCTCATCGAACTCGCCGACCACCACCGGACGACGATCCACCGGCCAGTTATAAAGCTGGCCGGTCAGTTGGTCTTCGATGACGCTGCGTTTTTCCTCGACCACCAGAATCTCGTCCAGACCCTCGGCAAAGTCATGCACCGACACGGGTTCAAGTGGCCAGCTCATGCCGACCTTGAGCACACGAATGCCGACCTTGTCGCACAGTTCCTGATCGATACCCAGCTCTTCCAGCGCCTGACGCACGTCCAGGTAGGACTTGCCGGTGGTGATGATCCCCAGCCGCAGTTGCGCGGAATCGATGACCACTTTATTGAGCTGATTGGCGCGGGCGAACGCTCTTGCGGCGTAAATCTTGTACGTATTGAGCCGCGCTTCCTGGGCCAGCGGTGGGTCCGGCCAGCGGATATGCAAACCACCTTCCGGCAGCACGAAGTCTTCCGGGATGTGCGTCTTGATGCGCAGCGGATCGACTTCGACGACAGCAGACGAATCGACGTTTTCAGCGATGGTTTTCATCGCCACCCAGCACCCGCTGTAGCGCGACAGCTCCCAGCCGATGATGCCGTAATCGAGAATTTCCTGAACGTTGCTTGGGTTGAGCACAGGGATCATCGACGCGATGAACGCGTGTTCACTCTGGTGGGCGATGGTCGAGGATTTGCAGCCGTGGTCATCGCCCGCAAGAATCAGCACGCCGCCCTTGGGCGCGACCCCCGCCGAGTTGCCATGTTTGAACACATCACCGCAGCGATCCACCCCCGGCCCTTTGCCGTACCACAGCGCAAACACGCCGTCGTACTTGCCGTGGGGGAAGAGATTGACCTGCTGGCTGCCCCAGACGGCCGTGGCCGCCAGTTCTTCGTTGATACCAGGCTGGAAATGGATGGCGTTCTGTTGCAGGTAGTCCTTGGCATCCCAAAGGCTTTTGTCCAGATTGCCCAGCGGCGAGCCCCGATAGCCGGAAATGAAGCCCGCCGTGTTCAGGCCCTGCGCTTCATCGCGCTGCTTTTGCAGCATCGGCAGGCGGGTCAGCGCCTGAGTGCCGGTCAGGTACAGATTGCCGGTGGCAAGCCGGTATTTATCATCCAGACGAATATCAGCCAGGGACATGCGCGTACCTCTCTCGTTCTAGTCTTGTTCTTATTAGGGGTCGGGCTTTCGCACCGGGACGGTCCAGCCCGGCAGCCTTGGCACTAGACTGCCTGTAGCAAAGCGGCTTTTTCTTTCTAAATGCGTGCAAATCTGCTGATATTGAGCATGATTTTTTCGGCCATAACAAAAAACAAGGTCAATTCATGCAGCTTAAATTGAGCCCCATCGACCGCAGGATTCTTCGCTTGCTGCAACATGACGCCAGCCTCTCGGCGGCAGAAATCGCCGAGCGCGTGGAGCTGTCGCAATCACCCTGCTGGGGACGCATTCATCGGCTGCAGGAAGACGGCGTGATCGAGCGCACGGTCGCCCTGCTCAGCACGCAAAAACTCGGCCTGAGCATGACCGTCTTCGTCGAGGTCAAGCTGTCGGGGCATGGCCGGCGTTATCTGGCCGAATTCGAAGAGGCGATCATCGGCCACCCCGAGGTGCTGGAGTGCTACACGATGGCGGGCGGGATGGACTTCATGCTCAAGGTCGTGGCTCAGGACATCGCCAGCTATGAGCGCTTTCTGCGCGACCACCTGCTGCAATTGCCCCACGTGCACGAGGCGCATTCGAATATCGCCATGAGCACGGTGAAACGCACCACAGAGTTGCCGCTCGATTAGGCGGCGTCAGAAATGAGCTGTCAGAAACGGGGAATATTGCCGGGAGGGGAAAATCCGCCAGACGAGCGCTGGCGGATTATTTATTTCGATGAGAGCAATAAAAACATTTGATTTTCAAATGGTAATGATTATTATTGCGTCAGCGGTTCGCGAGAACCGCTGGATAACCTGGAAGCCTTAGGTCGGCTTCCGGATTATCTCCTCATCAGGCTAATCACGGTTTTTGACCCGGATTTTTTCCGGGTCTTTTTTTTGGTTCGTTCTTTTGGTTTTCCGCTACTTCAGGCTAATGAAGTGGGGTGCTGCACATACGTGTGTGCAGCGATGGCGCGGATCATAGCAAAACAACCTTGATCAAGGTCATCTTTTCCGGCTGAAACCGGCTGAAATCAGCACATAAAACGTAAATGCTGCATTTTTTCACTTGAGAATGATTCTCGTATTCAATAGTCTATTCTCATCACGGATGACCCCAGTCAGCTCAAGGAACAATCCCCATGGAAGATCAGCGAGCGATACACCATGAGTAATCAGCTCTCGTCTTTACTGCACCTGCCCGCCCGGCTGCCTGATGCGCAGCCCACGCCGGAAGCGATCGAGCTCGGCCAGCAGCTGGGCAAACTGTCGCGCCGGACCCGGCAGATATTCCTGCTGAGCCGACTCGACGGCCTGCCGTACGCCGACATCGCGCGCTTCATGGACGTAGACGTCACTCGGGTAGAACGCGCCATGCTTCGGGCATTAGGCAAAACCCATCGCCAGACCGCCGACGACGCCCGTGCCATTCAGGATCAGGCCAACCGCTGGTACGTGCACCTGCAAAGCCCGACTGCCACGGCCAGCGAACGGATCGAGTTTCGTCACTGGCTCGATGCCGAGGCAGCACACCTCTCGGCGTTTCAGAACAGCGAGCGCGTCTGGCGTCTTTTACAGGCACCTGCCGCACTGCTTGGCGCCAGCGGCTGGCATCGGCGCAAGCGCAGGGTGTATCTGGCCTGGTGCCTGCTCACGGCATTCATCTGCAGCCTGATGGTCACGGCCGAAGTAATCTCCTAAAAAGCGGATGAGCGTCGCAATAACGTTGACGTCGCGGCACATGAATTTTACGTCGCAGAGCCTGATGTCGATCGGTGTACAGTAGCGGCCTGACCAGGCATCTACATACGCAGGCACCCTCTTGACTCTCACTATCAGCTCGGACTTCGACAGCGGCAATATTCAGGTGCTGGACAGCAGCGACCCGGCCCGCATCAGGCTGGCAATCAGGCCTGACACGCAAAGCGCGCACTTTCAATGGTTTCATTTCAAGGTCGACGGTCTGAACGTGGGTCAAACCTATGGCTTTAGTCTGGCCAACGCCAGCGAGTCCACCTTCAACAGTGCCTGGACCGGCTACAACGCCGTGGCCTCTTATGATCACAAACACTGGTTTCGCGTGCCGTCGGATTTCGACGGCAAGGCGCTGAATTTCAGCCTTGCCGCCGAGCAAGCGCAGGTCTGGTTTGCCTATTTCGAACCCTACAGCCGTGAGCGTCATGACGCGCTGATCGAGCACGCGCAGACAAACGCCGGCATGCAGGTGCTGTCGACCGGCAAAAGTATTGAAGGCCGTGACATTCAGTTGCTGCGCAAAGGCGATGGCAGCGAAGGCAAGCGCAAGATCTGGTTCATCGCCCAGCAACATCCCGGCGAGCACATGGCCGAGTGGTTCATGGAAGGTGTGATCGAGCGCCTGCAGCAAAAAGATGACGCTGTGCTGCAGCAATTGCTGGCCAGTGCCGACCTGTACCTGGTGCCCAGCATGAACCCGGACGGCGCATTCCACGGTCATTTACGCACCAACGCAGCCGGCAAGGACCTCAACCGCGCGTGGCAGGACAGCACCAAGGCGCAGAGCCCGGAAGTCCTGTTCGTCAGGCAGCAGATGGAAAAATACGGCGTGGACATGTTCCTTGACGTCCACGGCGATGAAGAAATACCCCAGGTATTCACCGCCGCGTGTGAAGGTAATCCGGGCTACACCGCCCACCAACGGCAGCTCGAAGAGCGCTTTCGCAGCCGTCTGAGCGACGTCACTGTCGATTTCCAGACGGTTTACGGATACCCGCGCAGCGCGCCCGGCCAGGCCAACATGAACCTGGCGGCCAACGCCATCGGCGAACGCTACAAATGCCTGGCGCTGACCCTGGAGATGCCGTTCAAGGATCACGACAACGCACCAGACCCGCTCACCGGCTGGTCAGGCAAGCGCTCTGCGCAACTGGCCAAGGATGTGCTGAGCGTGCTGGCGGAGATGGTAGCGGATTTGCGCTAGGAACTACCCTTGCAGCCCTTTTATCGAGATGCGACGCTCTCGATAAGAGTCTCCGGGAAAGCACTCCGCGTGCGAGGAAGCCATGATCGATTTATTTTTAGCGTTTCTGAACGGCGTGTCCTTGATAGACCCGGAACATCCGTCTGCTGGGCGTTTTTCTCGGCTGGCGCGGGTATTGAGCATTGTGTGCGCAATACCCGCTTTCGTGGTGGTGTTGATTCTGCTGATCGTGTGGATCAGCGACATGGGCCCGACAGCGCAAAAGATCGCAATGGGCGTGGGCGCAATGCAACTGACAGGCTTGCTGGTGCTGCTGATGCGCAAACGCGATGCTTCGGACTCATGACACCAATCGCTCGCGAAGGTGTGAAAATCATACCCGATAGTCGCCGCACTCAGCCTCGATCATGCTTCTCCCCACCGCCAGTGTGCCGCACTACCAACCCCGCCAGCGCGATCAAAGCCAGCGTGATCACCACTGCGCCATAGACATTGCTGGTCATCACCAGCCCCACCGAATGAGCAAAGTACCCGGCGATCAGTGCGGGTATGCAGAACGCCAGGTAACTGAGCACCAGAAACGCCGACATCAGCCCTGCCCGCTCATGGGCATGTGCCAGCGGCATGAGCATGCGCAATGCACCCAGAAAGCTCGAGCCAAAACCGATGCCCGCCACCACGGCACCGACGAAAAACAGCCACAGCGCCCCCAGATTGACCGCCAGCAGAATCACCGCCACGCCGAGCGGCAGAAAGCTTGCGCCTACCCACAGCCCCAGCACCGGGTCGCGCTGGCGCAGGGTCACAATCGCCAGCGCGCCGCTAAGCGTCAGCGCTGCAACGGCCAGCCCGCCATTGAGCGGCGAGGTTGAGCCGGTTGCCGCCGCCAGCAGGGATGGGCTCAAGGACAGAAAGAAACCGCCGAGCGCCCATGCGGCAATGTCCACCGGCAGCACCAGCCACAACATGCGCCGCGCCTGTTGCGGTACATGCAGCGACGGCTTGAGAGATTGCCAGACGCCCGGCTGGCGGCTGACGGTTTCTGCGACCCGCCCGAGATAAATCGCCTGAATCACGAAAGCTGCCAGCAGAAAACAGTAAGCGAGCATCAAAGGCAGCGGCGCCCATTGCACCAGCAAGGCAGTGCCCAGCGCACCCACTGCCATGCCGAGCATGGGCGAAATACTGTTGATCAATGGGCCTTTGGATTGATCGCTGTCCAGCAACGCAGCCCCCAGGGCACTGGCCGCAAGGCCTGTCGCAAAGCCTTGTAACAGACGCGCCGCGACCAGCCAGGTTACGTCGCGGGCAAAGATGAACAGCAGCATCGAGACAATTTGCAGCAGCAGCGCGCCGAAAATCACCGGACGTCGCCCCAGGTAATCAGACAGCGAGCCGCCCATCAGCAAGGCCGCCAGCAGGCTGAACGCATACACTGCAAAAATCAGGGTGAGCACGCCGGAAGAAAACCCCCACGCCTCCTGATACAGATGATAAAGCGGTGTGGGCGTACCGGACGCCGCAAAAAAGCACAGTGTGGTGAAAGCCAGAAACCCGAGGTGGCTTCGGGCAGTGAATTTTTCAGGTTCCGGATTGCGTGAAACCGGATGGGATAACGAACGGGACATGACGGCACTCTCCGTTGATGCAACCTGTTAAAGCCATAAATTAGCTTTTGCGGAGTGTGCGACTGCATAGCGCTTAAAGCAAATACTTTGTGTTAAGGTCCGCCACATGGCTATCAAAGAAGCAGT
This sequence comes from Pseudomonas avellanae BPIC 631, assembly GCF_000444135.1. Lineage (GTDB taxonomy): Bacteria > Pseudomonadota > Gammaproteobacteria > Pseudomonadales > Pseudomonadaceae > Aquipseudomonas > Aquipseudomonas avellanae. The sequence continues at coordinate 18,131 of NZ_ATDK01000257.1, forward strand.
ACGCACCGGAGGTCGCAGCGCCCGGGTGCAGGAATCCATTCACCGTGCCGTTCGGGACTTGCTCGAAGCGCATGATCGCGCGGCGCTCAGCGTGCCCATGATTGCGGCTCAGGCCGGCGTTACGCCGTCAACCATCTACCGCCGCTGGGGCGATCTGACCACGCTGCTGGCCGACGCGGCCATCGAGCGACTGCGCCCCGATACGCCGATAGATCAAGGCAGTCTGCGTCAGGACCTGTTGAGCTGGAGCGAGATGTATCTGGACGAAATGTCCTCGGCACCGGGTCGGGCGCTGATGCGCGATGTGGCCGCCAGCACCTCGGGCTGTGTTGGCAAGTGCGCGGCAATGGTCCGCAAGCAATTGCAGATCATGATCGACCGCGCCACCGAGCGTGGCGAAATATCGCCGACTGCGGACGATCTGATCGACGCCATCGTTGCGCCGATGATCTACCGGATTCTGTATTCCGAAGCCGCGCCGACACTGGAACGTGTACACCAGTGGGTAAACCGCTGCCTGGGCTGACGCCATATGGCAGCAGCCAATGCCTGAAACTCCCGTTATGATGCGCGCCTTGTCCGATCAACGACCGAATACATTCATGCATACCCTCGCAGACCTACGCGCCGGCAAGCTGGCAGGCATCAAACGGCTCGACCTCTCGTGTGGTCTGAGCGAATTCCCGGCCGAGATATTCGAGCTGGCGGACACCCTGGAAGTGCTGAACCTCAGCGGCAACTCACTGACGTCCCTGCCGGACGACTTGTGTCGCCTCACGCATCTGCGCGTGCTGTTTGCGTCGGACAACCCGTTCACCCATTTGCCCGAAAGCATCGGCCAGTGCCAGCAGTTGCACATTGTCGGCTTCAAGGCCAATCGCATCGAACAGGTTAGCGCCGCAGCACTGCCGCCGCGCCTGCGCTGGCTGATCCTCACCGACAATCGAATCGAGTCCCTGCCTGATGAGCTGGGCCGCCGTCCCGACCTGCAAAAGCTAATGCTGGCCGGCAACCGGTTGCGTAGCCTGCCCGCAACCCTCGCTGACTGCCACAGGCTGGAACTGCTGCGCATCGCTGCCAACCGCCTGACCGAACTGCCAGCGTGGCTGCTGAGCCTGCCCGCCCTGGCCTGGCTCGCCTATGCCGATAACCCGCTGTGCGTCGAGCACCTGGCCGAGCCGATCCGCCCGATTGCGTGGCAACAATTGAGCATCGGGCAGCGCCTGGGCGAAGGCGCGTCCGGGATTATTCAACAGGCGGTCTGGCGCAACGAAGACGACGAACGAACGGTAGCGGTCAAGCTGTACAAGGGCAGTATCACCAGCGATGGCTCGCCGCTCAATGAAATGGCCGCTTGCATCGCGGCAGGGCATCACCAGCACCTGATCGAGGTGCTCGGGCAGATCAGCGGGCATCCCGCTCAGCAAAACGGTCTGGTCATGGAGCTGATCGCACCTGACTTCACCAACCTTGCCGGCGCGCCCAGCCTGGAATCCTGTAGCCGTGACGTCTATGCCAGCGAAGCGCGCTTTTCGCTGCCGGTTTTATTGCGTCTGGCCACCGGCATTGCCTCGGTCACCGCGCACCTGCACGCCAACGGCATCACCCACGGCGATCTATACGGCCACAACATTCTCTGGCAAGCCGATGGTAACTGCCTGCTCGGTGACTTCGGTGCGGCGTCATTTCATCCTTCGGCAGGCGCAGGCCAAGCACTGGAGCGCATCGAAGCGCGGGCTTTCGGTATTTTGCTCGGAGAACTGCTGGAACGCTGTGATGCAGAGCCGCAAGATCAGAACGTCATTGGCGGCCTGCAAGCGCTGCAGACACTTTGCGTACAGCCGGACAGCCAGCAACGGCCGTCACTGGCAGAGGTGCATCTGCAACTGAAGGCATGGAGCGCATGATGCGCTCCACAGCGTGAGTCAGCCCGCCAGACCGACGTACACGTTCTGTACGTCGTCATGGTTGTCGATGGCTTCAAGAAACGCTTCGACTTCGGCCATTTGCTCGTCGGTCAAGCCATCCACGGTGCTCTTCGGGCGATAGCCCAATTGCGCAGACTGGACGGTGAAGCCGAATTCCGGGAGCGCCTTGCAAACGGCGTCCATGTCGGTAGGCTCGGTCAGGAACAGCGTCGCGCCCTCTTCACCTGGCTCGCAGTCCTGCGCACCGGCCTCGATGGCTGCTTCATCGGCATCAGCGTCTGCTGCCGTTGGCACCGCCTCGATCATGCCCTGATACAGAAAATCCCAGGAAACCGAACCCGCAGCGCCCAACTGGCCTTTGCGGAACAGCACGCGAATCTCCGAGACCGTGCGGTTGATGTTGTCGGTCAGGCACTCGACGATCACCGGCACGCGGTGCGGCGCAAAACCTTCGTAGGTCAGGCGCTCGAAGTTGACGCTCTCGCCCAGCAAACCCGCGCCTTTCTTGATGGCACGTTCCAGGGTTTCGCGTGGCATCGAAGCCTTTTTGGCCTGCTCCACCACCAGGCGCAGACGCGAGTTCATGTCCGGGTCTGCACCTGCGCGGGCCGCGATCATGATCTCCTTGGACAGCTTGCCAAACGTACGTCCCTTGGCATTGGCTGCCGCTTCTTTATGCTTGACCTTCCACTGTGCGCCCATGTCTGCTCTCTTGATTCGATAGGCACCTCGCCACCTGCGCCTGCAAGACTGGCAGAGCGCGGCGCTGGCAAGGCGCTGAAAAAGGGTTGCCGGCAAATACCCTGTCCGGCGCGGCGCATTTTATACGCGATCACGGCAGATGAAACCCCCGACGGGCACATTGCGCAAACCAACCCGTCAGGATGACCTTGTCGCGCTGACCTAACAGTCCTTGAAATCCGGCTGGCGCTTGTCGATAAACGCTTGCATGCCTTCTTTCTGGTCGTGACTGGCGAAGGCCGCATGGAACACCCGGCGCTCGAAGCGGATACCTTCTGCCAGGCTCACCTCAAAGGCGCGGTTGACGCTCTCCTTGACCATCATCGCCACCGGCAGCGATTTCGCGGCGATGGTGACGGCCACTGCCAGTGCTTCGGGCAGTAGCTGGTCAAGCGGCAAGACACGGGACACCAGACCCGCGCGCTCGGCTTCATGGGCGTCGATCAGGCGACCGGTCAGGCACATTTCCATTGCCTTGGCCTTGCCAACCGCACGGGTCAGACGTTGCGTCCCGCCCATGCCCGGCAACACACCGAGGTTGATCTCCGGTTGACCAAACCTGGCGTTTTCGGCAGCCAGAATGAAGTCGCACATCAATGCCAGTTCACAGCCACCGCCCAGCGCGAAACCGGCCACGGCCGCGACCATCGGTTTACGCCGCGCGGCCACTCGGTCACTTTCACGAAACAGGTCATCGAGGTAGATCTGCGGGTAAGAGAGCTCTACCATTTCCTTGATGTCAGCCCCCGCAGCGAAGGCTTTTTCCGAGCCGGTCAGCACGATACAGCCAATGGCGCTGTCCGCCTCGAACTGGTCAAGCGCGTGGTTCAACTCGTCGATCAGACGGGCATTCAGTGCGTTCAGGGCCTTGGGACGGTTCAACGTGACCAGCCCGACGCCACCTATAACCTCACTGAGGATTGTCTCGTAATCCATTGATAAATATCCATTTAATGAAAATGTTCGATAAAAGCAGACAACCCATAATCTGCTTTAATCTTTATCGTTAACCTGTTGATTAATAAATCAATTCAACGGCAACAGAAGTCGCTTCACCACCACCAATGCAGATCGCTGCCACCCCGCGCTTGAGCTGCCTGCGCCGCAAGGCCGCCAGCAACGTGACAATGATCCGCGCGCCCGAAGCGCCTATCGGGTGACCGAGTGCACAGGCGCCGCCATTGACGTTGACCTTCTCGTGCGGGATGCCCAGCTCGCTCATTGCCACCATCGGCACGACTGCGAATGCCTCGTTGATCTCGAACAGATCGACGTCATCCAGTGCCCAGCCTGTCTTGCCCAGCAGGCGCTGAATGGCCCCGATGGGCGCTGTCGGAAACAGCCCCGGTTCGTCGGCGAAGCCTGCATGCGCGTGGAATATGGCCAGCGGATGCAAGCCTCGGCGCTGCGCTTGTGACTGACGCATCAGCAACAGCGCCGCTGCGCCATCGGAGATGGAACTGGAGTTGGCTGCCGTGACCGTACCGCCCTCGCGAAACGCCGGTTTGAGCGTCGGGATCTTGTCTGGACGCGCCTTGGGCGGCTGCTCGTCATGGGTGATATGCCTGGACTCCTTGCCCACCGTAACCTGCACCGGAACAATCTCGGCATCGAAGTGCCCGTCGGTGATGGCTTGTTGCGCGCGAGCCAATGATGCCAGGGCGAACGCGTCCTGCGCTTCGCGGCTGAAGGCGTGGCGCTGAGCGCAGTCTTCGGCGAAGGTGCCCATCAGCCGGCCTGGCTCATAAGCATCTTCGAGGCCGTCGAGAAACATGTGGTCCAGCACCTTGCCATGCCCCATGCGATAGCCGCTGCGCGCGCGGTCGAGCAGATAAGGCGCGTTGGACATGCTCTCCATGCCCCCGGCCACCACCACGGCTGCAGCGTCGGCCATCAGCAGATCATGGGCCATGATGGCGGTCTGCATCCCCGAGCCGCACATTTTGTTGACCGTGCTGCACAACGTGCCGGTGCTCAACCCTGCACCCAATGCCGCTTGCCGAGCCGGCGCCTGGCCGAGGCCTGCCGGCAGCACGCAGCCGAACAGCACGTGCTCAACGTCACCGGGGGCAATGGCGGCACGTTCGACGGCGGCACTGATGGCAATCGACCCCAGCCGGGTAGCGCCAAGGCTTTGCAGGTCGCCCTGAAAACCACCCATGGGCGTGCGTACCGCGCTGACAATGACCACAGGGTCGTGATGAGGGGTCGTCCTTTCGATGGACATGGCTATCTCCAGTCTTGTTTTTATTGGATCGGTCAAATCATCAACCTGCGGCGCGAGGGACGCAATGGTTGCAGCAGGCAGATTAGCGTGTATCTGCACATCGCGCGCTACGTTACGAATCTCTCACCGGCGGCGAGGTCTGACTGTTATTGCACCTTGACGCTGGAGCCCACGAATGTCGCTACGCCCTCTTCGCGCCTTGCTCGCGGGCCTTCTTGTTCTGAGCCTGAGCGCGTGTGCGCTGATCCCTCATCGAGATCCGCTGACCATCAATGTCGTCGGTATCGAACCTATTCCCGGACAAGGGCTGGAACTGCGTATGGCGGTCACGCTGCGGGTGCAGAACCCGAACGAAACCGAGATCGACTACAGCGGCGTAGCGCTGGACCTGGACGTCAATGGCAAATTGCTTGCCTCGGGTGTGAGTAATCAGAAAGGCACCGTAGGACGCTTCTCCGAGGCGGTGCTGGTAGTGCCGGTCAGCGTGTCGGCATTTGCGGCCCTGCGTCAGGCACTGGGGCTGACGCAAAGCCAGCGCCTCGACAACCTGCCCTACAGGCTGCGCGGCAAGCTGGCCGGAGGCCTGTTCGGTACGATGCGCTTCAGCGACAGCGGCACACTGGACCTGCGTCAGGCAGAGGGTGACCCTTTCTGACTGCCAGCAAGCAAGCAGTGAATGGCAGAACCGCAGGGCGAGCACGGCCATAAACAAGCACCGTCATAAATAGGTCCGAGAACGCTGGCATGCTTGCCGCTTGATTCCGGGAACCTGTGTTTTCGCCCCTCATGCTCAAGGAAGACCTGCCAATGATGCTGCGCAAGCTGTCAGCAAATCGCCGCGCCTTGTCTCTTTCCCCTCTCCTGTCTCTCATAACGCTGCTCGCGCTGCTGTTTAGCGTGGCGATTGCACCCGCATGGGCCGCCGACAAAAGCGCCAAGCGTGGCATCGCCTACGACATCGCCCAGCCTGCCGACCTGAGTGCGTTATCGGCAGGTGTGAGCTGGTGGTACAACTGGAGCCCGAAACCGCATGACCGCCTGGCGTCCTACGATTACGCCTCGATGTACGGCGTGGACTTCATTCCGATGGTCTGGAACGACAACATCGATGACGGTCAGTTGAAACTCTATCTTCAGGCCCACCCGGCCATTCGCTACCTGCTGGTGATCAACGAACCCAATCTGCAGGACCAGGCCAACATGACGCCCGAGGCCGCCGCGCGCTTCTGGCCAAGGCTGGAGCAGATCGCGGCGCAGACCGGTGTCAAGCTGGTGGGCCCGGCCATGAACTGGGGAACCCTGTCGGGTTACGGCGACCCGGTGGTGTGGCTTGACGCCTTTTATGCCGCGTATCGATCGATGAATCAGAATCGCGACCCGCGCATCGACTACCTGGCTTTTCATTGGTACGACTACGGCTTGTCGGGGATGCTCGACAGGCTGTCACGCTACGGAAAACCCGTATGGGTCACGGAATTCGCCAATTGGCATGGCCTGGATGACGGCATGCAGATTGATTCGGTGGAGAAGCAAAAGCAGCAAATGGCCAATATGGTTGCCACACTCGAAGGGCGCGCAGACGTGTTCAGGTATGCCTGGTTTACCGGGCGCATGACTCAGGACCCGCATTTCTCCAGCCTGTTGAGCAACGAGGGCACACTCACCGAACTGGGTCACTACTACCTCTCGTTGCCGTACAGCCAGTGAAGCTCGCGCCGGAAGACGGCGCAGGCAGGATCAACGCGTGACGCCAGCGCCCGTGTCCATCAAGGACGCTGCGCCGATCTCGGTCAGGCCGCTGATCAGATGCTGGGTGTAGGGGAATGATCGATCGGGTTCGAGGGTTTTGACAGAGGTCAGCAACCCCTCCCTGACCAGCGTGTCGACCGTTGTCACGCAAACACCGATGGCAGGGACGCTGGATTGCGATCGCACCAGCTCCCTGTAGATCTGACCGAACGTCAGCTTTCGACGCTGACCACCGCACAGTCGCTTGACGGCACTCAGGACCACACGCTCGATCCGGTTATATTCGTTGCTCACCACACCCGCCTTGAAATAGCGTAACTGACAGTCAATAAAACTGACACTCACTATAAAACAGCCACCCGCCTCTCTTTGAAAATCACTTATAAAACCGTTGGATTTTCATAATGAACTTTATATATAAAAACTCACACAGCCTCTATCCACGCCTCAATAATCGAGAGTTTCTGATTATTAAAAGACAAACAAAACTTGCTATTTCAGTCAGGATGCAAAGCTTACCAGATCACTAAACCTAACTGTAGTTAGGTTTATAAAAAGCAAGAAAACCCAATAAATAAGCCAAAAACACGCTATAAAAATCCAATAATTAGATTTTTACTGGTAAAAAACACCAATAAATGATAAAAACCACAAAAATCTTCCGGCTAAAATCATCAAAAAACAGCAGCATGGCAAACCGATATCATTTATTAAACCGAGCGATGCGAATACTTTATCGCTCAGTGAACTTTTTAGTGTTGCGCTGGACTTAACACTCGGCCACGCCGATGTGCCATTGCAACAACCCTCAGTTTTATCCTGTCACCCTCAATCGAGATGCAATCGATGAATAGATCCATGCTGTCTGTTTTCAGCGCAGTACTTCTGTGCGCGCAAAGTGTCGCCGCGCTGGCAGCGGACTCGACTTCCAATACCACTGCCGCCAATCAACAGATCCGGGTGCAGGTGGAAGCGAAACGCGACCAGTTGTCCGGCGCCGACAAGATCAGCCCGACGACGCAGAAGAGTTCCTCCACCCTGCTCGATACGCCGGTGGACACCGACGATGCACCTGCGCAGGCACAACGCCCATGAACAGCCCTTATCAACCTCTTGCATCGACCAGAAGGACACTTGCCGTGTCAGCATTCAAACAGACCCTGGGCCTGAGCCTGCTGACGTTCAGTGTTATGCAGGCCAACCTCGCGCTCGCCGCAGTGACACCGGCCACCGGCAACGAAGTCGAAGCCCGCGTCAGCTCGATTCTCGACAACATGAATCAGTCCGAGAAGATCAACTTTACCCGCGTGAATGACGGGCACATGATCCCTTCCCTGCTCAAGTGGGGCATCAAGGGCACCGTGGCGTATGACTCGTCGATGGGCGTGCACGTCAACAACGCCACGTTTGGCGCGCAGTACCCGTCGCAGTCCGCACTGGCTGCCACCTGGAGCATCAATCGGGCCAAGGAATTCGGTCTGGCCATTGCCTACGAGACGCGTATCTCCGGTGGCCAGCAGATGCTCTCGCCTGGCGCAAACCTCTACCGCACCCCGTACAACGGCCGCTCGGCAGAGTACGTCAGTGGCGAGGACCCGTTCCTCGGCGCGGTCATGGCACCGGCCATCGTCAACGCTATTCAGGCGCAAGGCATTCAGGCCAGCGGCAAGCATTACCTGGCCAACGAGCAGGAAGCCAATCGCCAGGCCGTCGACGTCAAGGTCGATGAGCGCACCCTGCGCGAACTGTACTTGCCGGGCTTCGAGTCGATGGTCAAGAACGCCAACGTGGCGTCGATCATGTGCGGTTTCAACAAGGTCAATGGCGACTACGCGTGCGAAAACCATCACCTGATCACTGAAGTGCTCAAGGGTGAATGGGGCTATCAAGGCACGGTAATCAGCGACTTCAACGCCATTCACGACGCGTTCAAGGGCGCATGGGCCGGCACCGACATCGACATGCCGTCGGGCCTGCAATTCACCGAAGCCAAGCTGCTGCCTTACCTGTGGAGCGGGCAACTGACCCAGAACGTGATCGACGACAAGGTCAAGCGCAACCTGCGGGCCATCGTCAGCTACGACTTCCAGGAAAACCTTAATACCGCTAAAACTCTGGACCACCCCGAGTACGGCATGCGCGCAGCGCTGAATACCGCACGTGAATCCATTGTCCTGCTGCGCAACGAAAACACCGCAGCGGGCAAACCGCTGCTGCCACTGGCGCGCTCGGCGAAGATCGCCGTGATCGGCAACTGGGCACATGAAACACCTGCGTCGCCATTCGGCACGGCCAACTCGCCGCCCAACAGCTACGTCACCGAGCTGAGCGGCCTGCAGCAGCTGGCGTCCAACAGCACCGACATCACCTACCTCCCGGAAATGAGCCTGAACCCGGCGAGTTCGACCTGGTATCAGCCAGCCACGGGTAACAACAACATCAGCAATTCCGGGGTTAAAGCCGAGTATTTCTCCAACACCAGCTTTTCCGGCGATCCGGCACTGACGCGCGTCGAGCCAGGCGTAAACCTGAACTGGGCCACTGGCACCAACGTCACCAATGCGGGCAGCACGGCCGTGTCGGGCTTCAGCCCTTCAGCCGGTGCCTTCTCGGCACGTTTCACGGCGACCATCAAGCCCACTATCTCGGGCGCACAGGTGTTCAAGGTTCGCGCAGACGGCCCTTACAAGCTGTGGGTCAACGATGAGCTGGTGTTGCAGAGCGATGGCGTGCCTTACTCGGGCGACGTGGTGAACGCGTTGACAACGTCGGGGAAAACTGCCGCATTGAGCGCTGGCAAGACCTACACCGTAAAACTTGAATACCAGCGCATTCAGGGTAATTTCATCCCTGTGCTGGGCGGCCTGACCGGTGTGCAGATGAGCTGGGCGTCGTTGCGTCCGCCGAAGGACCTGTCGAGCTACGATGCGGTTGTGGTTGCCATCGGCACTACGTCTGAAAACGAAGGCGAAGGTTCTGACCACGGTTTCGATCTGCCTGACCAGCAAGCAGAGCTGATCAGCTACGTCACCAAGGCCAACCCCAATACCATCGTGGTCATGCACGGCGGTGGCGTGGCCAACATGCAGCCGTGGGCGAACAAGGTCGGCGCGACGCTGCAAGCCTGGTTCCCGGGTCAGCAAGGCGGTCAGGCGCTGGCCGAGATTCTCTATGGCAAGGTCAACCCGTCGGGCAAACTGCCGATTACCATCGACAAGAAAATCGAGGACAACCCAAGCTACGCGTCCTACCCGGACCCGGCGGCCTATCGTGGCGACAATGCACTGACGGAAATGACCTACAGCGAAGGCCTGTACATGGGTTATCGCGGTTATGACAAGAAGCACGCCAAGCCGCTGTACCCGTTTGGTTACGGCTTGTCCTACACCACGTTCAGCTACAGCGACCTCAAGCTGTCGACCAACGTGCTGACCCCGGGCGCGACGATTGACGTCAAGTTCACCGTGACCAACACCGGCGACAAGGCAGGCTTTGAAGTGGCACAGCTTTACGTGCAACCGGTAAAACCGGCTGTAGACCGTCCGGAGAAAGAGCTCAAGGGCTTTACCAAAGTTTACTTGCAGCCCGGTGAGAGCAAGACGGTCAGCGTGCCGATCGACTCGCGTTCGCTGGCGTACTACGTCGACAAGACCGCAAGTTGGGACGTTGACGCAGGCAAGTTCAAGATCCTCGTGGGCAAGGATTCGGAGAACCTGACCCTCGACCGGACCCTGATCACCCTGTACCCGGAAAAACTCACCACCCGCGACAGTAACCCGCTGCCGTTGCCACTGCGCAAGGCCGTACAGGTCAGCGCGGCACAGACTTACTGATCCACCCCTTCAAGGCTCAGGGATGAGCCTTGATATCCCTTCCCAGACGCTGAACATACACCTCGAACACCGCCATGACATCCACGTCCTCCGGGCTTCTCAGCCACTGAATCTGCAAACCGTCCATGACCGAGAAGATTTCCTGGGCCAGGGCTTTGACGTTGATATCCGCACGAACCTCCCCTGCTTCTATCAGCGCGTTCAGATGACCGCGGGCATGCTCGTGGGTCATCTGGAATCGCTCGCGGTGCCATAAGCACGCCGGGTGCGAGGGCGAGAGGCTTTCGGTGTTCATCAGCAGCGCTGCCTGACACTCGTCGGCATTTTCGACACTGAAGCTCATGCTCAGCTTGAGAAACTTCAGAAACCCGTCAAGCGTCAGCTCGGTGACCATGTCCTGAAACCTCGACGTGACCCGCTGATCCCGGCGCTCCAGCAACGCGCTGAGCAGCGCTTCCTTGTTGGGGAAGTGATGCAACAAGCCAACCGTCGTGATGCCGGCCAGCAGTGCAACCTCGCGCATTGACGCACTCGAGTAGCCGTCTCTGGCGAAAACCACGGTGGCGGCGTCCAGCAAGGCCTTTCTGCGCATGTCGCCCTTGGGCGCCCGGCGTCGCTTGGGCGCTACCGATGCTCCTGATTCATTCCCTGATTCTTCGATGACCATAAAAACCTGATTACGCCTTGATTCAATGTGCCTGGGCGTTCATGCCCTTGGCCCTGCCGGTAAAAAACCGTTTTGCTGTCAGCGAGGCCGTAGCGATCGAGATCAGTGCAATGACCGCATTGCCGGCAAACATGCCAGGCAAGGCGCCACTGCTGCCGAACCAGTGCGTGCCGGCCAACACGAACGGCACTGTACCTGCTGTTGCTCTGAGCCAGGCGAACACCGCCACCCACCATGACTTTTTCATGGTGATGAACACGGCGATGGCGACAAAATCCAGCCCTATCACCACCCAGAGACCGCCGCCCCACCAGCAGAAGGCAATGAATACCGCGCGGGCTTCGGCGCCGAGTTGGTACAGATCGGCAATCATGCCGCCGCACAGTATCAACACCAGCCAGACGGCCAATCCGTAACAGACCACCATGCGCCGACTGAAGACGATGGCAGAGCGGACCCGATCATCCCGGTTGGCACCGATATTCTGCCCAAGCACCGGAGCCAGTGCACCGGGCAGTGCAAAAAAAGCGCAGTAGGAAAACTGCAGGACCCGGTCCAGCACGGTCATGGCGGCCAGCGCTGAAGTGCCAAACGTAGACAGCGATGCAACAAGATAAGCCAGACCGACAGGCGTCGCCAGGTTTGCGGCCATTGCCGGAAGAGCGAGCCGGAAAGTACGCCCGGCATGCAGGCGCAACAGCTTAAGGTTAAGCGTGAACACCAGCCCTATACGGCGGCGAACCCAATACACGCCGATTGAGGCGGAAACACCTGCCGACACCGCAAATGCAATGCCTGCGCCCTTCAGGCCCAAATCCAGAACAAAAATGAAGAACGGGTCGGCGACCGCCAGCGTGGCGGCCGCTGACAGCACCACGGTCAGCGCCCGACGGTTATCACCGGTGGTTCTGAGCATCTGCGCCGACATCTGCATCACCGCCTGCAACACGGTAAACGGCAGGGTCAGCCAGATGAAGCTGCGCGCCGCTTCATAAGTGGCGGCCTCGGCCCCCAGCCAGTGGGTGATCGGCACCACCAACGCCAACTGCAGCGCAGCGCCCAGACCCGAGACCATGACGACCATCAGCATAAGACTGGCGGCGAGTCGCGGCACGGACCTGACGGCCCGGTGACCGATGCGTTCCGACAACACCGCTGTTGCGGCGATGATCAGGCCGGTGGTCAGTGCCGAGTTGAAAAACAGCAGCACCTTGGCGATGCCCACCGCAGCCAGAAGCACCGGATCGTGCAGCATCGAGACATAGACCAGCGTCAGAATGTCGACGAGAAATATCGCAAACAGGCTCAAGGCACTGGTACTGGCGGTCACAACGATATGCTGCGCTACGCTGCCCTGGGTAAATCTTGCGCCGGCGTGGGCCATCAATGTTTCTCAAAAGGCCTGATGAGCCCTGAATACAGGGCTCAAACCATGATAATGATCGTCTGTCGCGTGGCTATCTTTTAGGCGGCTATTCTTCTAAATGGCTATCGGGTAGCCGCCATCAGACGATTCACTTCGCTGCGCACCATGTTGGCGTACTCCGGCGGGCTCATCGTGTCGAGCTCGGAGCGTACCCATTCGGACCACTTGCCCTTGCGCTTGGCGCGCTCGCCCATCAGGCGCGCGGCCTCGCCCTTGGCTTTGCCCAGATTGCTCTGCCAGAGGTCGAACAAACGGGATTTTTCGTCTTCGAGAGCAGTACGTTCAGGGAGCGGCCGATTGGCCAGATTGAAGCTCATGACAGTCACCTACGGCTAAAAACGGCTGCATCTTACACCCGTAAGGGGCTTTGCCTGCAGAGTCTTGCGTCGGGTCACTCAAGCAATTGCAACTTTTCAGGAGGCGCAAGACTCAATTGATCACTATTGCCATCACTTGAAAGGAAAAATGCCATGGCTCGTAAGACCTCCGCTCAAAATGCTGCCGATCAGATCAAGGATCAGGCATTCAGCGACCTGCAGGCGCTGATCGAAGAATCAGACAAATTGCTCAAGGAAAGTGCCGCACTGGTCGGCGAAGAAGCTGAAACGCTGCGCGCGCAACTGAGCGTCAAGCTCAAGCAGGCACTGGATTCGATGGTTAGCGTACGTGACCGCACCAAGCCGGCTGTAGAAGCGACCGAGACTTACATCGGTGGCCACCCTTGGCAGACCGTGGCTATTTCTGCAGGCTTCGGTCTGGTAGTAGGCCTGCTGCTGGGTCGTCGTTGATCGACCGGCAGTCTTGAACGACAAAGCGGGCCTCATAGCAGGCCCGCTTTTTTTTCATGCACCGCAGATAAAAGGCCGCTTTGTGACCCACAACACGTTACCGGGTGTGTTGCACCACCGATGGCTCTGCGAATCGGTGGGACTTGGTCACTTTGGCCTGCAGCGCTACCCGCTGCTCCTCGGCCTGGGCCTGGCTTTCATACGGCCCGATCAACAATTGCTGCTTGCCGTCTATGTCCACGATGACCGGCGCATAGCTGCGCTCGAGCAACCAGGCACTGGTGTCGCTGACCGCTTCACGCGAGTTCATCTGGATGAACCACTGTGCCGTGGAGACCGGAGCAGTGCTTGCCGCATCCTGGGCTTTTTCTCTGGCGGGCGCACGAGAGTTGCCCGCATCACACCCGGCCAGGGCCAGTATCGCCATCATCATTACCGTCTTGCGCACGTAAGTCTGCTCCTCGTCTGAAGTGGCGCGAGTCTAGCACTCCCGCGCGCCCTGTTGAGCGACTGTGTCGAGGTGTCGCACGCACGGCAAAATGCTGCCACAGCTCAGGCAATACGGGCCTGTCGAACAAAGAGGCAGGTTATACGGCGACCGGCGATCATGTAATCAGATATTTCGTTGCACGTTAACGTTACACACAGTGTCAAAGCATTGCGACCATGTTGATCGATGGCTTGCCGTCATCGGTGCATTAGTACAGGAGTTCATCATGTGCGACGACCGAAACCCCCTGCATTGCTTCATTCCGCCTTACATGCTGGAGCGTATGGCGCAGTCCCCCAAGAATCTGGTCAGCGCCAGGGCCATTGCCAACCTGACCAGCAGCTCGGCGTTCCTCGCCTCTCGTCTTTCTGCGCGAGCCATGCCATCCATGCACGCGATCAAGTCGCCAGATGGCAAAAAACACCGTGCGATTCATGACGCCAAAGGTACTGACGATCTTCCCGGCGTCATCGTCCGCAAAGAGGGCCAGGCCGCGACGGGGGACAAGGCCGCAGACGAAGCCTACGATGGCTCCGGCGATGTCTATGACTTCTATGCGCAGCTCTTCGAGCGCAATTCACTGGACGACAATGGCATGTCACTGGTTTCGACCGTGCATTTCGCCGAAGTCGACTTCAATGGCGACCACGTGCCTCTGAGCAATGCCTACTGGAATGGCAGCCAGATGGCGTACGGCGATGGCGATGATCTGGTCTTCAAGCGCTTCACCGGCAGCCTTGAAGTGATCGGCCACGAGCTGACCCACGGAGTGCAGAGCTTTACCTCCAATCTGGACTACAAAGGCCAGTCCGGTGCGCTGAATGAACACTTTGCCGATGTGTTCGGCATGCTGGTACGTCAGTGGAAGCAAGGCACCAGCGCCGCCGAATCGGACTGGGTGGTTGGCAAGGAGTTGCTGGTGCCTGCACCGACCCGGCGAGGCATTCGTGACATGGAGAACCCCGGCACCGCCTATGCCAACGACCCGGACCTGGGCGACGATCCGCAACCGGCAACGATGGCCGACCTGTATAAAGGTGCCAAGGACCGGGGCGGCGTGCACATCAACTCGAGGATTCCCAACCGGGCCTTCGTGCTGGTGGCCAAGGCACTCGGCGGAAATGCCTGGGAAGTGGCAGGCAGAATCTGGTATGAAACGATGTTGGCGTTGAAATCGGACAGCCAGTTCGTCGATTGCGCCAAAACCAGCATAAAAATCGCCGGCGACTCGCGTTTTGGTGCAAAAGCCAAAAAAGCCGTGCAAGCGGCGTGGAAAGAGGTCGGTGTCAAGGTGTAAGCCGTCAGCTATAACCACAAAGGTGCTCGAAATGAAGGTCTGTCTAGTGCAATCCGGCGGTTTTGCGGGCGCAATCAAACGTTGTGAAGTGGACACCGACACGCTTGACCAGCCGGATGCCGAGCAGTTGCAGCGACTGGTGAGTGACAGCGGTCTGAATAAATCGAGTACCGCATTCAACGACCAGGCGCGGGACCTGAATCAGTACGAGATCACCATCGAGGACGAAGCCAAGGCCATTTGCCTGACGTTCGACGAGCACAATGTGCCGACGTCCGCCCGGCAATTGCTTGGTTTTCTCAAGCAACGCGCCAAGCCCGGCAAGCTCTGAGCTGCACCGGCCTGACAAGACCTGCAAGGCCTTTGCCCTTCGGACAGTACGTGAAGGGCACCGGCCGATGCGAATTCGCCATACCAATGCGCCCGTGAAATAATGGCGCTGTGACATCGGAACCACCCTCCACCGCTGCGGTCAATGGTTTGTATCCGCAGGTTGTTATCAACTGTACAAAAAAAGACGCTACGTAATGCCATAAAGAGGTATCTTTTCGTGCCTCGCATTCTTACCTCTACTTCTGCATCCATGGCGTCGATGAGCACTGTGCACCCTACTAAACATTCATCTGGCCTGATCATCTGCGAGCATTGCGATTCGCTGTACCAAGCCCAGCCGCTGCAACCCGGTGAAGCAGCATTTTGCCTGCGTTGCCAGGCAGTGCTTGGTCGCGGCCATCGAATGTCCATCGAGCAACTGCTGGCCCTGACCATCGCCGCCGCGATGCTCTTCGTGTTCGCCAATCTGTTCCCCGTGATCAGCATCAGCATGAAAGGCCTGACCAACGAGGTCACGCTCTGGCAGTCGGTCGAGGCCCTGGCTCAGGGTCGTATCACCCTCATTGCGCTGGTGGCCGGCCTGTCGATCATCTTTGCCCCGTTGCTGCAAATCGTCCTGCTGTTCTGGGTGTTGCTGCATGCTCACAAGGGCGTGATGGCCCCAGGCTTCAAGGCCTGCATGCGCGCGCTGGAGCACTTGCGCCCGTGGAGCATGCTGGAGGTGTGCATGCTTGGCATTCTGGTGGCGATCATCAAGCTGTCCGGCATGCTCGATGTGCACCCCGGTGTCGGTCTGTGGGCGATGGCGATGCTGATGGTGCTCATTCTGCTGATTGCCAACAAAGGCATACGCAGGCTGTGGGATGAGCTGGAGGTAAAGCCTGAATGAACGGCATCCCTTTCGCTCACGAACACAAACTGAGCCTGTGCCACACCTGCGGCTATGCCTGCCAGGAGGACGCTGCACGCTGCCCGCGCTGCGACTCGCCGGTGCACCGACGCAAGCCCGACAGCATCAGCCGCACCTGGGCGTACCTGATCGCCGCACTGATTTTCTATATTCCGGCCAACGTGCTGCCGGTGATGTACACCAACTTGCTGGGCAACCGCAGTCAAAGCACAATCATGAGCGGCGTGATCGAGTTTTTCAAAAGCGGCTCCTGGGACATCGCCATCCTGATTTTCGTCGCCAGTGTCGTGGTGCCCTGCATCAAGTTTCTGGTGTTGGGCATGCTGCTGATCACCTGCCAGCGCCGCAGCACCTGGGCGATGCGTGAACGTGCCCGTCTTTATCGCTTCATCGAGCTGATCGGCTATTGGTCAATGCTCGATGTGCTGGTTGTGGCCCTGGTGGCGTCTCTGGTTCAGTTTCGTGAGCTCAGCACCATCGAGCCACGCATTGGTATTCTGTTTTTTGGCTTGGTAGTGGTGATGACGATGTTCGCCGCCATGAGTTTCGATCCCCGGCTTATCTGGGACGCAGAGGTTGAAGATGTCTGACAATACCCTCCCCCCGTCTGCTTCAGTGCCACGGCCTGAAGTTAAACGTCGTCGCCTGAGCGTCTCGCTGATCTGGCTGGTGCCGATCATTGCAGCGATCATCGGGGCGTCCATGGCGTTTCACGACTGGATGAACATCGGGCCGAAGATCACCGTGAGCTTTTTGACCGCCGAAGGCCTGGAAGCCAACAAAACGCAGGTCAAATACAAGAACGTGGTCATCGGCATGGTCACCGAGATCAGCCTCAGCGACGACCGCACCCACGTACTGGCCAACATCGAGCTCAATACCAGCGCATCGCCTTTCACGCGGATCGACAGCCAGTATTGGGTGGTACGCCCGCGCATTGGTGCCCACGGCGTATCGGGGGTCGATACCCTGCTGTCAGGCGCTTTCATTGGCGCAGACGCAGGCAGCTCGGACGAAACCAAGACCAGCTTCACCGGCCTGGAAACGCCGCCACCAGTGACCTTCGGCGAAAAAGGCAAGCGTTTCACCCTGCACACCGACGACCTGGGCTCGCTGGACATCGGCTCACCCATCTACTATCGCCGTATTCAGGTTGGCCAGGTGGTTGCCTATGACCTGTCCAAGGACGGCCGTGGCGTCGATATCCAGATCTTCATCAATGCGCCGAACGATCAGTACATCACCACCGACACGCGTTTCTGGAATGCCAGTGGCGTAGACATCACGGTTGGCGCCTCGGGGGTGAAGGTCAATACTCAGTCCCTGACCTCGATCATCTCCGGCGGCATCGCCTTCCGCGAGCCCAACTGGAGCCCCGAAAGCAAGCCGGCTGACGAGAATGCCGAATTCAAGATTTTTGAAGACCAGACCACAGCGCTGGCGCCGCCAGATGGCGAGCCACGTTACATCCGCATGCGTTTCAACCAGTCGCTTCGCGGGTTGGCGGTGAATGCATCGGTTGACTTCCTGGGCGTTACCATCGGCAAGGTGGTATCGGTAGACCTGGATTACGATCCGGCCACCAAGACCTTCCCCGGTATTGTCGGTGCAGTGATCTACCCCAAGCGTCTGGGGGCTGCAGAGTCCAAGTTGAAGGAGCTGGGTGGCGCTGGGGATGAAGAGGAACAGTCCGCCAGAGTGCTGGGGGCGTTCGTCGCCAACGGCCTTCGTGCCCAGGTACGCAATGGCAACCTGTTGACCGGCCAGCTTTACATCGCCATGGAGTTCGATCCGAAGGCGCCGAAAGTGTCGTTCAACGCCAAGGCCCGCCCGCTGGAAATCCCGACGGTGCCGGGCAGCTTCGACAAACTGCAGGAGCAACTGCAGGCGTTCGTCGAGAAGCTCAGCAAACTGCCGATCGATCAACTGGCGGGCAATCTCAACGGCACCCTCAGCGAGCTGCAGAAGACGCTCAAGCAGGTCAACGGCAGCGTGCTGCCGCAAATGCGTGGCACCTTGCAGCAAGCCGAGAAAACCCTGGGCACCGCCAACGACTCGTTCGCTGAAGACTCGCCTGCGCGTCAGCAGTTGGGCCAGGCGCTGGATGAAGTGCAACGCACTGCTCGTTCGGTCCGGGTACTCACCGACTTCCTCAGCCGCCACCCCGAGTCGCTGATTCGCGGTCGCACCGGCGACGCCGCGCCACGTTCATTCAACGCACCGTCCTCGTCCCGAGCCATTGATCCGGAGCCAAAACAATGACCTTGCGCCTGAAACTGATGGTACTCGCCGCTGCACTGGGCATGGGCGCCTGCACCTCGACGCAGACTCACTATTACACGCTGATCGCACCAATGGGCGCGACCAGCAACAGCGCAGCCAGGCCCGCGCCGTTCCAGTTCGAAATGCTCCCGGTGATCATGCCGGTGCAGGTCGACCAGCCGCCATTGGTGGTTCGTCAGGGCAACGGTAGCCTGGCGATTCTGGACACCGAGCGCTGGGGATCGCCACTGGGCGACGAGTTTCACGATGCGCTGACCCCGCAACTGGAGCGTCGGTTCGGTAGCCGCGACATGGCCGGCCTGCCGAAAAACGGCGATCAGCCTGTGCTTTCGGTTCGCACGGACGTACGCCGCTTCGAGTCGATGCCCGGTCATTACGCCCTCATCGATGTGGTGTGGACACTGGGCCTGCGCGAAGCAGGCGCTACCGCCGGCAGCAAAAGGCAAAGCCTGACCTGCAGCAGCGTGATCCGCGAGCAGGCTGGAGAAGGCATGGAAAACCTGATTCTTGCCCACCAGAAAGCGGTTGCAACCCTGGCTGAAAAGATCGCAGCCACCGCGGCTAGCTGGGCGGCACAACCCTCATCCCGCTGCCTTTGAGGCCTTTGGGAGGTCGGTATACGACCTCCCGATGTAACTTGAAACGCCTTTTAGAACCCCTGCTTAAAAGCATTCAAGTCCGTATAAAAATGTATCACCGCGTTTAATTCCTACGTAGACTCTCTTCACTGCCTGGCACGTTAGTACCTGATTGCACCGAACAAGCGGTTTTCCGTGGTTGTTCGAGCGCCTTGCCGGTTGTTGCCAGAAACGTTTGTTAACCCTGACTGTTGCGGTAAGCCCAGAGCCTCTGGCAGACAGTCTATCGAGGACAAACGTATGACAGGGATAGGTCCACGGCTCAAAAAAGAACGCTTGCGACTGAAGATTTCGCAGAGTGCACTCGGTGCCATCGGCGGCGTCGAAACCAACGCCCAGGGCAACTACGAGAACGGCGTGCGCTCCCCACGCGCAGACTACCTGTCGCGCATTGCGGATGCAGGCGTCAACGTCACCTACGTCGTTACCGGTTTCAGCAATTCTTCACCCACCCTCACAGCGAAGGTCACGACCAGCCAGGAAAGTGACCCGCTCAACCGCGTCGTTGCTCGCTTGCACGGCGACCTGCATAACGTGACGCAGAACATTTACCATGTCACCCGCCTGATGGAGTCAAACGCATACGACGGGGACTGGAACAGCGCGCAACTGGAAACGATCAAGAACGACGCAGAAGCCATCACCGTCGCGACCGTTCGACTGATCTACATGACCTCGAAACTGAAGTAAACTGGATTCCTGTGCAGCCAGGCCGGCTCACTGTGCAGGGAACGCGTTGACCCTGAGTTTCTCCATCACCAACCCGATGAACGCCGAGACCGCCAGAGGCAACTGTTGCCGACTGGGGTAAAGCACATGCAGGCCATGACTGGTGCGCTGATACTGCGCCATTACCGGCACCAGCAAACCGTTACGCAGATCGGTACGAATCAAGGTCGCTGGAAGCAACGCGATACCCAGACCGGCGAGCGTCGCTTTGCGCAATGCCTGAGCGGTGTTGGCGTTGAAACGACTGGAGAGCTGCACATCATGCATTTTCGCGTCCGGCCCGAGCATTCGCCAGGTGGTAGAACCGCCTGGATACGCTGCGCTGACGCAGTCATGCGCCTGCAGACTCTCCAGCGAATCGGGCATGCCGCGAGTCGCGAGATAGGCAGGGCTGGCAACCATGCCGTCACGCGCCTCTTCGATCAGTTGACGCCCCACATAACCTGAATCCTGCAAAGGGCCGCCCCGGAACGCGATGTCCAGCCGGTCGGCGATCAGATCGGCGCGCTCGTCACTGAGCACGAACTCAAGCTGTACGCGGGGGTAGCGGGCGAGAAAGTCGGCGACCCAGTCAATCGAGAAAAAATCGAAGAAGTCCGCCATTGCCGCAATGCGCACTCGGCCGCTGGGCTCTTCTCGCCCGGAGACAAGCTGCTCGGCGGCGCTCATCAGGCCATCGACAGCCGCCGTGCAACGTTCATAAAAGTGCTCACCTGTCTGGGTCAACACCAGCTTGCGCGTGGAGCGCTGCAACAAGCGCGTCCCCAGTTGCACCTCCAGGTGCTGAATCCGCCGCTGACCGTATTCGACGGCATGCCCAACTGCCTCGCGGCCTGCGCGAAACTACCGCTGCGCACCACCTGCACAAACAGCGCGACATCATTGAGATCCGGAATCACGCGCTTATTCCTTCTATTTATGGATGAGTGCAAGCCAACTATACCGGCTAATAAGCCCATTCGCAGACGCTTATGCTGTGAGCTCAGGCATAAAGCCCAGAGGAAGAACCCCATGAACAGCATCGTCGACATCAAGCCTCGCGCCATCACCCATCGCACCAGCGGCAGAAAACGCGGGCCTATCACCCGCTTGATGAGCCCGGGCGATCTGGGTCAGTTGCTCAAACCTTTTATTTTTCTCGATAAGTTCGGCTTCAAGCCCGAGCCGGGTAACAAGGGATTCGGCATGCACCCGCACTCAGGCATCGCGACGCTGACTTACATGATCGAAGGCGAACTGGCTTACGAGGACACCACCGGGAAATCCGGACTGCTGCCGAGCGGCGGCGTGGAATGGATGAGTGCCGGTAACGGGGTGTGGCACGACGCCAAGCCGGTGAACGATGCGCCCATCAGCGGCTTTCAGTTGTGGGTAGCCCTGCCCGCCGCACAGGAAAACGGCCCGGCGCACAGTGTTTATCTGGCGGCCTCCCAGGTTGCCCAGGAGGGCCCGGCGCAGGTGCTGCTGGGGCGTTACGGCAGTGCTCAAAGCAGCATCCCCGCACCGGCAGGCATGAATTATCTGGCTGTGCGTTTGCAGGATGGCGAGCACTGGCGTTACACACCGCCAGCAGGCCATACCGTGGGCTGGCTGGCAGTCAACTCGGGGCACC
This sequence comes from Pseudomonas avellanae BPIC 631, assembly GCF_000444135.1. GTDB lineage: Bacteria > Pseudomonadota > Gammaproteobacteria > Pseudomonadales > Pseudomonadaceae > Aquipseudomonas > Aquipseudomonas avellanae. Next base: position 39,782 of record NZ_ATDK01000257.1, read on the forward strand.
TCGACGCAGACGGCCCGATCACGGCGGGTGAAATGGCGGTGTTCGAAGAATCGGACCGCCCTATCGACTTCGTGGCGACCGGCCCGACCTGTTTCGTACTGGGATCGGCGATAAAGCATCCGCACAATCTGGTGACCGGGTATTACTCGGTCCACACCAGCCAGGCCGCGCTGATACAGGGCGAACAGGAAATCGAACGCATCGGTGCCCTGCTGCGCGCAGAAGGCAGGCTGTAAACGTGCCGTTCTTTACACCAAGCTGTCGAGTTCGGCGAGGTGCTCAGGCGCGATGATCAACTCGCTCGCGGCCAGGTTCTCGGGCAAATGCGCGACCGAGGACGTGCCGGGGATCAGCAGGATGTTAGGCGCGCGCTGTAACAACCACGCCAGCGCGACGCACAGGGGGGAGGCATCAAGCTGCGCGGCTACGCGAGTCAGGATTGCCGACTGAAAGGGTGAAAAACCGCCCATCGGGTCGCGCTTCCAGCGCTTCGCCACCGCAGCCTCGCCCGCTTATCTGGCCGCCAGAGGACGCCCCGAGCACCCACGTGACTTGCTGAACCACGCGTGCCTGCGCGGCAAGTTTCCCAGCGGCAACCTGCCGCCCTGGGAATACGAGCGAAAGGGTGAGACCGTCAGGGTCGACCCGAGTGGCCCATTGATTGTGAGAATAGGCGGCGTATTCGACCTGACCGTACAAGCGGCAATCGACGGCCTGGGCGTTGTCCATCTGTTCGAAGACTGGCTGCGTCCGCACCTGGACAGCGGAGCGCTGGAACCGATACTCGAGCCCTGGTGGCAACGCTTTACCGGGCCGTATCTGTATTATCACGGCCATCGTTACCTGCCCTCACAGCTGAGGGCGTTCATCGACTTTATCAATGCCGGTCGAGACGCCAGCTGAGCGAATCGACCTCACGTGCGCCGGTCAGCTCATGGACGGCGCCACGCCTGCAGGGTGACGCTGCGGCGCAGCCATGGCGAACAGCTCATCGACACGTCGCACTTCCTCGGCGCTCGGCTTGATGGCCACGGCGCAGGCGACAAAAATGCCCGCATTGAAGATCAGCCCGACGATACCGCTGGTCAACGAACCCAGCCCGGGAATGTCATCCGGGTAGATTGTGGTCAGCACGATGGCGATCACAATGCCCACCAGCATGCCGGCAATCGCGCCCTGCTTGTTGCCGCGACGGCTGAACACCCCGAAGAACAGCGGCACCGCCAGTTGAATGATGCCCTGATAGGAAATCTGCGCCAGCAGTTGCAAGCGTGCGTAATCGAAGGTCAGGTACGCCAGCAACGACGCTGCGGCAATGAACACGACCATGCCGGCCTTGGCGAGTACGGTCTTTTCGCGATCACTGCGCGGCTTGCTCCAGGTCGCCAGATCGTTGGCGAACTGCGTACCGCACACCTGCACGCAACCGTCGACATGGCCGATGCTGGCGGCCAGAACGATCATGATTGCCACGGCCAGCAACCACGGCCCGCCAATGTCGAACAGCGACAGGAACCAGCCATGCTGCGGATGGGCCGCCACGTTCGGGTCCTGGCTGATGGCGGCGGCGAACAGCATCAGAATGCCGTAAAAGCCACCCACTAGCAGGATCGTCAGCAGTGTGCCCTTCTTGACCGAGCGCACACCGCTGGCGGTGTAGATACGCTGGAAGCTCATGGGCCAGCACATCGAGCCGATCACGCCGGTAAAGATCAGGCTGAACATGTACATCGGCCCATAGGTGCTGCCTGTACCGCCAGGAATCACCAGCATGCTGGCGGGCAGTTGCGACAGGTTCGAGAACGACGCCTGATCACCGAACATCAAGAAGATGCACAGCGCAGCGCACAGCACGTAGGCAATCAGCCCTTGGTACATGTCGGTCATGATCAGGCCGCGCATGCCCATGCTGACCGTCCAGTATTGACGGATCAGGATCACGGCAACCCCGACCAGCAGGCAGGTGGTCACACCCCAGCGACCGAAACTGGCGAACTGGAACAACGTCGCAAGGGCCTGAATGCCCATCACCACCCACGGGAATACCGAGATGATGCCGATGATCGAAGCGATACGTTTGACCACCGGGCTGTTGAAGCGCATGCCCAGCAAATCCGGCTGGGTGGTCAGGTTGAAGCGTTTGCCCCAGGTCCAGGCGCGGTTGGCCATCAGGTACATCGCCGTCACCCCGAGTGTGGCGTAGACCATGCCGTAAAAGCCCAGCGCACCGCCGACGGACAGCGCAAAGAACGCGGTAAAGGTCGCGCCCGGCCACCAGGAGTTGGTGTAGCACATGGCGATGAACCACGGACCGTAGGAACGCCCGCCCACGGCGTAATCGGAAAAGCTGTCGCTTTTGCGGTTGGTCGCATAAAGCACGGCAATCATGCCGGCCAGAAACACGCCGATCAGACCAAACGTGATGTACAGATCCGAACCCGTTGTTGTGCTGATCATTGTGCATCCCCTTCTTCAGGAATTTCGCCTAACAGGGACTCGACCACGTACAGCACCCACAGGCCCAGGCCCATCAGCACGGCGATCAGAATCCAGTAGAAGATCGGCAGCGGAATGCCCAGTACCAGCACGCTGCTGCCACTGACGTTGAGGTAGAACGGCGGAAACAGCGCCATCATCAACAAGGCGAAAAAATAAAGGGCAAACACCAGGCTTTTCAGGCGGCCGGGGTTGCTTGAGGGCGGAACGTTACTCATGGAGTGCTCCTTGAATTTCAGGATCTGGCTATTGATAAGTGACCGGATAGAACTCAAGCAGTAAAAGGAGCATGCGGTAATCCGCTATTTTCTTGTTGTGGGTTGCAGCGTGGGCCTGGCGGGTTACGCCTGTCGCAGCCAGGTTTCCCATTGCGAATCATTGATGATGCTGCGCGCACGCATGTGTTTCCAGGTGCCGTATTTGTAGAAATCGAAGTCCAGTTGCGAGACCGCATGCTGAACCATCGCCCATGTCGACCATTTGAGGTCGGCCAGCGCCTTGTTCAGCTTGATACGCGCCACGGTTTGCGCACTCACCTGGCCGAAGTAGTCCTCGATCAGCGCCAGCTCCATGTCGTCGCTGAAAAACATTTCGCCAAACCACAACGCCAGCTCGTAATGGCGATCGTTGTTGGAGGCGTACTCGAAATCCACCAAGCGAATCTGGCGCTCGGCGTTGAGCATGAAGTTGCCCGCCAGCGTGTCGTTCATGCACGGTGCCAGATCGATTCCGGACGCTTCAAGGGCCGCTTTGGCGCGCTGATACTGCAAGCACAGCCAGCTGTCGTCCTGGGGTTTGAGGCCCTTGAGTTCCGCAACCTGGCCCTGGTGTTCGGCGATCATGTCGAAGACCGTCTTGGTCTGTTTCAGCAGGGGTTGATCGTTAAAAGCCTTGAGCCCATGCAAAGCGCCATGACGTATGTCGCGTTGCAGAAAGTCATGGTTGGACGACGCTCGCCAGCCTTCCATGAACTCGAACACCTCGACACCAAATGCTTCGAGAAACGCGAACACTGGCGCGCCGTAGCCGGTTTGCGCCGCTTTCACGCTGGCTTCGTGAGCGGTGTGGCGATCAATGAACATTTCCGTACCCGCGCCCGGCACCTTGAAGAAATACGCCGTGTCGGCCCCTTCGACCTCGACCCGCCAGTTGGTGTTGGAGATCCCGCCGCTGACCGGTGCGTAACCGACACGTCGGCCCTGCCAGCTGTCGATACTGCGCACGGCGGCTTCCAGCTGGCGCTCCTGGGTGCTGGTGGATTGCCCTAATATTTTCATGCTCTACCCTCCTGAATCTGACGCATCCAGCCTTCCAGCCGTGGGTCCTGAACACATTGCCGACAGCGCAGCAACGTCCATTGCCCGACCTTGGAGAACTCCAGTTGCCTGGCAGAGGTGCTGCCGCTCCAGAACCCCCACAACGTCCAGTACCAGTCATTGATCAGCGCATACAGCCGGCAGACGGCGTAGTCGATTTCAAGGCACTGGCCCGCCCAAGCGCTGATACCGGCGCGCCACTCGCTCTCGAACGAATAAAGCTCATTGAGGGTAATCGCCACGTCGTACCACGGGTCCATGCAGCCGCCGTAGTCAAAATCCACCAGGCGTAACTGACCGTCGCCGGACACCATCACGTTGCTGGCCACGCCATCACCGTGCACCGGCACGGACCGAAGCTGACGTTTTTGCAAGGCCTGCCAGACCATGTCGACGCAGCGGTCGATCCATTGGTGCTCGGCGGGCAGCGCAACGCCATCGCGCTTGCACAGTGCGCGAAGGCGCTCGATATCCGTCATCGGTGAGCGGGTGAAGTCCGGCGCAGGCCCGGCGTGCACCTGGCGTTTGAGTGCCCACAGCGCGTCCAGCCGACCCGGTGCGAGCAGGTCATCAAGCCGCGCGGTGCGCCATTGAGGCCCCAGGTCTTCAAAAATCAACACGCCGTGGGTCTGGTCTGCACCGAGCAAACGCGGGGCTGCACCACTGCGGCCCGCGCATTCGCTGGCCTGCGCCGCCTGCTCGACATCAATCAGTTGCGCCATATCGGCCTGCAGGACTTTTACATAGCAGTTGCCATTGGCACCGATCACCCGAAAACCTGCCCACTCGGTGGACAGCCGCGACGGCGATGCCACGCCCTGCGTGACGGGCTCGACGTGCGGCGCTGCGTCGAATCCGTAACTCGCCAACGCGCCAAGCAGGCGTGTGTTCAGGCTTTGTGCATATGACATGGTCAGCCCTCAGCGAAACGCAACAGATGAGACACACGCGCGATACAGCAGCCCGGTCAGCATGCGCAAACCGTTGCGCATGTCCTGATCGCTGGTGTATTCGGCTTCGTTGTGAGAAACGCCATTGCTGCTGGGGATGAACAGCAGGCACACCGGATAATGGCGGTTCAGGCTGATCGCATCGTGGCCGGCGACGGTCATGCTGTCGGTGGTCGACAAGCCCAGCTCGGTGCCTACGGCGTGTGCCAGTGCCGCAAACCGGTCATTGAGCCTGGCAGGTGCTCGCAGTACGCTGCTTTCCACTTCAAAACCGGTCATGGTCTTGTCGGCGATGTCATGCAGGCTCGCATCCAGGCGCTCTGCCGCCACCCTTAGCAGCTCGACGTCGCGGGAGCGGTATTCGATCAGCAGCGACACTCTGGAGGGCACCACATTGGGCGAGTTGGGGTAAACCTCGATACGCCCGACCGAGGTGTGCATCTGCAGGCCGTGCAGCCCGGCTTCTTCGCGCACCGCAATGATCGTGTGCGCAGCCGCCAGCAACGCATCGCGGCGGGCGGCCATGGGCGTTGGGCCGGTATGATTCTGCTCGCCATCGAAGCGTACCCGGCGCTTGAGTGCCGCCCAGGTTTCGCGCACCACGCCGATGGCGGTCTGGCTGGCTTCCAGACCAGAGCCCTGCTCGACGTGAATTTCGACGTACCCGGCAATGGCCAGATCGAACTGATCACTGCCCAGATAGCCGATGGCCTGCAGGGCGTCCTGAAGGCGGATGCCGTCCCCGTCGCGACTGTCCCAGGCGGCCTCCAGCGCCAACGCACCGGTAAATACACCGCTGCCGATCAGACTCGGCTGAAAACGTGCGCCCTCCTCGTTGGTCCAGTTGACCACCGCCAGGTTGCAGGCCGGGATTTCACCGCGCTCGCGCATCTGCCGCGCCAGGCTGGACACCGCGACGGCACCTGCAAGCACACCGTAAACACCGTCAAAGCGCCCCGCGCTCGGCTGGCTGTCCAGGTGTGAGCCGCACAGCAGGTAGGGCGCGTCAGGGTCAAAGGTCATCAGGCCGAACAGATTGCCGATCGCATCAACGCGCACTTCAAAGCCGTGCTGTTCAAGCCAGCCACGAAATAGGTCGCGTACCTGACCATCTTCAGCCGAGGCAGACAGCCGATGCAGGCCGCCGGCCGATGTCGCGCCAATGGCAGAGCTTTGCCGAAACAGTGCTTCAAACGCCGCCAGATCAGCGGCGCTCGGCTCGATCAGCTCAGGGATAGAGGGTATCGACATGATCTTTCTCCAAACGTGTGGCGAATTCGTCGGATAACGGGCGATTGGTGACCAGCGTAGTAATCGCCGCAAACGGCAAGGTATTGATGAACGTGCGGTGGCCGAACTTGCCGTCGTCGGCCAGCACGACGCTGCGCGTGCAGTGCCTGACCAGCGTCCTGCGCAGCATGGCTTCGGGCTCCTGGTAATCCATCAGGCCGAGGTCCAGGTCTATACCGCCGATGCCCATGAACGCGATGTCGTAATGAAACTGCCGGGCGAAATCCAGGGTGTGCGGCCCGATCAAGGCATTGTCGGTACGCCGCACATCGCCGGGTGCAACCAGCACCTGATTGTCGCTCTGGTGCGATATCAACTGGGCGATGTCCAGCGAATTGGTAATGATCTTCAACTGGCTGAAACGGGTCAGTTGCTGGGCCAGCGCCAGCGTCGAAGTGCCCGTGTCGAGAAAGATCGCCATGCCCTCGGTGACCAGTTGCGCCGCGCAGGTAGCAATACCCGCCTTGGCCCGCGGCTTGAGCCGACTGCGCTCCTGCAAGGGCAGTTCTTCGCTGGACCGGGGCAGAATTGCGCCGCCGTGAATACGCCGCAGCCTGCCCTCTTCCTCCAGGTGCTTGAAGTCACGGCGGATGGTTTCTTCGGACACGAACAACAGTTGCGCCAGGTCCGACGCCTTGACCCGCTGCTGCTGAGCGAGCAGGCGCATGATTTCGTCCAGTCGTGGCTGATTGAGCATAGGGGGGACATTCCGTTGCAAAGTAAAGCCTCCGGTCGGCTGCCGCGCAGCATCGGCGAGCGTCATGTTTACTGCCCCAACATCGGCGGCAGACGCTGATCCCACGGCGCTATGGCTTCCACAGCGGCACAGAATTGCAGCACATGAGCATCGGCAAAACGTGGCCCCACAACTTGCAGGCCGATGGGCAGCCCTTCAGTGCTCCAGCCGCACGGCAGGTTGGCGGCCGGGTTGCCGGAAATGTTGAAAGGATAGGTAAACGGCGTCCAGCGCGCCCACGGCAACGCGCTGTCCTGCCCGGCGTAGCCAGCAGGCGCTACGTCATCGGCTGCAAACGGCAGAATGGGCAGCGTGGGCATGATCAGCAGGTCGTAATCTTCAAACAGCGCGTTCACCTGATTGGCAAAGGCCGCGCGCTGCTGCATTGCCTGCAGATAATCACCCAGGCCGTAGCGCGCCGAGTGCCGGATCAGTTCGGCAAAGCCCGGATCGAGTTGATCCAGCTGTTGCTCAAGCGCTTTGCCGTAAGCGATGCCACGGCCTGCGACCCACAACGTCTCGAACGTCGCCAGCGGGTCCTGCCAGTCGAGTGTCAGGGTGCTTACCGTGACCGGCAGCGACCTGGCGATAGTGGCCACCGCTGCTTCGACTGCCGCCGCGATTTGCGGGTCGACCGGGGTGTCGAACAAGGTCGGACAATAGCCGATACGCAGCGGCTTCAGCGGCTGGTCGCAACGAGCCAGAAAGGACTCGTCGGGCGCGGGCAACGCCTGATGATCCAGCGGGTCAGGCCCCGAAAGAACATCGAACAGCAATGCACTGTCGCGCACAGTTCGGGTGATCGGCCCGGCATGGCTGAGCATCTCGGTGGCCGACCAAGGCCAGGTCGGGATACGTCCCAACGTACCCTTGAGGGCAAACGCGCCGCAGAACGATCCCGGTATGCGCACCGAGCCGCCACCGTCGGACCCCAACGTCGCAGGGACCATGCGCGCTGCCACGGCAATCGCCGAACCGGAGCTGGAACCGCCGCTGGTCAGCGTCGGGTCCCATGGGTTACGGCCGTTACCAAAGACCCGCGAGGTACTGGCGCCGGTCCAGCCAAATTCAGTGGTTGCGGTCTTGCCCAGAATAATAGCGCCAGCACTCTTGAGACGCCGGATGATCGGCGCGTCTTGCGCGGGCACGGCGTCCAGTGCGGTCAACGAGCCGCGTGTAGTGCGCAACCCGGCTGTCGAAAACAGGTCCTTGATACCAAAAGGAATGCCATGCAAAGGCCCACGAGGCTTGCCGCGCTGCAGCTCTGCGGTCATGGTCCAGGCTTGCTCGAGCGCGGCTTCGGCGTAGACATCACCAAACGCGTTGAGTGTGGGATTGTGGGTTTTAATGATTGAAAGGCACAGCTCGGTCAGACGTATCGGCGTCATGCACCCCTTGCTGACCAGTGCGGCAGCTCCAATCACGGTGGGCATGGACGACGGCGTTGGCTCAATCAATGTAGATACCTCTGCGAAAAGCTCAGGCGAAAAGCCCGGCGTGAACGACTGCCAGTGCATTACAGTCAGCTGCCCCTGACGAGTCAAGTGGGTTTTGTTGGATATTTTGAATTTGTGGTTTTAAATTTTGTAACAGCACCGTCGCAGTGCTGAAAAACGGTCAAAACCGTACAACGCCCAATTGCGGTGCGCAGTGAAAGCAGCAAAAGGCGAGATGCTCGATGGCCTGTAAACCAAAAACAGCGCCACTGTCTGGCGCTGTCTCTGTGGTGCAGCTCAGTCACTCAAACCAAGCGATCAGACCGCCAGGTCGGTGGCATGGGACTCTGTGACGCCTACCAGCTGAATCTGAAAATCAGCATGCAGATCGCCATTGACGTTGCCAGACAGCACGTGGTCGGCAAAGCGCAGTTGGCCAGCCCCGGTGAACTCGCCGCTGCCAATGAAGCTGAAAGCATCAAGGGCTTTGGTGTCCACGTTGGCATCCATCTTCAGGAAGCAGAGCTTGTCGCCCTGCTGGCTGTTGAAGTCTGTGATGATATCGCTGGCCGCGCCTTTGCCGATCTCTGCCAGGTCGTTGAACACAAAACGGTCAGCACCGGTGCCGCCCGTCATGATATCTGCGCCCAGGCCGCCCACCAGCTTGTCATTGCCAGCGCCGCCAAAGATCACGTTGTTCGCGTCGTTACCGGTCAGGGTGTTGTTGCGATCATTGCCCAACAGTGTGAACTCGCCCTCGCCTTTGAGGTGGACATTTTCAAAGTTGGCCAGGGGGCCTGCGTTCAGATCGATCACCGCAGCAGTTGCCGACGTGTTGTCGTAGGTGATCTTGAGCGTGTCGACGCCTTCGTTGGCCTTTTCCTGAACCAGTGCCAGCTCGTCTGCCTGATCAATGACGTAGGTATCGTTACCCAGGCCGCCGATCATGATATCCAGACCGCCACGGCCATCCAGTACGTTCGCCAGATCGTTGCCGATCAGCGTGTCGTTGAAGGCGGAACCAATGGCGTTTTCAATGTGCGCGCCATAAGCAATCGCCAGCCCGGAGTTCATCAGCGTCGGGGCATCAGGGTTATCGTTGTAATCCAGAAAAGCCTTGCCGATGGTGCTGAACTCACCCTCGTTAAGGTTGATCTTGACGAACGACGCCTGATTGCTGGCATCGATCGTGTCCTTGCCGCCCGCGTCCCAGATGGTCTCGAACACCGATTGATCGGGCGCCCACTTATAAACGTCATTGCCGGTGTGATAGCTGTTATTGGCACCGTAGATGAATTGCATGGCCGCTACATCGAGCAACATCGGCGTGGTGGGCATGAAGCTGTAGTTGTTGGTGTAGCTCATGATGGTGTAGCGGGCGTCTTCGAATTTGGCGTCAAGCAGGACATCGTTGTACTGCGTGCCTTCAAACGAATGCTTCAAGCCGAGCGCATGACCCGTTTCGTGCATGAACGTCAGGTAATCATCAGTACCTTTCGCGGGATCCGCAGCATTGACTTTAGGCCCGATCCAGACATCACCGGATCTGCCGAGCGTGCCGGGCGCATAGGCCTGACCGTACTCAAGGCTTTGCAGGCCCTGGAAACCGCCGAAACGGATGTCTCCGACATTGTCGGGCGTATCTTTTACTTCAGTGAACGTAATGTCCGCCACTGCGCTCCACGCACCCAGCGCGCTTCTCGCGGCAGCCGCCTGGGCATCGGTCAATGAATAGGCATCGCCGGGTTCCTGAGAGCGGCTGTAATCGGTGGCGTAGACCGAGTCTGCGGTATGAAAGCTGTAAGTCAGGTGGGTACCGGTCGCATCGCCTAGCCAGAAAGGTCCCCACAACAGGCTGGTGACTCGATCGTCGGCAGATCCCTCGGGCAAAAGTTCGGCAGGGCTTGAATCGTTAGGGCCGGGCATCGGCATTGCTCCAGAAGAGTACGGACGTTAGTGATTGACCAAAGACCCTTACAGGGCAGTAAAGATCGTCGGACAGTTTATTACATAACAGGCACAATTTGGACGCAATAGGTTACAACTAAGCTATTCCTGTGCGACGCTGCACAAAATAAACGCCCTCGAACTTCTTATTACAGGCGTACTTCAATTGTTATTGCGCCCATCATTTTAAACGCACGCCGTTAAAGCAGTATTCAAGGACCGGGGTACGAAAGCGCCGGATGATCATCCGGGCGGCCTGCGGAACTTGCGCAGGCCGGATCGCTGTCATTGATGTACGCGGCACTACTGCGTCGACTGCCCACCTTTCAAACGGTTCAGGGTCCGCAAGGCGCGCAGGGTTAGAGCCCCGCTTGCGCGTGTTTATTTATGCGTTATGCACCTTGCTGCCCTCTACGAATCATAGGCATCATAAGACCTTATTTTTACCTGATCGCGGTGCGCCCCCATGACCCACCACCCTGCGCCACTTCCCGCCAGCGAGGAAGATCGAGTCCTGTCGCTTGAGCACCTGAAGATACTGGACAGCGCTCCCGAGCAAGACTTCGACGATATCGTGCTGCTCGCCACCACGCTGTGCGATGCGCCTATCGCCCTGGTTTCGCTGGTTGACCGGGAGCGCCAGTGGTTCAAGGCCTGCATCGGCCTGGACGTCAGAGAAACCCACCGCGATCTGGCATTCTGTGCGCACGCCATCCTGGAGCCTTCCGATGTGCTGGTGGTGGAAGATGCCACCACTGACCCTCGCTTCAAGGAGAGCCCGCTGGTGCTCGGCCCTCCTTACATCCGGTTCTATGCAGGCGCGCCGATTCGCAACGATTCCGGCCATGCGCTGGGCACCGTGTGTGTGATCGATATCTGGCCGCGAGTCCTGACCGAGCAGCAGCGCCTTGCACTGCTGGCACTGGCGCGACAGACCGCCGCCTTGATGCAATATCGCCTGCTCACAGAACAACGTGATCAACAGGCTGCGCAACTGGCGCTGGAACTCGACAATGCGCAGCGTCAAGGCCAGAGCACTGAACAGAACCTGCGCGACTCGCAGCGAATGTCGTCGCTGGGCATGCTCACAGCCAGCATTGCCCACGACTTCAACAACCTGCTGCAAGCGCTGAGCGCCAGCCTGCAACTTACCCGCATGCGCGCGCGGCGGCCGTCAGACGTCGAGACGTTCAGCGATGCTGGCCTGCAAGCCGTGGAACACGGCCGCAAACTGGTTACCCGCTTGCTGAGCAGCGTCAGCCAGGACGGTCCGGAACTGATCTGCATCGATGTCAGTGAAAAACTTGATGCCGCCCGAGACCTGCTGCAGCGCTCGGCAGCCGATCAACTGGAACTGTCGTTCGACCTGCGCGCACGGGGCTGGGGCGTTTTGTGTGTCGAAGCACAGTTGCACACCGCAGTGTTGAGCCTTCTGACCAGTGCCCGTGATGCCATGTCGGGGCCGGGCAAGGCCCACATCGCCACCCGCCTGGAGTCGGTCGAAGAGGATCCGCGTCTTCAGGATGGTGATTATCTGGTGCTCAGCGTGGCTGACGACGGCCCGGGCATGACTGCTGACATTCAAGAGCAGATATTCGACCCTTTCTTCACCAGCAAAAATTCCGGCCAGGTAACAGGTACGGGGCTGGCTCAGGTACAAGAGTTTGCGGTGGGCGCAGGCGGCGGCGTACGCGTGGAAACACTCCCGGGGGGCGGTACAACGCTGCATCTCTATTTGCGCATACTCGGCCAGATCAATGTGCCGAATGCGGCCCAGGGATAGCTCGCGGTGATGCGCCACCCACGGCATTCCTCGCGGGATAATCTCAACTATCGTGCGACGCTCTGCGTCGGCATGCCGTTCTGGACGCTCTGCGTCCGATCCTGAATGCGCGGCACAAATCTGTGACGCGCAGCGTCACGAAATGCACTCCCAATCGACGCCATCCGGTGCATCGGCCCTTTCCCACGGCCTTCCTTAAGATCGGCCCTCCTGACCAACCCTCGCAGGCGCAAATAAATTCGCGTGCATAAAATCGATAAACACCCGCAAACGCACGGAAAGATGCTTGCTCGATGGCCAGAACAATCTGAAGCTCCCGGTGTGCAGGGTGTAGTCAGCCAATATCGGTACCAGTTCACCTTTGCGGATGGCAGAGGCCAACATGAAATCCGGCAAGCAGGTAATGCCCAGGCCTGCTCGCGCAACCTCGACAAGCACTTCGGTGGTATTGCACACCATGGTCTGCGGCAACTCGAAATCCTCGGACCCGGCCTCACGACGCAGCGGCCAGTGTTCAAACTTTCCGGAAGAGGGAAACTTGTGCTGCAAACAGGCGTGATTCACCAGATCGGCAGGCTGCTCAGGCAATCCATGCCGGGCAAAATAGTCCGGCGAGCCAACAACGCACAGCTGAAAACTGCCCATTCTTTTTGACATGAGCCTGGAATCACTCGGCTCTCCGGTGCGCAATACAACGTCAAATCCTTCGTCGATGATGTCGACCATACGGTCTGAGAAGTCGATGTCCAGTTCGATGTCGGGATACGTGCGCATGAACTGGATAACGACCGGCATCACCAGCCCGAACACCAATGGCACGCTGATACGCAGCCTGCCTTTTGGCAGGTCTCGGGCGTTGCTCAGCTCCAACTGCGCGGCGTCCAGCTCTGACAGAATGCGCCTGCAGCGATCAAGAAATATCGAACCCTCGAGCGTCAAGGCAATGCTGCGCGTATTGCGATGAAAAAGCCGTACGCCCAGGCTCTCCTCCAGACGACCGATACTCTTGCCCACACCCGATGAAGAAATACCCAGCCGCTTGCCCGCCAGGGTAAAACTTCGTGTCTCCGTGACCAGCACAAACAGAGCAATGCTGCCGAGCGATTCCATTGCCTACTCCATTATTACGGACAGCCATGTCCTGAACGTTCGGAACATAAGCACTGTTTTTGTTTGCAGGCGCAACCCCTAATCTCCCCGCAGGGCAAGTGCCCTTGGATAACTGCGTGCAGCGCCGAAAAATCGCGCACGTCTCACAGGGAAATTGCACATGACTTCAGCAAACCACGTTCAGGCGTCGTCCAAAGCCAGACGGTGGGGACAGTTGTTTGCCGCCTGCCTGACCGGGATCCTCATCCCTTTGTGCTTCACCGGCCCCGCAGTGGTCTTGCCGTCGATCAACCAGGCGCTGGGCGGGTCGGCCGTCGAGCTGACTTGGGTCATCAACGCTTACATCCTCACGTACGGCAGCGCCATGATGGCGGCCGGAAGCCTGACCGACATCTATGGCAGAAAGCGGATATGGCTGATCGGCCTGGTAATATTCGTAGTGTCCACCAGTGCCATTCCGGCAGCGTCATCCGTTGTGCAGATCGATGTACTGCGCCTGATTCAGGGTCTGGGTGGCGCCGCAGCGTTTGCCGGGGCCATGTCGTCGCTTGCGCAGAGTTTTCATGGCGCTGATCGTACCCGGGTATTCAGCCTGCTGGGCACTACGTTCGGCATCGGCCTGGCGTTCGGCCCTCTGGCGGCCGGTGCGCTGGTGGATTCGGCAGGCTGGGAATGGTCATTTCTGGCCACCGCACTCATCGGCGCACTCGGCTTTGTACTGGTGCTGTTCAGCGCGACCGAATCCCGAGACCCGGACGCCCAAGGTATGGACTGGCCGGGCGCGATCAGCTTCACCGCCGCACTGACCCTCTTCACCTACGCCATCCTGCTTGCCCCGGAAGACGGCTGGGCTCATCCGCAGGTCTGGGGCGGCATTATCGGCTCAATCGTGCTGTTATGGATTTTCATCGTGGTCGAACGTAGTACCGCCCGACCGATGCTGGACCTGTCGCTGTTCAAGAGCCCGCGTTTTGCCGGCGTGCAGATTCTCGCCGCCAGCCCGGCATTTTTCTTCGTGATCCTGATCATCATGCTGCCGGCCAGGTTCATCGGCATCGATGGCCTCAGCGCCCTCGAAGCGGGGCAGATGATGACCGCGCTCGCCGCGCCGTTGCTGATTGTGCCGATGCTTGCGGCGCACTTGGCGCGGCGCTTCACCTCCGGCGTGCTGTCGGGCGTGGGGTTAGTGCTGGTGGCAGCGGGCCTGGCCTGGCTGGCACTGGTGCTGGACAGCGGTGCAACCCGCATGGCCCTGCTGCCGATGGCGTTGATTGGTATCGGCATTGGCCTGCCCTGGGGCTTGATGGATGGCATGGCGGTCAGTGTCGTGGAAAAGGAACGGGCTGGCATGGCGACCGGCATTTTCAATGCGGTGCGTGTTTCAGCTGATGGCATCGCCATCGCGCTGGCCGGCGCGCTACTCGCGACGTTCATTCAATGGAGTTTGTTCGGCGCGCTGAATGGCACGGCGCCAGAAGTCTTGACCGAGGCGGCCAATCGCGCGGCGCTGGGCGATCTGCAAAGTGCGATTGATGCCCTCCCCGGCCAGTCAGACCTGCTGCATCAGCATTACGCCACGGCCTTTCGCAACCTGCTGTTCATCCTCAGTGTCGCCAGCGTGCTGACCGCCGCAGCGGTTTTCACGCTGCTGGGTCGTGTGCATGCCCACGAAGAACTGCCGCAGGATTCTTCCGGTCTGACGGGGCAAACCAAATGAACCAGGACAAGTCACTCAACCTGCACAAATCGGGGGCGCACTCGGCGTTTTCGAAGGTGTTCGCACCCGGCCATCTTACCTTTGGCCTGATTACGCCGCTGGAGGGTTATCCAAACTCGGCAGTGCCGCCGCCCTGTGGCTACGCGACGTGCCCATGCTCGACCCGGCTTTCGGCGACGCCGGGCAGATCTTTGACCCTTTCGTGTACGCCGGGCTGCTGGCGGGTGTCACCCAGCGAATATGTATCGGAACTGCAGGCATCGTCATGACACTGCGTCATCCGCTGACCGTGGCCAAACAGGCCTGCAGCCTGGACGTGTTGCTCAAGGGACGCTTTTTGCTGGGGCTGTCTACCGGTGACAGACCCATTGAGTATCCGGCGTTCGGGCAGGATTTCGATACACGAGCCGCACGTTTCAGAGAATGCGTCGAGATTCTACGCGCAGTGACAGAACACTCTTTTCCCCTGTTGACCACGCAGCACTACGGGCAATTGAACGGTGAGCTGGATCTTCTGCCCAAACCCTGGAGCGGACGACTGCCGATGCTGGCAGTCGGTCGCTGTGGCCAGGATATAAAGTGGCTGGCAAACCACATGGACGGCTGGATATGGCACCAGAGCGGCTTCAATACATTGCCTGAGGTCATCGACCACTGGCGTGAATCCAACGTGCAGAAACGCTTCAAACCCTACGGTTATGCGACATTTTTTGATCTGGACGACAACAAGGATGCCCCCATGACCGTTGGGCGCGGCATCAGCACCGGGCGAAACGCGCTCATCAGGTTGTGGGAGCGCCAACGAGAAGAAGGCGTCTCGCATGTAGCGTTGAACCTGAAACCTCTGAAGCGCCCCGCCAAGGAGGTGTTACAGGAGCTGGAAGAGTACGTATTGCCGTATTTTCCTACACGCCGGGGTAATCCGGTCTGAACGCAGTACTGTCTGACTCCACGTTGACTATCGCGGTGTGCTTCGTGGCAGAAACAGGGAAGAACTCCATAAAAAATGACCGGGGAGGTCACCATGCGTGCTGAAAAAAATTACCCGATAAAAACCAATCCCATGCGTAGCAGCCGCAACAAGATGCAGCTCGGTGTTTTTTCCACCAACACGGAAGGAGGCTGCACAGTCACCAATGCGCCAGAACGCCTGCGTGGAGACGATTGGGCGGGCAATCTGGAAATAGCCAAAATGGCAGACAGTGCAGGCTTTGAGGCATTTATACCGGTAGGCCGCTGGAAAGGTTTTGGCGGCGAGAACAACACCGGCGGCATCTGTTTTGAAACCTACACCTGGGCCGCCGGCATTGCAGCATTAACCGATCAGATCGCAGTGTTTACCACCTCGCATCTGCCTACGGTACACCCGCTCTTCGCCGCCAAGCAGGCGGTGACGATCGACCATATCAGCAGCGGTCGCTTCGGGCTCAATATCCTCTGCGGCTGGTATGGCGCCGAGATGCGCATGTTCAACGGGCACATGCTGGAGCACGATCAACGTTATGACTACGCCGAAGAATGGCTGCACATCGCAAAAAGTGCCTGGGAACAGCAAACACCATTCGACTTCAAAGGCGCTTATTTCAATATTTGCGGCGCCATTTCGCAACCCCGTCCGCTCAACAAGCCTTATTTGATCAACGCAGGTGGCTCGCCGCGCGGTAAACGATTCTGTGCAGAACACTGCGACGCTGCTTTTCTGATCATCAAACATCTGGACGGCGAAGACGCGGTGCGTCAGCAGATCGCGTCTTACAAGGACGTCGCCAAGCTTGAGTTCGGGCGGGATATAAAAATCTGGTGTTACGGCTACGTGGTGCAAAAAAACACCCAGGCAGAAGCCGATGCCTATCTCGATTATTACGCCACTCAACTGGGCGATGATGAAGGGTGCGACATCATTACCCGCGAATTGGGTATCCAGACGGGCATATTCACGCCAGAAGACGCTGAACGTTTCCGCTTTCACTTCAAGGCAGGTTTTGCCGGTGTACCGCTGGTGGGCACGCCGCAACAGATCGTGGAACTGCTGCAGAAATACGCCGACTGGGGTATCGACGGAATTGCACTGACCTGGCTCGATTACCATCAGGGTATCAAGGACTTCGTCGCACAGACATTGCCGTTGATGGAGGTGGCTGGCCTGCGCGAAACGCGCGCGGTAGAAACGCTCGCCTCCCCGGTCGCGGTCACATCAGGCGCAGAAGAAACAGCCTGATAAAAAAACTCCCCGGGGCCGGATCCGGATCCGGGGAGCTTTACTGAGTAGCCAGTCAAACAGCCAACATGCGCCGGGGATTTGAAAGTGTCACGTCTACCCGGCGCGCTTCGCTGAGGCCAAATGCCTCGAACCAACCGTCGCTCAATGACAGCCACTGCGACACATCAACCTGACTGGTCTGCCCCAGATCAGAGCTGTACACCACATTGGCAACCTCGCTCAACACTGCGCTGAAGTCCTGCTTATCCTGATAGCCCAACAAGTAGGTGAGCGCCGTCTGCTCGATGAAGATATTCGGCTCGCGCCCCCACGCCGCCAAGTCCTCGGCCTTCAAGCCGGTGAGCGGGTTAGCCGGCTGATTGAGCATCAGCCGTGGTACCCCGATGCGAATCGCTTCGTCCACCAACAGCCTGACTTCATGCGCGTCGGCGTGACCTGTCGAAATGACCAACGGGTAGTCACAGGCCATTTTCAGAATATCCAGCGCCTGAGGGGTAAGCCGCCCGCTTTGCGACGTCACCCGCGCGGGCTGGATCGGCTTGTTCTGCAAGATCGGATGGCTCGGGCTGCGGACCAGCGTGCTGGTATGTTTCCTGCCGGTGACCGTCGGGAAATGGACGATGAACCGCTCTGATTCGTCGCCGCGCAGGCACAGACTGCGCTCCACAACCCGGTGGTCAACGCCTCCGGCTATCTCGTTGAGCACCAGCGACCCACTGACAGGAAAACCCTCCTGACGGGCCTCCCATGCCTGAGCAGCCGTGCAGCCCAGATGGTTCTTCAGCACCACCCTGCCCTGCGCCTTTGCGTAGCACCGGCCGGCTTCCATTGCGCCGTGACGGCGAATGAAGGCATCCGGGTTGGCGTGATAATGCACGTCGATAAAGCGCGTGCTTGTGCCTGGCTCATCAACGGGCGTAGTCATTTCGCCAGCTCCGGCACCAGGATCAGGAACGTGTCGATGCCTTCCAGCACGCGCCTCAAATCATCGGTCAGTGGGCGCATGCCGCCATCAATTACGCACAACGAACGCTGATTTCTCCCCTCGGTGCGCAGCACATGATCGGCGCCGACCAGCTGTGATTTGCCACCAAATACGCTCAGCACACGCCCCTCATAGTCGCAAAGACGCTCACTGACATTCACTCCGTCGAGCAGTCGAAAACCACGCACCAGACGCTGACCCTGAGGTGCCAGCAGCACATCATTGTCAGTGTCGAACCGGTCTTGTTCAGCGTGTGCCTGGCCTTCGGGCAAGACCAGCTCATCAAGCAAGCGTTTAGCCTGCCTGACGTGACCCTGTTCGGCCAGGTCCGCCATGCGCCCAAGCCTTGCATCCAGCAATGCGTCGGCTTTTGACGGGGAAGAAAGCAACAGCAAGGCAGGGGTCACAGACAGAAACGAACTACCGGCCAACGCCTGCGCCAGCGCACCGCCCAAGGCGACGCCGACCAGCACATCCGGTACGCCCCAGGGCTCGAGGGCATCGGCCCAGCGCTCGGCAAAGCCGCTGAAGCACTCGTCTGGCACGGCAGGCAGTGACAGGGAGTCGAACACCGTCACCTGATGACCGGAGCGGATGAAATGATCGATCAGCGGCCCGGCGAACGCGCCTTGATCCCACACCGGCATGACCGGTGACAACACAAATGCCCGGGCTTGCCCGTGACCGAAGGTCTGGTGCGTGATGTGGCAACTCATGGTGTTTGCTCCTGCAATAAATAAAAGACCCACTCAGGCAAGCGGGTCTGATCGACGATCCTTATCACTTGAAGAATGGTCCCCCTTTAACGAAAGGCCCGAAGACGCTCGATGCTGTCGGCATAACCGCGCAAGGTTGATTCCATAATCAGTTGCGCGGGTTGTATGTCCTTGATCAGGTCTGCAACTTCACCGGCCCAGATGGCCTTGATACTGACGTCATCGGCCGCCATCGCCGTCTCGTACTCGGCATGCCGCCGATCAACCGACGCCGCAAATGCCTGCTCCTCACCGACCCAGGCCGCCGAGAAGTCGTTGCCAATCGCCCTGCCCCTGTAGCCTTCGGGCCACTCGATGCCGCGCACCTGATCAAACAAACGGGTCCTGACCGTATCGCTCGCCACCGCCTGCACCACACGCTGCTTTACCCGCGCTGACGGCAAGGCCTCCTCGGAGGCCAGAAACCGCGTTCCCATCATCACGCCATCCATGCCCAGTGCCAATGCGGCAGCCATGCCACGACCGTCGGCAATCCCGCCAGCACCGATGAGCACCACGGCATCTCCCACGGCATCGCGGACCGCCGGGAACAGTGGCAATGACGAGCGATGCAAACTGTGCCCACCGGCTTCGGCCCCCTGCACGATCAAGGCGTCAGCACCGGCGTCCAGCGCGTAGTGCGCCTGATCGACATCGTGCACCTGGACAATGACCCTGGCATTGGCCCGTTGAATGGGTTTGATGAAAGGACGCACATCGCCAAACGATAACGCGACCACATCAGGGCCATATTCCAGCGCCAGATCGAGCAATTCAAAACGCCGGGCCACCGTAAACATCACCAGGCCCACGCCCCAGGGCTGCGTGACGTCGCGCATCAACTCAAGCTCACGTGCCATCCACTGAGGATCACCATAGCTGGCGCCCACCAGTCCAAGCCCACCGGCTCTGGAAACCGCCGCTGCCAGACGCCCGCCCGACGCGCCGCCCATGGGCGCCAACGCCAGGGGGCAGTCGATCCCCAGCAGCGCAGTCATTGCCGTATTGAGTACGGTCATAACGTCATCCTTTTTTATAAACGCGAGTAGCTGTGCCAAGAGCATGGCGATAACCACCACACTCCCGAACAGCAGGCGGGTCAGGCTACTTTTTGCAAGGCCGTTGCCGGGGTGATGTATTCGGCCACGCTGTAGAGGTGGTACTCCCAGGTGCCGATTTCTTTCAGGCGCGAATACCGTGACAAGAACTCGTTATCGGTGAACAGCGATTCAAACTGACTGCGATCGCTCCATTGCGCTTGGTTGATAACCGTCTTGCCGTCGGTACTTTTCATCAGCCGGCTCCACTTGAAAGCGCTGTACGTACGCGCGACGTAATTGACGGTCTCTTCAAGAATTTCAATGGCGGCGTCCTGAAAGTTCTCGTTTACGTGGACAACGTTGACCAGATAGACAGGGCGGCGGCAAAAACTGAGCGCAACACCTGACCAATCCGGTACGGTGAACCTATGTCATATCATGAACTCAGCATTGAAGAACGCATCACGATCCAGTTTGGCCA